>NZ_JAWRXI010000040.1:0-11638 GCF_046535075.1 Brevibacillus sp. SIMBA_040
CTTCGCCTTACGCCCTTGACCCTGTTGGCTCCGAAAAAGATGTCCTAATTAGGGGGATGAAACCTTTTCATATATCGTTTGATTGAGTTTACACAAAAATCTTGACAGACCCCAGGAAAAAGCAGAGAAAGACAACAAGCATTTTTATAGGGGAGGGGGAAGCATAATTTCACCTCAGATCAAAGTTCATTTGGATAAACTCTTTTGATGATTTTTAATCCAATTAAGTAGACTGGAAGAACTGTCATATTTATTTATCAGTTCGGTATTAATATCGGAACGTTTATACCTTTTCCAACACCGAGAGTACCATCGTAGTAAGACTGTTTGTACAATTTCAATTTTCTCTGAACATCTAACAATAACATCCACGACACCTATTTGATCGGTAAGATCCTCAATATAACAGTCAACAAGGATAAACGTATCCTGTGTAGGTTTATGGAATATTACTGCTTTTCACTTTGTATCATCATCCCAGCCAGAATGAACTAAATTTTTTTTAACAACTTCAAAATCAATTTGTAATTCTAAGACTGAAGACAACTCAGTTAATAATTCCTTAAGATACTCTGATGCTATATCAATTTCATATTGTTTAGGTCCAGTCATTTGTATATCTCCTTTTGTAACATAAACCAAATTGTAAGGCGAGTTATCTATTATCACAATAGGTATTGAGGGGAAGATAACCTATTTCGAACGAAGTTAGCACCTCGTTGATGAACACATCACCAGGAATACTACAGGACCTGGACAGATATGCTTGTAATGTTTCTTTCTATTCTCTTTATATCTTTCTTTTGTGAAATATGTATTTTAATATAACATTAAGAAATGAAGGGAAATAATTGAAAATGATTGAATGTGGTCAAATTTGCAATTGTCCAATGAATCAATAGAAAGCATGGGTAGGAGGAATTAGGTGTATGAAGAAAAGAGGTAAAAAAGTATTTTGGAGTGGATCGTCAATTCTATTAATCTCATTAGTACTTGTACTAGGCAATATCGAAGATGGGAGAGCACTGGTACAGGCGGCTGAGCAAAAATCAAAAAAGATTCTTTCAGAACAAGAGGCTATTGAATTTGCTAAAAAATGGATTACTATACCCCTAGGTTATGAGTTTCGCTGGGGAGAGTACGTCGAGCCGTATGGAGCGTTGCGTACGCCCAATGGCGCATGGTTCCTTCATTTTTTTCATTCAGATGAATCAAGTATCATGTATAAAATTCATCCTGTCTCAGGGCAGTTGGAGGGGTATGCTTATCATACAAACAAGAGCGTGACCAATCGTCCTACTACAACCAATAGGGAGAAAATCGCAAGTGATGCAGCATTGCAGTTTCTCACAAAAGTCATTCCTTCAGAGGAGCGAGCGAAGCTGACGGCTCGAAAAGAAGGCATGTATGAGAGCGATGGTTCTGAACCGTATTTTTTTGGATTTCAGAGAGTAGAGAATGGTTTTCCTCTTAAGAACAATTTGATTGGTGTGACTGTGGCAGGAGACGGAAAAGTTCTGAATTTCTATCGGTTATGGTATGAAGGAGAGTTGCCCGACACAAGCCAAGTCATTTCGGAAAAAAAGGCACGCGAGCTGTTGGAACAAAAAACGGAGCCAACCATGTATTATAAGAGCATTTCCAGTGGAGATGGTGAATCCAAATACATGTTGGTCTATGATTATCTACCCACCGATCCGCAATTGGTAGATGCTATTTCAGGTGAGATGATTGATGGCAAAGGAGCGTTGGCGAAACCAAGGAAGCCGATCAAGAGTTTGAAAGAAATGCCCCTTATTCCAGCTCCAAAAGAGGGTAGTGGAGTGAACGGAATGTTAACCCGTGAGCAGGCAGAGGCAAGCGCAATCCATTTCCTACAAACAAAGCGCCGTGATCAGCTAGCAGATATTTATATGCTTGATTCGCAACCGCGTGACGGAGATATGAGCGATTGGGGGAAGTATTGGTGGGATTATCAAGTATATTTTGGATGGTTGAAAAACGGTATACAGATTAAGGATGAACCATTTATTATACATGTCAACGCGAAAACAGGCTATAGTTCTACTGCTGGTCAGCAGATTCACCCACCCGTAATTGTCGATAATAACATGCAAAGAGTAGATATGGCATTCGCGAAAAAAACGGAGCAAGCCGTGAAAAAATCGCTAAATCTCTACTACTTTCTACCAGTTAATGACGAAAACGGGGGCGAGGAGTCAAAAGCGCGGCTTGTTTACAGCATCTGTGGAGATGCGGGAGTCGTCGACGCCCACACAGGTAAATGGATCAGCTATCCATGATTGCGGATAGGCAATGAGTGGTCTTGAATCTCAGTTGCATGGTTGAAGAAAGTCTATAATCCAAGCACTGAAAGATAGCGGAAGTTGCAAACAAAAAACAGTAATTTTGTAAAGAAGGAAGAGTGCTTTCAGTTATAATAAATATCCCCCTGGGATAACCCAAGGGGACGTTAATGGAATTTCTTCTTTTACATGAACGTGAGGCTCCAGAAATGACTAATCCAAAGTGACTTTGAAAGATGTCAATGTCACTCCCCCTTTGTCATCAAAGGCTGTGATAGTCACCGTAACGCCACCACTTTTACCGGGCACTCTATGAATTTCTAAGTGTCCAGGCACCAAAAAATTGACTGTAGCGATGCTTACGTCACTAGAGGAAACCGTGAAGGTCAGAGGATCTAGATCAGGGTCGAAAAAAATCCCTCCCACGGGGAGAGCCCTGCAAAAGTGGTGTTTTTGAAAAAAGCAAAGATTTTAGGGGGTACAAATATGTCTCCCTAAACGCGAAACGAGCCTTAGAAGCGATTCTAGAGGCTCGTTTTTCTTTGGCTGTTTTGTTGCTCTGAAAAAAGTGGACTTTTGCAGCACTCTCCAACGGGAGCCAGAATATGTGTTCGACAACCATATTATATCACGGGCTTACCGCGAGGGGGAATTGGAAGATGAGCGCACAGATACAAGAACAATTGTCTTTTCTGCAACCAGTAAACGAAACGGAAGTTAGAAAAGTGGTTGCAAAGGAATTAAAAGAATATAAAGCCCTCCGTGTTGCTGTGCAGAATGAGCAGGAACTAAAAGAGAAGGGTATAGGCCAATTGTTCCCACGTCTCCAGCAAACAGAGACAATAAGCGAACTGAAGGCACGCCAAATTGAACGAGCGTTGTATTACTCGTTAGATGAGGTTGAGCGTCGAATCATTGAAGAGAAGTACCTCAGCACTTCGAGGGTAAAGGACATTAACTTTTACTTGGATTTGGGACTTACAAAAGATCAATATTACACAAAAAAGAAAGAGGCAATCTTTCAAATTGCCACGGCACTCGGTATGATCTGAGTGCCTTTTTACTTTTTCTTGAAACAAGCCTACAGTGGCCATAGATTTTGCTTGCCTATTATAAATGTTATTACGTTAACCGGCAGTTTTATATTAACTCTTCGGTTTAAGTTAATGAAATCGCAAATATCCAATTTTTGTGTTACGGTCATTTTATTGGGGGGAATTATCATGCAATCCATCGTGAAAAAGACCATACTAGTTTGTCTTTTTGGTTTCTTCCATGGTTCGATTCTCTCATTGATTATAAGTTTCGTGTTTATGATTTTTGCACAATTGTTTGCTGGTGGTTTGATATCGATATGGGGTGAGCTATGGCTTTACTTTGCGACAGTTGTTCCATTTTCAGTTACATTTATGGTCTTGGCAATAATTTTTGTTATAAAGCGGAAGAAGCTAAATAGATCTTTTCATTTAGTAGTAAGCACTATGATTGGTCTTTTTGTGCCTTGGTATAGCGGGACTATTGGTGCTATATTTGGTGAATATATTGTTAGAGGCGGGCGGCTTAGAACACCTATTGATGAAGGTTTTGTAGGTGTTAACATCGAAGGAACTTTAATTTGGGGAACTATTTATGCCTTTATCTTCTTACCTGTAAGCATCCCCATCGCGTATGCAACAATATTATCCTTCCGTAACTTTTTAATCATGTTCAACTTCTTGCCAAAAGAAAAAATGAATTCATCTAGCTAAATACAGTAGTACCAGAAACCACCTTCAAGGTGGTTTTTGTTTTGGGTAAAAATCAAAAAGTAAAATGTTTTTCTCCAAAAAACCTCGACAAAAAGTAGGACAAAATCAGGGATAAAAGGCAGGACGATTTGAAATGGTAGAACCGGTAATCTTGTGTCAAGGGCGGTAACACTAACCCTTGGGAGATACCGTCTATCCCTTATCAATGGCGTACCTGAGCGAATCTATGGATGATGACGAATGTTACCTTACGAGAGGGGGACATTTTGAGTCTGAACGCGCTAGTCTTGCGATGATAGTAGCAGGGAACATGCAATTGTTTTCTTTTTATTGCTATGTACTAAAAGCGGTTTTCAAGTTTGGGAACCCCTCTCGGAACTGTAGAAAATCGCGAATTAACTCTTTTGGAACATACCAGATTAGGGATTACATACGAAACAGCAACCCCTCGTTTCTTAAGTATAAACTAACCCAAAAATTACAAAATACTTGCAATATATTGGTATAATTGGTAAAGTGTGAGTTGTTGATAAAAAGAATGAAGGAGATGTAGTTATGAAAAAACTAACGGCTGTTCTTTCTATTCTTGCTGTTGCTTTAGTAGGACCTTCAGTAGGACCTTCAAGTGTCTTTGCGGCTGAACCTGTTGCCACATCAAATGCAAGCGTATTAGCAATAAACACGTTTTCGAAATCTTTGTCCCCTAAAGGTAAATCAGGGTATTACGAAATGTATGAGTTTTACGTTTTTCAAAATGGGACTGTAACTGTGAATCTTACACAAAATAGTACTGGTGGGGCTAAAGGAACTTATAGAATTCTAGAATATTATGGCCCAGACCAATGGTTAGGTACTGGGAATTACTTCGATTCTAATGGAAACGGAAGCTTTTCCTTTACAACAACGCCTCTTCAACCAGGACGTTATGGAATTAGGCTGGCGAATGATGGACCAAATGAAATGAAAGTTAACGGGACAATTACAACACCGTAAATCAACTGTCAATAATATTGCTAAAGCACCCACGCGGTGCTTTTTCTTTTGCAAAACAACTCCAACAATAGTGGTGGTGACCTATCTTTCAGTAGATTACTCTGTTGGGATATACCGGACAGGGGATACATGGCAACAGGAAAATCTTACCTAGTGTCAAAGTATATACAAGAGGAGGGAATATACGAGTTATGAGAAAGTTAGTAGTTTTTGTTGCATTCATGTCATTTGTTGCATTAACAGCATGTGGTGGTAAGGAGACCCCTGTTATGGATGTTAATTCAACGGAAGTATCCGTTGGCGAAGAGACAGAGAAGGGGGTTTCAAATCCAAATGAGGGTCAAACAAATAGCACAATTGCGACCGATGCCAAGGGCGAACCTGAACAAAAGGATGAATTTGATGTAAATAAAATTAAAGAAATCCTCGAATACTCAGCGCTAGGAGAGAAAGATAAAATAACCAGCTTGTCTTTTGAGAATGGAGAAATTAAAGGAGTTATCGAATTAGCGCCCAACAAATTACTATCAGCAAAAGATTTGGCGGTAACTTCCTATAGTCGAGCGTCTGATGCCTTATTAGATAAAGAAGGCTGGGAAGTATTGACGATAGAGTATGTAAAAGTCGGAAATGTTAGTTTGAAACGATCAGAGAAAGAAACGAATGAGTATAACATGGACTATTTCCCAACAACAAAAATAATGGAAAGATTAAAATAGATGAGATGCATCTGAAGGCACCTGCGTGGTGCTTTTTCTTTTGCAAAACAAATTAAGTATTAGTAATTTGAAGTGAGCAAGTCAATAGGAGAGGATAACAAAAGGAGAAGCCACCATTTCTGGTGACCTCGTGAGAATCATATTAATTGAGTATATAGGAATAAAAAGAATAGTCGAATTTTTTGTAATCATAATTGAAAGTCTCTCCGTAAACTTCGAACGCATACTCTTTTCCAGCCACTACATCAATATCGACATAGTCCTTGGTTGCTGTTGTTGATGCTCCATTTTTAAACTTTAAGAAAAATTGTTGTCCACCTGCTTTGGAGTAAGTTAATTGAAAACGAATCTTTTGATTTTGTGTAGCAGTGAAGGTGAATCTGTCTTGACTGTCACCATTATCCCTATCAAGTTTACCATTAAGTTGGTTACCATGAGCCGGATAAAAAGAATTTGCGTCTGCCCAACTGTTATTTGGTTCATACTCTTGGTAAACAGCTGCAAAGGCTGATGTAGAAATACCTAATACAAGAGTTAGAGCAAGTAGACCACTAGCGAACTTCTTCATAATATAATAGCCTCCCAATATTGGTAATCTATGGAACAATTTAAATTTACCATTTATTTGATTTATATGTAAATAGATTCCAAATATAATTCACGGAATGTTCACTTTTAGTATTATTATGATAATTTAATGCTTTGGGCACTGGTAAATAAACTCAATAGGTGGTGGTGATCATGTAGTGGCAAGAACAAGAGATCCAAGTAGAGATAAAGCATACGAGATATGGAAGCAGGCTAATGGCGAAATCAAGCTGAAGGATTTCGCGGATCAACTCGACATTTCGGAAGGCACTGTCCGAGGATGGAAGAATAAGGACAAGTGGGAGTTACCGAGCAGTAAAGCTCAAATGCCCGAGATCGTGCTAGAAGAAGACGAGTTGTATGATCAAGCCGTCAGTATTGTTGTAGAAGCTCAGACAGCCTCTGCCAGTCTCCTACAGCGACGCTTGAGAATTGGCTATACCCGTGCAGCAATGCTAGTTAAGATGATGGAGCAGAAAGGTATTGTAGGACCGTATGAGGGCAGCTCACCACGTAAGGTGTTGCTTCAAGAGGCTTCAATACCTGCAGAAAAGAAACCGGATATGGTTCCAAAGCCAACGGAACGTTCCAATCAATCGGAACAGAACGCTCCAAACGTTCCAAAAGATACGGAACGTTCCAAACAAGCAAAGGAACATATCGATCCACTATCAGAAATAGATAACGAAGAAGGGTCTCTGACTGATAAGCAGAGGCTTTTTGTCATGGAGTACCTTCGAGGATAGCCTTTGCTGACATTGCAGAGTACGTGGAGTTTGGGCAGCAAGAGGTGCCAATGTTCACCGAAGAAGGCATGCCTATTAACGATCCAAAGACAGGAGAACAGATGACCTACAAGCGCAATTTTGTTGCTATCAGGGATAGTGGAGAGGTCAACGGAACGCTAATAAACGAAGTGAAACAAGGCAAGGACGGAGTAAGCATAAAGCTACACGACAAAAGTGAAGGAGCTGGAGAAACTTGAAAAGTACATTGGCTTCATGACAGAAGAGCAGAGACGCGATGCAGCGCGCAGACGTGGATTACCTTAAACGTAGCGTGGATGATATTAGGCTTGAACAACGAGCTCAGGGTCAAAAATTTGATGCGCTATCGGAGCGCGTTACTCGTTTAGAAGAGTCTGCAAAGCAAGCCCATCACAGACTGAACTGATTAGACGGCGGGGAGTAAATACAGAGAGGAAGATGTAAAATGATCAAAACTGGGTTAGTAATTGCCGTTGTTATGGCTATCGGAAGATGGTTGAAAGGACAGGATTGGTACCGAAATAGTCTCATTCCGTTGGCGATGGTCTTCTTGGCGGTCGCAATTAATCTAGGTAACACGGTTTTATTTCATGGAGACTTTCTGGAGGCTGCAAGCTGGTCTTCGTTGAAGCGCTTGGAACAATTGGCATCCATAGTGGCATGAAAAGAACATTCCAGTGGCGGGAGAGTGATCAAAAGTGATTACTGCTATGCAAGAGTACCGGGTAACATCGACGTTCGGCTGGCGTTCAGACCCGATCAATGGTAATCGTGAATTTCATACAGGCATCGATTTGGTCAAAACTCATCAAGTACCGATCCAACGCTTTCGTAGCCGGAGAAGTCATCCATGAAAAGGAAGGCGTTGCAGGAAGTGGTTTCGGCGGTTATGGGATTGTTTGTGGCAATCCGCGATCCAGAAACGGTCCATTTGAATTGTTATGGGCATTTGGACAGTGTTGCAGTAAAAGTCGGCGATAAAGTAAGGCAGGGACAATTGATCGGGCGTCAGGGTAACACTGGGCAGAGTACTGGAAGCCATCTACACTATGAGATTTGCAAAAGTTCGTCGCCACAATTCGGCTGGATCGCGAATCGCGAAAAAAATTGTTTCGAGCCAGTTATTTATCTGGATGATTACTTTACCAAAGCACAAAATAATCCTAAACCTGTTGAGAAACCTGTGAATAAACAAGCAGACGAGAAGACAAAAGAGGCGTTGAAAGTTCTTCAAAGCGAACAAGTCATTCAGTCTCCAGCATATTGGACAGAAAACGCATTCGAAGGCAGGACGCTACGAGGCGACTACTCGGCCTTGCTCATCCAAAACATGGCGAAAAAGCTGGCAACGACTGGTTCAGTAATGGAGACATCAAAACTGGAGCAGAGAAGCCAGTAAAGCAGCCGAAGTCATGGGCAGAAATTGAAAAGCTCACACAGGCTGCTAGTGTCCATGTGGATGTAGGCGGTGGCGGCACAGGCGTCTTGTTGAAAGGCGGGCTACTGCTTACAGCTAAGCATGTTTCTAAAGGGTGGGCGTCTATGCGAATCAAGACAAACTCGCGTGATTGGTATACTGCTGTTATGGTTTCTGAGCATCCGGGAGTCGGAAAAGATGCAGTAGATCTAGCTCTGTACCGGATCGAGAACGCTCCTACGAACCTATTATATCTGCCGGTAATCACGGAGCCTAAAGGTGAGCCCCTCCTTGTAAAATCCAGGGGGGCCAATTTTTTTAAGTCATACTACTCTGGTGTAGATGGCTACATTCTTTTAACTTTTTCTCATTTTCAATCGCATCTTTGATCCATTTGATTACGTAATCATGACAATCGGTATAGTTAGTAAAGTTGCGTTTAAAATCCTCTGATGTTAGTACCTCTCCAGCAGGTGTTCGAATTTTAAAAGTATAAACGTTATAATCTGGATGATTTTCTATGTAGGGTGTTTCTATTCTAGCATAATAAAAATGATGCCTTCCCAGCCAAACATCGTAGTCGATTTGTTTGTCTCTTACAAGTAACCGAAATTTCAACATAATCACCGATTCAATTAGGAATATGTGTCCTTATATCTTTACAGTGAACTATCTGTCGTTTTACGCTGGCCCGACTGAAATTCTTTTTTAGCTTGGTTTCCGCATGGCAAATTTCAAAATTGTCTACGCGCTTTACGTTTTTGTTATATTGTACCATTTATTCTATTTAAAAGTGTTACAATATACCTAATATTAACAGTAAGCGAGCATACATTTCGTCAATACTGGTTACCTTGCCTGTGCTGAGCATCAAATAGGATCCAGGCGTGACCGAAGAAATGAAGAACACAAAAAGCTTAATCGCTTACGGACTATGGCTTACTAGTTCTTAATGGGGGATCTTATGCCAAAATTGAAAGTTGTGCAAATACTTGTCCGAAAGCTGACAGTTGCCTATTTTACTTCCTGGACAATTGTCCTTTTTGTGTCCTTGTTTTTTACTAATTTAGGAGGAGCCAATTGGAACGCAGCAGGAAACTATATGTCATCGGCTTTCTTAGTTGCGTTATACGCAGTTCCTGCCGTTTTTTTATATGGAATTCTAGTTTCATCGCTTATCGAAGCAATTTTTGTGACGTTAAAAATAAAGGGCAGCGCTGAGCCGATGATATCCTGTACGCTTCAGGTCGTCTTTGGACTTTGCTTTGGAATCGTGCTTGAGTCTACACTATTCAGTATCATGGGTGGAGGAGCGGCTGTCCTTTTCTTCAGCTTGGATCGAATAATGCCTACCATCCTGGCCCTTAAGATGAAGACCCGAGTAATCTCTTTCATTGCCCCTATACTCCTGTTTGTTCTTATAGTGGGTACGATCTATGCGACAGCTCCTCCGAAGCCGCCGTATACTGCAAAAGATGCTGTACAATTTGCTACCAGCACCATCGACAGGTTCCCAAGTAAAGAAGGTGTGATTAAATTGCAAATTGAAGGTTATGACGTAGAACAGGAAACAGAGGTAGAGGAAACGGCTGAGAAGGAAACATATAAAGTGGTGTTCACGGAAAGATGGCGTAAGAGAGAAGAAAGTGGTATTTACCAGATTATTTATGAGGTTAGCCGCGGAAGAATGTCTGCCAGGGGAGGAAGTGGTGAACATCCTCCATACTTGCAAACAAGGTAGTCGTTTTATAGAAGATGACATACTAAGAGCAATAAACTGGAAGTATAGTGGTATACAGATATAAATATTTCTTCTTATACATTTTTGGACGGTGAACTAAATGAATGCCATAACTTTATTGGAATGGGAACAGAAACACAATGCAATAAATTTAACTATCGAAAATTTTTGGAAATGCTTTAAAAAGTGGAAAGAGGAAAATAAGGATGACAATCATGCAACGTTTCAGGGCAAGTTGTATGATGATTTTATTAGTGTTTCTGAGAGATCAATATCCCTTAGACTAAACTTTGGTTCCCAACACGTTGTTATGTTTTGTTCTACTGATATTATGTACTTAGAAGAGCACATTGGGGATTACACGATAGAATTTTTTTTAGATGGAGAAATTGCGGATGACTGCTTAGATTTTGGAGATAAGACTCTAAGAGATTATAGGATTTGGAAGATAAAGCATAATTTAAGAATTGTAAGAATTTCATTAAGGAAGGGTGATGATTATGCCATCACAGTGTCTTGGTGGAATCCGATTAAAGGAGAACTGGGAACCCATCTGCAGCATGTGGGGTGCAGTGAAATGGATTGACCAGAATGGAAGACGGATCAAGCTAGTGAACTAACAAGAGAGTCAATGGGAAGATTTAGATAAGATAACGGACGTGAAAGGCTAGGAGGTGCTTCAAGTGGCAAAAGCAAACACGCCAAAAAGGCCAACAAGAGATGAATTTGAGCTAGAAGAATTAGAGAGTCAGCTTGTAGAAGCAAAAGATGATGGGGACGAAAGGGCGCTAACAGTGTGGGGCGTGGCTGAAAAAGTACGTGGGCAGATAACCGTCCTCGATTCGCGCACAAGGTTAGTTTATGTAGAGGAAAACGGAGCAACAAGGAAGATTCCGTTCATGGATATCATGAAAGTTAGTTACGAGTAATTTCCAGCGCGTGGATAAGCATAAAAGAACCCGCCTGGCACGACGCTTGGACGGGTTTCTCATTGTGAGTATGTCATTCTGGCAACTCAACGATCGTATCGTCTAGCGCCTTCTCAAATCGGCTCTTCAGCGTCTTTTTTCACCTAATAGTTGTGAGATGGACGGTGGAACAGGTTTATCAGCGGGTGCGAGGTACAGATTAAATTTATAAGAAAGTGATTTAGTAGCGCTCTGTAAGTGACCAACTTGTCACCTTCATTGTCACTTGAAAGTCATTTTAGTCAAATAAAATGATAACCATCAATGTAGCTTTGGAGGTTTGACAATGAAAATTTTAAAAAAAGAGAATCTATGAGTCTGTAAAATAATTTGTGTAAACTTTCAACCTCTAAACTACAATTAGTATTAGAAAGGTTGGGAGATTTTTATG
>NZ_JAWRXI010000085.1:0-352 GCF_046535075.1 Brevibacillus sp. SIMBA_040
GATTGGAATTATCTCCGCCTGTCGCGAATAAGTTCAGAGGTATCTTGTGAGGAGATACGACCTTAACCTTAGCCTTATTAATGAACTGGCAGTTATCTTCTTTGTCGCTGAAATCCCGCTTGTAATCCAGAATCAAGACCTTAGGAGCCACTCCTCGGTTTTGCTCTGGTTGCTTTACCATCTGGTAAACGAGTGATTTCAGTAATTGCGTTTTTCCAGTCCCTAGATCGCCTACTACTCCTATGTTGATATTAGTTAGCTCAGTATTACCCGGGTAAAAAATGACTTCTTTACTTCCAATTAGATCCTTGGTGCTGCCAATTCTGAAATTAAGTCCAGCGACAGCTTCGGG
>NZ_JAWRXI010000041.1:0-9093 GCF_046535075.1 Brevibacillus sp. SIMBA_040
TACTGGTTCAAAGCTGGCAAATCATTTAATGATAGACTCATTAACGCTTTCGCTGTTCAGTTTTCAAAGAGCATTTTGTTTCGCGCCCGTTCTTTAGGCGACTTTCCTAGTATATCTCATTGCAATCGTTTTTGCAAGAGTTTTTTTCAAAAGCATTTCTCTCGCTCAGTGGCGACAATTCAATACTTTATCAAACAGCTATCAAGAAGTCAACACTATGTTTTTCGTTTTCTTCTTGCTAGTGTGCCTCTTTTCGAAGCGACAAGATGTATCTTACCATGTCCTTCGTACGAATACAATACCCTTTTTGTATTTATACTAAACTTTTTTAAATAAAGTAAAAGAGCGCAAGTAAACTCACGCCCTTTCACTACTTATTGCTCTAATACTCTCGTTATCGATAAATGGCGAGTATCCACCAAATTAATGATTCTTCCCCCCGTCTCTACCATTGGTCGAGTCGGTTGATTTCGATCTGTAAATACAATCTTGCCAATGGTCCCATCGCTTAGCTCAACCACAGTTCCTACAGCAAATTGCGTAATTCCCTCTACAAAAGTCCGAACGATAGTTGGGTCGAGTTTTCCAAAGCTGTCTTGAACAAGCTGTTCAACAACCAGATAAGGAGAAAGTGCTTTTTGATGAACACGATCTGAACACATAGCGTGGTATACGTCTGCTACCGCTGTGATCTTGCTGTACAAATGCAGCTTTGTACCCGGTAGTCCCAATGGATAGCCAGATCCGTCCTCTCTCTCATGATGCTGTAAGGCCGCCAGCGCCACACCTTCGCTCAAACCATGCGAGGCTTTAATAATCTGATATCCGTACACCGTATGTTTTTTCATTTCTTCAAACTCTTCTGCCGTTAATTTACCTGGCTTCTGAATAATACGCCGATCAAGCTTTGTTTTTCCGATATCAAGCAACGTTCCGGCTAATGCAACCTGCATCCACTCTTTTTCAGGCACCTTAGTCCATTTAGCGATCATATAGGAAATGATCCCGACTGCAATCGCATGTTCATACGCATAGCTGTCCAACCGGGAAAAACTGCGCATGGAAAGCAATACCTCAGGTTGCTTCTGGAACTGCATAACGATCGGAGTAACGACCTCCCGCACTTCCATTACAGGAATGTTATTGCCGCCCTGTACGCGAATCATTAAATTTTTCAGTGTCGAGACTGCTTTATCAAAGGTCTGCTGAAATGAAGTTTTTTCTGGACTGAGCTTCTCATAAACCACACTTTGTTCTTCAGGAGATTGCTCTGTCTGTTGTTCGCCCGAGGATACATTTACATCCTCTATTGGGACCTGCTTGACCATAAATGCATCAAGAATCTCTATTTCCTTTTCGTTTAAGGCGGTTCCTTTTGTAAAAAGGATTCCCCCCAACGAAGTGTAAACTTCTTCCGCCAGTTTCGCTCCAATGGTTAGTTGTTTCACTTCCACGATGGGCAAATTGGTCACCATCCGATCCACCATGATTAAAATGATATAGTGTTCTTTTCCCAATTCTACCCCAACTTCAAACCATTTGGCAGGTAAAAAGCATCAGAGAAGTTTATTCTTTTCCTGAAAACGTAAAAAGACGCCCCTTGGACGGAGCGCCTATTCACACTTTCTTACCTATTCTTCTATTGGTTCGTTATCACTTGGTTCGTTATCATTTGGTTCGTTATCATTTGGTTCGTTATTGTCCTGACCCTCTACCAGCTCTTCGGTAGCTTCGTCTTCTATATCTTCATCCTCGTTAGGCGGGCATTTGGCTACAGAGCCTACCTGCTCGTTTTCTGAGAGACGAATCAGCTTGACGCCTTGCGTATAACGACCCATTACGGAAATACCCTTCATCTCCGTACGAATGATAACTCCAGAAGTCGTGATGATCATCAGATCTTCTTCTGGCTCTACCACTTTCAAGCCAACTACAGGACCGCTACGCTCTGTTACGTTGTGCGTCTTGATCCCTTTACCACCACGCGACTGAATGCGATATTCATCGACTGGTGTCCGCTTACCGTAACCATTTGCAGTAACGATCAACACCTCTGCATTCGGTTTGATCACGTCCATATCGATTACATCATCGTCATCATCAAGGGTAATTCCCTTCACTCCAGTAGCGTTACGTCCCATCATGCGAACGTCGCTTTCTTTGAAGCGAACAGACATCCCTTTGTGCGTGCCCATGATAATCTCCTGCTGACCATCTGTCAAACGAACGCCAATCAACTCATCATCCTCGCGCAGATTGACCGCAATCAGTCCACCCCTGCGAATATTCTCGTATGATTCGAGCGTTGTTTTCTTGATAATCCCTTTTTTCGTTGCAAAGAACAGATAGTGTTCCTCATCAAATTCTTTGACAGGGATTACCGCACTCACACGTTCTCCTTTTTCAATCTGGATGAGATTGATAATTGGAGTTCCCTTGGCTGTTCGACTCAAATCTGGAATCTCATAGCCTTTCAGACGATACACCTTGCCCTTGCTAGTAAAGAACATGATGTAGTCATGGGAATTGGTGATGTACAGATGCTCAACAAAGTCGTCATTTTTGGTTCCGAGTCCCTGAATTCCTCTTCCGCCCCGCTTTTGTGCACGGTACGTAGAAACAGGGAGACGCTTGATGTATCCATCATGGGTCAACGTAATGACCACATCTTCTTCTGGAATTAAATCTGCATCCTCGATATGATTCTCGTCAAACGTGATTACAGTACGGCGAGCATCGCCAAATTTCTCTTTGATTTCGGACAGCTCATCGCGAATGATCGCGTAGATTTTTCCTTCATCAGCAAGAATCGCACGCAGCTCCGCAATTTTCACCATTAACTCCTGGTACTCGTTCTCAATCTTTTCCCGCTCCAAACCGGTCAAGCGCTGCAAACGCATATCAAGAATGGCCTGCGCTTGTTCGTAGCTCAGAGTGTAATTCGAAATGAGTCCTTCACGAGCTTCTTCTCCCGTTCGCGAAGAACGAATCAAACTGATGATCGCATCGATATGATCAAGCGCAATCCGCAAGCCCTCCAAAATATGAGCGCGTGCTTCAGCTTGTTTCAGATCGTACTCTGTTCTTCTACGGATAATAACGCGCTGATGCTGCAAATAGTAATACAGCATATCACGCAGATTCAGTACCCGCGGGCGACTATCTACAAGTGCCAGCATATTTACCCCAAACGACGTCTGCATTTGGGTATGCTTAAACAGATTGTTCAAGACAACCTTTGGAATTACGTCACGACGCAGCTCCATAACAATGCGCATGCCTTTGCGGTCAGACTCATCGCGCAGGTCTGTGATACCTTCAATTTTCTTTTCGCGCACGAGCTCCGCAATCTTTTCGACAAGTCGTGCTTTATTGACCTGAAAAGGAATCTCCGTTACGATAATGCGCGGCTTTCCTTTATCCTCTTCAATCAATGTCTTCGCACGCATGATAATTGAGCCGCGACCTGTTTCATAGGCTCGACGAATACCACTGTAGCCGAGAATCTCACCAGCAGTAGGGAAATCCGGTCCTTTGATGATCTTCATCAGATCTTGTATCGTAATATCCGGATTGTCGATCATGGCTATTACGCCATCAATTACTTCCGTCAGATTGTGCGGTGGAATATTGGTCGCCATACCTACCGCAATCCCTGAAGCACCATTCAATAGCAGGTTAGGGAAACGGGAAGGTAATACGACCGGCTCTTCTTTACGCCCATCATAGTTCGGAATGAAATCGACCGTTTCTTTATCAATGTCACGCAATAGCTCCAACGAGAGCTTGGAAAAACGAGACTCTGTATAACGCATGGCCGCTGCCGGATCACCGTCTACAGAACCAAAGTTTCCTTGCCCCTCAACAAGCATATAGCGCATGTTAAAATCTTGGGCCATACGAACCATCGCTTCATAGATCGAAGAGTCACCGTGCGGGTGATAGTTCGCCATTACTTCCCCGACGACGTTTGCCGACTTACGGAACGCTTTGTCAGGAGTAAGGCCCATGTCATGCATGGCATACAAAATACGCCTGTGTACAGGCTTCAATCCGTCACGCACATCAGGCAAAGCCCGACTGACGATAACGCTCATCGCATAGCTGATGAACGACTCTCTCATTTCTTGGCTAATATCGACTTTGGGAAACCGAGCAGTTTCTTCTGCCATAAAGGGTAAACCTCCAACTGGTTATCACAATACGTTATTATACCATATAGAGAGAGGGCACGTCCAAGAAATCAGGCACGATCAATCGATTCTCCCTATTTCAATTTTATTCCATTGCTGTTTGGACATTCACTTATTGTTTGTCATTTGCCCCCCCATCTATTCATACAGAAAAAGCCGAGACGTTTCATGAAGAAAGCGTCTCGGCTCCTTGCGCCTTTTTGGCTTGCCGACTTAAGTATACGATGTAGATGATCAAGTATAGGGCAAGCGCAACCAGCGAGTAACGATACATCAAAGCAAAGCTGGTGGCTTTGGCAATCGCCCCCAAGATCATTGCGCCTCCGCCAATCCCCAAATCAAAAGCAGAGAAAAATGTCCCGGTTGCCGCGCCCCTTCTGTTTGGATTCACTCGCTTGATCGTCCACGCTTGCAAGGATGGCTGAACGGAGCCTACCCCGATTCCAAACAGGATTGCCGCCACGATCAGCTCCATTTCTGTGGTGCTGTATGACAAGAGAAGCAAGCCCACTCCAAGAATAACTGCTCCCGGCAGCAAAATCCATACTGGTCCCCTGCGATCAAACAGCTTGCCTGCCAAAGGACGAACCGCCATCAAAGCAATCGCATTGAACAAAAAGAACAACCCGATATTTTCAATCCCAACCTCAAGTCCAAACAGCGTAATAAAGCTGAAAATCCCGCCATAAATAAACCCGATCAATAAATTCAAGAGAGAAGGAAACAGCGCTGCCTTTTCTATCAAGCCGCTCAAAATACTCGTACGTGGGCGATTCACAGCAGGTAATACCTTGATTCGAACCAGCCTGGATAAAATCATTGCAAGTACGGTCAACCCTGCAGATATCGCAAACAGCCAGCCATATCCCCAGTTTTGGGAGACCCAGAGACCGATTAACGGACCAAAGGCCATCGCCAGGTTGCTGAACATCCCGAAGTACCCCATCCCCTCACCGCTACGCTCTGGGGGAATAATGTCAGAGACGATTGTACCGTATGTGGTAGTCACAATCCCCCAACCTATCCCGTGAATAAAGCGAATAGCTAAAACCAAAGCCACACTCACCATCCAGTAGTATCCGGATACGGCTAGTAAAAAGATGGCCAATCCCAGCAAAAGAACTGGCTTTCTCCCGATGGTATCCAAAGCCTTCCCGGTAAACGGACGAATAAGCAATGCTGACACGGTAAACAGGCTGATAACAAGCCCAACTGCGAGTTGATCTCCACCCATATCGGTCACATACACAGGAAGCGTAGGCAGCAGCATTTGAAAAGCCACGAACAACATAAAGTTAGACAGGGCCAATATGACAAAATCTCTTGTCCATAACGGTTTTATCTCTGACATTGTACACACTCCCATACGACACCGAAAACTATATTTATATACAATATCATATATTAAGTTGGAAAAGTCAATGCATGAACTTAACTTTCAAATCCAAATAAAAAAGACACCGACATACCGGCGCTTATACAATATCTATTACAGCTTGACGATTGTCTCCATTTCGGAGGATTGAATTGTTAATTTGGCATCTACAAGCAGTCCCAATGCGATAGCTACCATATGAATGAGTTTTCTCATGATGTATCCCCCCGTTTTGCTGATACCTAAATTGTACAAGCCCGGGCATATCTCTGCCATCGATTTGGCTTGCAGTAGCCTTACAATGCTGTAAGATGTACAAGCTTCACATATGTATGAATTCCCCTTTCTTTTCCCATACTTTTCTCGCATTTCTTGTCTATCTTTGATGATGTAGGAATCAATCATTGAAGGAGTGAAACATAGATGAAAAAAATTCTTTCTGTATCGTTACTGACAGCTAGCTTGTTGGCAGGTGGAACAGGCATTATCCATGCTGAGGAACAGCCTGCCCAGACGCAGAAGCTTAAACAAACTCCAGAATATCAAGAACTGCAATCACTCTTGACGATCAAGAAGGATTTGAATGAAAAGCTGAAGGCTCAAACAAGCCAAAACAAAGCCATGTGGGAATCGGTTCGTAGTGGTGTACCGGAGGAAGTACGTGCTGCTGTTAAAAATGCGATGCAGGAAATCAAGCCAATCCGCGAAACAAACAAGGCGCTCACGGTGCAACTGAAAGAGGCCAAAGCCGCTAAAGACAAAGCGAAGGTGGCAGAATTGAAAGCTGCTATCGAAGCGAATCATCAAGCAATCAAGAGCAAGCTGGCACCAATCGAGTCTGAGCTAGCACAAGTAAAAGCTCTGCACCAAGAGCTAAAAGAACCGATGACGGAAATTAAACCGATCCGGGAAGCAAAAAAAGCAAACCGCGAAGAAGCAACACAGATCAAACAACAGTACAAAGACAAAATGAAGGTGACCAAGGAAGCCTACAAAAATGGCGACAATACATGGAGTACATCCCTAACAGAAGCGATCGACCTGCTTGAACAGTGGACTGATATCGAAAATGAAATCTTGTCCCAAAAAGCTTCGATCTACGATGCACTCCAATAGTCTCCTTTCCTTTCATAATGTAAGCACGAAACAGCTCCATGATTGACGGAGCTGTTTTTTGTATGACCGTAAAGTGTGGGAAAAGTATGGGAAAACGGTTCGAATCCCCTGAGGCACTCCCTATCTGTTGTACAATAAACAGATGAATCTGAGGTTTTCGGAGGAATGTTATGAGACCCTTTCATATAGCCATTGTTGATGATGACCCCAATATTCGCCAAATTGTAGAAGCTTATCTACAAAAGGAAGGTTACATAACCCAGGGCGTAGAATCTGCTGAAGCAGCCATTCATTTAAATGAAACAGAACCTCCTGATTTGTGGGTGCTTGATATCATGCTGCCCGGCATGAATGGATATGAGTTTTGTCGGCGTATTCGAAAAGAATCAGAGACGCCCATCATTATGATTTCCGCTCGTGATGAAGAGGTAGACAAAATATTAGGGCTTGAGCTGGGCAGTGATGATTATTTAACCAAACCTTTTAGTCCGCGTGAATTAGTAGCTCGTGTGAACCGGGCGCTACGTCGTTGGGAGCGAATGAATAGTCGTGGAGAACAAACCACGTCGCTAGAAAATGATCAGCCCGTCAGCAGTTTACTTGTATTAGATAAAGAAAAACGATTAGTATTTTCTCTTGGAGCCGAAGTTGAGGTTACTGCAAAAGAATTTCAAGTCCTTTCGCTATTATCTGAGCATCCCAATCGAGCATTTTCCCGTGATGAATTACTTACCCTCGTATGGGGCGATGATTACTTTGGTAGTGACCGGGTCGTAGATGATTTGATTCGCCGTATTCGAAAAAAGCTGGATCATCTGCCCTTAGAAACCGTTTGGGGCTTCGGATATCGTTTGCGTATGACAGAAGGGAACCGTGAAGGATGAATCTCCAATCACGCATTACCCTGATGTTTGCTGCACTGCTTATCATTGTGACCGGAATTTCTGCTACCTTAATTCACTCCTTCCTCCTGGATAACTTGATTACCCAGCAAAAAAAAGAGCTGACGCTAAAAGGACAGTTTTGGATTGAAAAGATCAAACACTCCGACGAGGCTTTTGAAGCGGAGGATATCGCCGAGCTGGATAAGCTTTTGGTCTCTAATCGCAAAGTAGAAATTCTGCTGCTTGGCAAAAAGAAAAAAGTGCTTTACACGTCTCTCCCCTCATCCAATTTGAATCAATGGCTGCAAGCACTGGAACGGAAGGCAGAAAAACGCACGGATAAAAATATTTGGCTTGTTGGCGGGGATGATTATGTCGTTGTTAGCCTTGGTCTGAAAAATGATGAGAAACAGCGGCTCATTCTTGCTTCTCCTGTTCGCGGATTAAAGGAAGTCCGCATGGAGCTTACCGAAAAAATTATCGTCATCCTCTTAATTGGAGTTGGATCGGCTATTCTACTCAGCTTTTTTATCACGAGAAGCATGGTACGGCCTCTAAGCAGATTGACCAAGGAAATTAAAAAAGTACAGTTTCGCCGTTTCTCTGAGGTCCAATTGGTTCCGGCACGTGGGGAAATTGCCGAAGTATCAGAAAGTGTCTACTCCATGGCGCAGGAGCTGGATCGCTTTCATGAAATTCAACGCCAATTTTTACAGAATGCATCCCATGAGTTAAAGACTCCTCTTATGTCGATTCAAGGCTATGCAGAAGGCATACGTGATGGTATTTTTACAGATGACGCAGCTCATAAGGGCCTAGATGTCATTTTTTCTGAAACGAATCGAATCAAGCATATCGTGACCGAAATTACTCTTTTGGCAAAACTGGAGAGCGAAGAGGATTTATTTCATCCTGCGACTCATTCTGCTATAGATCTGGTCAATCGTGCAGTCGAACGATTACATCCTATAAAACTCCAACAAAACATAGCTATCGCAATTCGTACTTATGGTGAAGATGGCTTCGTATATGTAGATGAAGGTAAAATTTTGCAGGCGCTGTTGAATTTAATCGCAAACGCCCTGCGCCACGCAACCGAGCAGATTGAAATTAAGATCGAATCTGGAAAACGCTTTGTGACCATTGAAATAATCGATGATGGAGATGGAATTCCTGAAGATTTGCTCCCTCATCTGTTTCATCGCTTTGTCAAAGGTAAAAATGGAGACGTTGGATTGGGTCTTGCGATTACTCGCGCAATTATTGAGCGCTCTGGGGGAACAATCGAAGTTAAAAACGGAGTATTTACGGGAGCAATCTTTCGCATTATACTCCCTCTTCAGCAACCAGGTAGCCATATATGACACCCGAAGTGTTTCTCGCCTCGGGTGTTTCCTTTTGGCGGAGCTGTATCTGCACAAAAAAACCATCCTTCTCGGATGGCAAGCTCGTTCCTTCAAAACTGGATCTGCATGATTGCTAAGAGTGTGGATAAGTCCTCGACCGATTAGTATTCGTCAGCTCC
>NZ_JAWRXI010000086.1:0-351 GCF_046535075.1 Brevibacillus sp. SIMBA_040
GTGTAATGAGTTTCAAAATCATTTGGAGCGAAAGCAGTTGGTCGTCCCACCCCCAACGGTCAGCGTTTGTCAGTCAAAAAACATGCAGAGTTAGTTCCTCGTATACGCACTTGGTTCCTATTGGAGGCAGCACGCCCTCTGACCCAGTCAAAGCAGGTGTTCGACTCGCCGAAAAAAAATACTGGGCGCTGGAACCTTAAGTCCAGGGAGAGGGTGGCCTAAAGTCGCGTCATTCCCAACACATGACGAGAAGGCAAGTGACAAATACAGAAGCCGTTTTCTACCCGAGGATTTTGCGCCTGAAGCAACTGATCGAGCGTATCGGCCTTGGGCGGTCAACGATCTACGACC
>NZ_JAWRXI010000087.1:0-350 GCF_046535075.1 Brevibacillus sp. SIMBA_040
AACCGCATCGGGAATCGTGGAGACCAGTTGGTTTAAGTTAATGCAGGCAGGTCATCGGTATTTCTGAGTTGCCTGTAGTAGTTTGCCTCAGCTTCAGCAGGCGGGATATAGCCGAGCGGTTCCATCAGCCGATGACGGTTGTACCAGGCGACCCATTCCAGCGTTGCCAGTTCGACGGATTCCCTCGTTTTCCAAGGGGCGCGCCGATGAATCAGTTCCGTCTTGTACAGGCCGTTGATCGTCTCGGCCAGCGCATTGTCGTAGCTGTCGCCCCGGCTGCCGACCGACGGCTCGATGCCGGCCACAGCCAGCCGTTCGCTGTAGCGGATGCTGACGTATTGAGACCCTCT
>NZ_JAWRXI010000042.1:0-1888 GCF_046535075.1 Brevibacillus sp. SIMBA_040
TGTGCGCCCAGCATGGGCGTTATCTCTAGGGTTAAAGTCCCGAATGGTGAAGGCAGTAGTAGCCATTAGCCTAAGACAAGGGTGTCCACCGTGAGGTGGAATCTGAAGGAAGTTGGCGGCAAACCTCCGGTCTGAGGAACACGAATCTCATATGAGGCTAGCATTCGTTGGATGAGCCTGCATGTCAAGGTAAAGTCCTTACTGCCAAAGGCGAATGAGAGTAAATGAGGCAGATAGATGGAGGGGAAGATAACGCTCTTACCTGGGGAGACCTGACCGAAACGCCATGCTCACATGGTAACCTTCTTTGAAAGGAGAAGCTGAACGATCAGGAGTCAGCAGAGGTCATAGTACCCTAGTAAGGGACGCCTGAACAGGGAAGGACCGAACATCTAGGAAGAACGAGAAGCTAGGCGTTCATTCTTGCTAATGAGGCAGACAATCCGTAAGGACTTGCTCAGAGGAGGAAGTGGTGAATTCCACGGGGGACTCTGAGAGGGCTGAAGTAAGAATGGCACAAGTAGAAAGAACGTTCACGCGAAAGGAATACCTCAACATGATGAAGCAACTTCTGTCACGGGAAAACCTTCTGACAGCATTAAAGAGAGTGGAAAAGAATAAAGGAAGCCACGGTGTGGACGGTATGTCAGTAAAATTCCTACGTGAACATATCATGACCAACTGGGACTCCATCCGCCAGCAGTTAGAGGATGGTACCTATCAACCGCAACCAGTCCGAAGGGTCGAAATCCCGAAACCTAACGGTGGGGTACGGTTGCTAGGGATTCCTACTGTGACAGACCGCTTTATCCAGCAGGCAATCGCTCAAACTCTCACCCCAGTTTTCGATCCGATGTTCTCCGAACACAGTTTTGGCTTTCGTCCAAATAGGCGAGGACATGATGCAGTTCGGAAGGCTAAAGGATTTATGAAAGAGGGGAAACGGTGGGTTGTTGATTTAGACTTAGAGAAATTCTTTGACAAAGTAAACCATGACAAGTTAATGGGGCTTATCGCCAAACATGTCAAGGAAAAGACACTACTCAGGCTTATCAGAAGCTATTTAGAATCGGGCATCATGATTAACGGGCTGGAGACAGCAAACGAGGAAGGAGTGCCGCAAGGTGGACCTCTTAGTCCGCTGCTCTCCAACATCATGTTGCATGAATTGGACATGGAGCTAGAAAAACGAGGGCTCAGATTTGTCCGCTACGCGGACGACTGTAATGTCTACGTTTCTTCAAAGAAGGCTGGCGAACGGGTAATGGCATCTATTTCCTGGTTCATCGAGAATAAATTAAAACTTAAGGTGAACATTGAGAAAAGTGCAGTAGACCGGCCATGGAAACGAAAATTTTTAGGGTTTAGCTTTACCCACCAGTCTGATCCAAAGATTCGAATCGCGAAAGAAAGCATGAAGAAGGTAAAACAACGAATTCGAGAATTTACCTCAAGGTCAAAAGCGCTTCCCATGGAGTATCGAATTGAACAGCTAAATAGATACCTTATTGGCTGGGCGGGATACTTCTCACTTGCAGACACACCTTCGGTCTTCTCCAGTCTAGACGAATGGATAAGAAGAAGGCTCCGTATGTGCCTATGGAAACAGTGGAAGAACCCTCGAACAAAAGTAAAAAGGCTTATTACCTTGGGAGTGCCCAAAGCAAAAGCCTTCGAATGGGGTAATTCTCGTAAGAGATACTGGCGTATTGCGTGCAGTCCTATACTTCACAGAACTTTGGATAATGGCTATTGGCAGACCGAAGGTCTTAAGAGTCTTAAGGATAGGTATTTTCTTTTACGTCAAACTTAGATGAACCGCCGTATACCGAACGGTACGTACGGTGGTGTGAGAGGACGGGGGCTAGCCACCCCCTCCTACTCGATT
>NZ_JAWRXI010000088.1:0-350 GCF_046535075.1 Brevibacillus sp. SIMBA_040
CTATCACTTGCACATCGCCATGCGGAAGCGTCTTACGTTTTATTCTATTGGCGCAGGAATACCAGATTCCGAGCACAAGCGCACAAGCCGCCTTCCATCTAAGCTTTAGGAAAAATCTGATACCATTCCAAATTCTAAAATCCATCGCCGCGACCTCAAAAATAGAATCCGATGGACGATAACGATCGTCCGAATACAACACATTAAACAGCTCGCCGCCTGACCCAAGTATTCATTACAAACGCAATGTCACCCGTCAAAACTGTAGCAATGAAATAGAGGATCGATATGACTAAAATCTTCACCACGAGCGTCATAGCGACTCCGAGCTGCGCGATGTTTAGATACGG
>NZ_JAWRXI010000089.1:0-349 GCF_046535075.1 Brevibacillus sp. SIMBA_040
GATTCTAGATGAGTCTAATGATCCGGCCAACCCTGGTAGCAACACTGAGGGCGACAAGCCGACAGTCAGCGTCTCAGATGCTAGCGCGGATGAGGGCAGTAACCTCGTTCATACCGTGACCTTATCAAACCCAACCGAGGTACCTGTCAGCTATCCTTTTGCCATTAGCCCAGATACGGCGACTGAAGGGGTAGACTATGATAATACAGATATCGACTTTAGCGAAGGCGTCGTCTTAAACCCTGATGGCACCATCACCATTCCAGCAGGAGTGACGTGCCTGGGCGTACTGCTATCGCAAAATTATCATTGATATCGATCTCATCACCTTTTAACGCATATTTGCTAC
>NZ_JAWRXI010000043.1:0-1862 GCF_046535075.1 Brevibacillus sp. SIMBA_040
AATTATCGGTGGTCAACTGGTAGAGCGAAAAATGCTAATCCTCTCCTATCCGTACAGCAATGCTGCATTTGTCTTTGTTACTCCGAAGGAGAACACGGAGTGTTTCTTGGAAGGGTTACAGCAGTTATTGGAGATGAGCGGTGGAGTACCTAATCGAATATGGTTTGATAATCTATCAGCAGCTGTTGTCTCTGTAGGAACCAATGGAAAGCGAAGGCTTACGGATGAGTTTCAACGCTTTGCTCTCCATTACCGCTTCCAGCCTGTCTTTTGCAATCCAGCACAAGGGAACGAAAAAGGACATGTTGAGAACAAAGTAGGCTATGCTCGAAGAAATTGGTGCGTTCCTTTACCTGTAGCTAATGATTTGGGACAACTACAGAAAATCATCAATCAGCAAGCCCTTGAGGATCTGAGAAGACCCCATTATGCGAAGAGAGTTTTACAACAGGACCTTTGGGAGCAAGAGAAACACAAACTGTTGGAACTCCCTACTGTACCCTATCAACCTTTCCGTTTGGAATCTGTAAAAGCCAATGGATATGGTGAAGTTTTCATTGATCAAAAACCCGTAAAGGTTCCTTCTATTCGTTCTCACGAACGAGTATGGCTGAAATATTGGTGGAATAGAGTAGATGTACTCAATGACAGCTACGAAGTACTGATTACGCTGCCAAGAGGCTACATGGACGAGACGGTCCCAGTAGATCTACAAACGTTGCTGCAACCGCTTTATGGTAAGCCGAAAGCTCTCGAATATAGTTCTGTCCTTGCTTTCCTTCCCAGCCAAACAAAGACTTTTCTACAATCAGTGGAAGGAAAAAGCCGCAAAGCAAGAATTGGTTGGATGATTCGAATGTTAAAGACATACCCAATCGAAGAGATCGATAGTTGCCTTACGAAAGAAAATCACGATGATATCCATCGATTGGAGCATGCGTTGTACCGATTGCATCATCCAGAAAGCATCCCGACACCCATGAAAGACAGCCGTACCCCATCTGTTTTCGTTGGCTATCAGCCAGATCTAACGAGATATGACCAACTTCAACGAACGGAGGTGCGAAAATGAAAGAAGAATTACGTCAGCTCTGCAAGCAGATGAGATTAGCCCATGTCATGAATATCTATGAACAAGTACCGTTTGAACACCCGACTCAGTTCCTTCACGCTGTACTATTAACGGAACGAAGTTCCCGTGAACAGGGAAAAATACGACGATTGTTGCAGAAGGCAAGATTTACACAGATAAAGACCTTTGAAGGATACTCTTTCGAGTCGGTTTCATTGCCTGAGAGCGTAACAGTTGAGGAATTGAAGAGAGCCTTATTTGTAGAACGAAAAGAAAATGTCATATTGTTAGGTGCAGTCGGGACAGGAAAGACGCATCTGGCTACGGCAATTGGTGTAGAGGCGTGTAGGCAGGGGAAAAAAGTGAGGTTTTATCGGGTGGCAGAGTTGGTTTCCATTTTGCAAACCAAATTTCATGCTGGTAATCTCCCACGATTTCAGAAAGAATTACTAGACACCGATGTACTGATTTTAGATGAGTTAGGCTTCGTTCCGTTTCATAAGGATGGTGCTGATTTGCTTTTTCATCTAATCTCAGAATGTTATGAACGGATCAGCGTCATTGTCACCTCGAACTTGGAATTTAGCCAATGGAATACGGTTTTCGGAGATAACCGACTCACCGCTGCTTTAATCGATCGTCT
Source organism: Brevibacillus sp. SIMBA_040 (assembly GCF_046535075.1). Taxonomy (NCBI): domain Bacteria; kingdom Bacillati; phylum Bacillota; class Bacilli; order Caryophanales; family Paenibacillaceae; genus Brevibacillus; species Brevibacillus sp. SIMBA_040. The sequence goes on from NZ_JAWRXI010000043.1 coordinate 1,716, forward strand.
TGTGCATCATGCTCATATTTTAGCTTTCACAGGAGAGAGCTATCGCCTTCGGCATGCTCTTTCCCACCGCTAATAAAGAAAATTTAGCCTGGCAAGGCTATGCACAAAATGGTTGCCGAACTCTGCACTTTTTGCTTGCCAAATACA
>NZ_JAWRXI010000090.1:0-347 GCF_046535075.1 Brevibacillus sp. SIMBA_040
GGCGATCGATGGGACTTGAACCCACGAGTGCCGGAGCCACAATCCGGTGCGTTAACCCCTTCGCCACGACCGCCATGATTTATGAAAATGTAACTTTGGCAGGGGCAGTAGGAATCGAACCCACACCAAAGGTTTTGGAGACCTTCGTTCTACCGTTAAACTATGCCCCTATGGTAGCGGTGGAGGGGATCGAACCCCCGACCTTTCGGGTATGAACCGAACGCTCTAGCCATCTGAGCTACGCCGCCAAAAACAGTAGATGAATTAAGTTATGGCGGAGGGAGCAGGATTCGAACCCGCGTGAGCTTGCACTCTAACGGTTTTCAAGACCGCCCCGTTATGACCAC
>NZ_JAWRXI010000091.1:0-347 GCF_046535075.1 Brevibacillus sp. SIMBA_040
CGCGCCTCCATGCATCAACCTCAAACAATAGGCGTAGGAGGATTAGCAAAGATGGCTACCCCACAAGAAAATTTGCTTGATTGGCTGCGAGATGCGCACGCGATGGAACAGCAAGCCGAGAAAATGCTCAAAGCCCAATCCGAGCGGTTGGAGCATTATCCGAAGCTCAAAGCCCGGATTGACTTTCACATTCAGGAGACGCTGGGTCAACAAACGCTGATTGAGGAATGTCTGAGCAGGCTCGGCGGCAGTTCATCCACGATCAAAGATATGACTGCTAAGTTAATGGCGTTTGGCCAAGCCGTTGGCGGGTCATAGATGAGTGATGAAGTCATCAAGGGGACGAT
>NZ_JAWRXI010000092.1:0-347 GCF_046535075.1 Brevibacillus sp. SIMBA_040
CTTGCTCTTAAACCTAAAATTACTTTTTCATCAAAATGCGATTTTGTTGTTCTGGTACTTCCGGTAAGCCTAGTTAATGCTTCATTTAAATCATTATTTATTTGAGTATAAACTTCCTCAACTGTATTTCTAGCCATTGGTACCTCATCTGCAACTAATCTTAACGGCACGCCCAGCTGGTTATTTGTTGTGTTTGGTACATATCTTTTACCATAAATCTGCGCCAACATATAATAACTAAATGCTCTAAATGCATAAGCTTCCCCAATTGCCTGCTTTATTGTTGTAGCATCAGCTGCAGTAGGAGCCGGAACATTTGGTCCATTTGCTATTACTAGGTTTGCATT
>NZ_JAWRXI010000093.1:0-345 GCF_046535075.1 Brevibacillus sp. SIMBA_040
GTGTTAAAGATATAAAATAATATTTTATAAATCAAAATATCGTGAACTATTAATCCTACAGACCGATCATCCATGTGCCGAAATTTTTTATCATTTTTAATAATCCTTTTCTGAAAACTTAATTTCATCAAGACAAAAGAATCATTACTATTTGCTATCAAATCAATTTTTTATATTTATTGAGCTAATCTTGTAATAGTTAAAGATCGTAATGCAATTATATTTATGATCCTGCATCTATAATCAGACTTCCAGCATTTGTACAGCTTTTATCACTTACAGTAATTGATACTGTTGTTGTACCTTCAACAGCGGGAGTACCACTTATACTGTAAAGTAAATTAC
>NZ_JAWRXI010000094.1:0-344 GCF_046535075.1 Brevibacillus sp. SIMBA_040
TGTCTTCAGTGCCTTTCCCCCCTCTATGCCCCCTTCCAACTCGATTCAATGCTCGCCGCACGCATCCCGCCCTCGTCTGAACGCCTTGGACGACTGGCTCATGACGCCGCCGTTACCCGGCAGGCTGGATGGATTCAGGCGCTTTGTTCTGGAGTTTTTCTTCTTCGGTCTGAAGGAAGCGCGTAGTTGTCTGTTCGCCGGGTTGTTCTTCCTGGCGGTGTTCGCCACGCCACGCGCCGGGCTTTGGGGCGTGCCGCGCTATGATGCACTACTAATTGCCGCACTGCTTATTCAAGCGGGCATGGTTTTCACGCGCCTGGAGACGCTGGACGAACTCAAGGTCA
>NZ_JAWRXI010000045.1:0-1096 GCF_046535075.1 Brevibacillus sp. SIMBA_040
GGGTAGATGACTGGGGTGAAGTCGTAACAAGGTATCCGTACCGGAAGGTGCGGATGGATCACCTCCTTTCTATGGAGATATGACGATTAACGCACATTCGCTGTTCAGTTTTGAAGGAGCATACTTCCTTCATATAGTCTGGTGATGATGGCGGAGGGGACACACCCGTTCCCATGCCGAACACGGCCGTTAAGCCCTCCAGCGCCGATGGTACTTGCTCCGCAGGGAGCCGGGAGAGTAGGACGTTGCCAGGCGAGCAACTTTATGGTTGTCTCAACATTTGTTCTTTGAAAACTGGATACTGCATGTAATTGCTAAGGATTTATTACTGATGTAGTACTAGTAATATTAACTGCAAGGATGGCCTGCTAAGTTCGTCTCATCCATGAGACAACGCATGCACTAGCACATCCTGTGCGTCGTGGTTAAGTTACTAAGGGCACACGGTGGATGCCTTGGCGCTAGGAGCCGAAGAAGGACGCAGCGAACTGCGATAAGCCTCGGGGAGCGGTAAGCACGCTTTGATCCGGGGATCTCCGAATGGGGAAACCCACCATCTGTAATGGGATGGTATCCGTATCTGAATACATAGGGTACGAGAAGGCAGACCCGGTGAACTGAAACATCTAAGTAGCCGGAGGAAGAGAAAACAATAGTGATTCCGTCAGTAGCGGCGAGCGAACGCGGAAGAGCCTAAACCGTCAGGTTTACCTGGCGGGGTTGTGGGGCGTCTCACACGGAGTTACAAAAGATACCTGTAGGTGAACAGCTTGGGAAAGCTGACCGTAGAGCGTGACAGTCGCGTAGCCTAAACAGGTATCCCTCCGAGACCAACCCCGAGTAGCGCGGGACACGTGAAATCCCGTGTGAATCTGGCAGGACCATCTGCTAAGGCTAAATACTACCTAGCGACCGATAGTGAACCAGTACCGTGAGGGAAAGGTGAAAAGCACCCCGGGAGGGGAGTGAAATAGTACCTGAAACCGTGTGCTTACAAATAGTCGGAGCTCGTTAAAAGAGTGACGGCGTGCCTTTTGTAGAATGAACCGGCGAGTTACGATAGCGTGCGAGGTTAAGTTGAAGAGACGGAGCCGCA
>NZ_JAWRXI010000004.1:0-376523 GCF_046535075.1 Brevibacillus sp. SIMBA_040
ACGCGTAGAAACACCTTTGGCATAGAGCGCAAGGATTTGATCTTCGATCCCTGTAACATTGGACTGATGTTTCTTTATAATAGTCGGTTCAAAATCACCTTCTCGATCTCGAGGTATCTGGATGTCAACATCTCCGTACTCAGATCGGACGGTTTTCTTGCTATACCCATTTCGGCTATTGGTTGTCCGCTTGTTTTTCATGTCATGCTTGGCGTATCCAAGAGAGGACTCGATTTCAGCTTCCAGCATTTCTTGAATCGTGTCTGCAAATAGATCCTTTAACGCTGATTGCACGTCGTCCACCGACTTCATGTTTTTCTCCTTGATCCATTGCTTGATCTGCTCTTTTGACATCATAAAAATCTCCCAACCTTTCTAATACTAATTGTAGTTTAGAGGTTGAGAGTTTACACAAATTATTTTACAGACTCTCGGAAACATGGCTTTTCCCTTGTCCGGGTTTTGTCCCGTATTTTGTCGGGACTTTGTCCTTCTTTTTATAGAGGCCATTTAACAAGAAACACTTTACTTTTTAATCTTCAACCAAAAAAACCACCTATGAGGTGGTTTCTGGCACTGCTATATTCAGCTTTCATTATCTTTACTAAGACAACTTGAACCATTATTAATCATAAAGTCGAACGAAAATTCATTTTATGTTTACTTGAGGTTCTCAATCTTGCGTTAAATCCCTTTTTATCTGAATCTAACTATAGGGGGTATTTTTCGATGAACGTTTCATCTCTTCATAAAGTAGCTGAGCAAGTAAGCAATAGTATAAAAGGAATTGATCGGACTAAATATGATTCATGTTTTTTAAACGCACTTGAAGAAATAGCTGCTTTGAACCTGGAATTGCTTCTAAAAATTGAAGCCAATGTAGAACTAAACGATTCTAAACAACCTGCTTACTTGAAAAACTAATTGCTATTACGATTGCATTGTCGAAGAACGCCAGTTAACACATACTTGAGCCCAATAACCTAGGCTGCCGGAAATGTGATATGCTGCACTAACGTAAGCTCAGTACATAACGAACAAGTTCCCGTTCATAAAGTAACTTAGTCGATCATAACAGCGGGGAGGTTTTCCATCCTTATGCCCGACAAGATAAAGTTGCAAAAATTTGTCGATGAACTGCCAATTCCCAAGATATTATCCCCCATAAAACGAAGTAATGACTGGACTTATTACGAAGTAACAATGAAGGAATTTACCCAAAAACTCCATAGGGACCTCGCACCTACCCGCTTATGGGGATATGAGGGAATATACCCTGGTCCGACTTTCGACGTCATGCAGAAAGAAACGGTATTCGTTAAATGGATAAACGATCTTCCCAATAAGCATTTTCTCCCCATCGACACGACCATTCACGGTTCTGAGATGACTATGCCCGAGGGAAGAAGCGTTGTCCATTTACATGGAGCCGCTACACCGTCTCACAGCGATGGGTACCCCGAAGCCTGGTTCACGAGAAATTTTGAGCAAACGGGACCATTATTTGAAAGAGAAATATATACCTATCCCAACATCGATCAAGCTACGACATTATGGTACCACGATCACACGATCGGAATTACAAGATTGAACATCTATGCGGGACTTGCGGGATTCTATCTGATACGCGACAAACATGAGGAATCCCTTAATCTTCCGACTGATAGATATGAGGTTCCACTATTAATCCAAGATCGCTCGTTTAAGCCAGACGGTTCACTTTACTACCCAAGCTGTCCAGACAATAAGGATGTTTGTACTCCTTATCCTTCGCTAGTTCCCCCTTTTGATGCGGATATCATTCTGGTTAACGGTAAAGTATGGCCTTATATGGAAGTTGAACCAAGAAAATATCGATTTCGTATTTTAAATGGTTGCAACAGCCGAATCCTTACTATCAAACTTGACTCAGGGGAGCCCCTTAACCAAATTGGATCAGACGGCGGCTTTCTTGAGCAACCAGTGAAAATGAATGAAATCGTTCTAGGTTCCGCTGAACGCGCTGATGTCATTATTGATTTCTCCAGGTACACCAGTCAGATCATTACTCTTAAAAATGTCACGAAAAGTGCATCCCCTGAAACAACCGATGTCATGCAATTTAGAGTAACCGTTCCGTTAAGAGGCAAAGACTTCAGCTCCCTTCCTGTTTATTTAGGAAAAATAAACCGACTATCGAGAAGCATGGCCATGAGAACAAGAGATTTACCACTAATTAGATTAAAGGATCAATATGGTCGATCCTTGAACTTATTGGCGGGTAAAATGTGGCATGATCGAATATCGGAGGTAATCGAGGCAGGTACCGTTGAGATATGGCGATTAATAAATGTGATAGATGATGCCCCTCACCCAATCCATGTACATTTGGTCGATTTTCAAGTTCTTGAACGTCAGCCTTTTGACGTTGCACAATTTCAACGTACAGGGCAACTAAAATTTACTGGTCCTGCCTTTCCCCCAGCACCGAATGAATTGGGATTAAAGGATACTGTTCAGACTCCCTTTGGATACGTTACTTCAATTATCGCCCGATTCGGCCCGTATACCGGTCGCTATGTGTGGCATTGTCACATGTTGGAACATGAGGATTATGAAATGATGCGACCTTTTGAAGTCGTTAGGAGAAGAAGGTGACTGGTGTAGATAACAATTCAAAACACGATAGTCAGTACAGTACCGTTCACGAGCCTTTCTGATGTCTGTCTCATTTACTGGTTGCAGAAAAGACAATTGTTCTTGTATCTGTGCGCTCATCTTCTAATTCCCCCTCGCGGTAAGCCCGTGGTATAATATGGTTTGACGAACACATATTCGAGCTCCTGAAGTGCACCCCTTAGAATAGACATTGGATTAAGCCCCTGGTTTATCCGATGAAATCTAAGGGGTGTATTTTTTATGGTGAAAAAGGGACAGAAGTTTAGAAATTATCCGTATGAATTAAAAAAAGAAGCCATACGACTACATATTGAGGAAGGTTGGACATACCGCCGAATCATGGAACATCTGGGGATTCCAGATCGACACAGGCTTAAAGTATGGATGAAAAAATACAAGCAATTAGGTGAATTTGGACTTATGGATCAGCGAGGGAGACGTGAAGAATATATTGATCAAGACCGATATGTTCAAAAGCTCAAACGAGAGAACTCTATGCTAAAAAAGTGTTTAAAAATCTGGATGCAGGAGGTGCAACCCGTAAGTATACAGCGATCAAACAGGTAGCTGGTGAGTATACCATCAGTGAGCTTTGCAAGCTATTTGGAGTCTCAAGAAGTGGATACTACGCATATTTGAAACGAAAAGCAACAGATCGGGACAAGCTTGTGAAAGACCTAATTAAGGCAGTTTATAAGAAGTACGATAGTAAATATGGATATAGACAAATCCAACTATTTCTACTGCAAGACCATGGAGTGTGGATCAACCATAAGAAGGTACTACGTCTTATGCAAGATATGAGACTCCGTTCTCGAATACGCCGCAAGTATCGAAGCCATTCTGTTTCATCCATAGGGGGACGAGTTGCCGAGAATGTCCTTCAACGTGAATTTCATGCAGATGCACCTAATAAAAAGTGGGTAACGGATGTCACACAGTATCGTGTTGCGGATACTTGGCTCTACCTGTCTGCCATTAAGGATTTGTTTAATAATGAAATTGTGGCCTATCACATGGGAGCTCGCAATGACAATCAGCTGGTCCTACGGACCTTCCAGAAAGCCTTTGAAAAGACGAAAGACGTGACTGGACTGATCGTTCATAGCGATCAAGGATTCCAGTACACGTCCCACGCTTACCACGACATGCTGCCAAAGGTTGGCGCCCAAATCAGCATGTCTCGAAGAGGCAATTGTTATGATAACGCCTCAATGGAGAGCTTCTTCTCCCATCTTAAAACGGAAGGGCTCTACCCTTATGATATCCGAAGCGTGGATGAAGCACAAAGACGAATTGAAGAGTATATCCAATTTTACAACCATAATCGGCCGCAAAGAAAATTAAAAAAGCTGACGCCCGTAGAATTCAGGCGTCAGCTATCGGCCTAAAGGCCGGGGTTTTTCTCAATGTCTACATATTGGGGTCTTGACCACTCCCGGCTGGGGGCTTTTTCTTTTTTTCCCTACTCCCCTTCTGCTACGGTTAGGTGCGGAAGGAGGTGATTAACATGACTAAACATCTGTATTTCTACGTAAGTTTCGAAGATGCACTCCGGCTCAATCGGGAACTAACTGAGCTTGGCTATAGGAATTACTATCTACAGCCACATGCCGATCAGGTTGCGTTTGTTTTCGAGCGCGTTTCCGGCACGAATCATGCTATCTTGAAACAATTGTTCAGTGCAGATGGATCGTCACAACTAGACAGCTAGAACCGCTAGGCTGGTGCTCCTTAATGGGGCATCAGTCCCTATTACTAGACACATGAAATATTTTGTTAAATACGCATTTCTCTGTATTTAGACCCTTCCTTCACTTGATTAAAGAGTTTTTAGGGAATAGCACATAATCGTGGAAACAGATGTATTTCCATGTAGGTTCGTCCAATCATTTTCTACTCTTTTTGATTACATATATGGTATGGAATGTTGAGGAGGTGGAGTAATGTCTGGTTTCTTTTTTCGTAGGCGCCGTCGATTTTTCTTTCGCCGCCGACGTCGTCGCCGCTTCTTTTGAGTAGAGTTAGCCCGATACCGTTCGAATTAATAATTTGGACGGTATCATTTTTATGCAATCTGAGAATCATGTTTTAAACCCAAAGCTTTTATTTTGTACGCTTTCGCCCTTACATAGTTCGCTTTCTGACATACCTTAATTTTGGGATTATCCTCAATCACAATTAAGGAGTGACATTAATGAGCGCTGGCTTTTTTGATGACTTTTCTTTAATTTTGGTTCTCTTCGTCCTGTTAGTAATTGTTACTTGCAGTTGCGAATAATTTTCCAATGTTTATGGGCGGCTTTTTAAGCTGCCCTTTTTTAAACAGGAAAAGGGAAGTTTGATGATGGCCAAGAGTTCTCCGGAATTACTCTTCTCAATCCGGAGGGCATTCCAGCAAAACTATAACACCTCTATAAGATTTAACATCCATACAGTTGAGCTAAATGAACACTAACATAATCAATTGCAACAAATCGTACATACCTCTAACTATTCAACTCAAATTAAAAATTACTTAGGAGAATTTGAAAAAGTACGAAGTCTAAATTAATAAATTTTCTGATACAGACATTCAGGTTTTTGATGACAAAATTATACGGCTTGAAGATAGTATCATTGAGCTCTATAAAAAACAGCTGAAGGATCAATGACTTGCGTCAAGTTCCAGCATACACAAGATTTCTTTCAGTAGAACCTCTTATTGGACTAATTGATGATCTCAATCTTGAAGGTATCCACTGGGTTATTGTCGGTGGAGAATCTGACCAGGAGCTCGTCCAATGAAAGAAGAGTGAGTTCGGAGTATTATGCAACAATGTAGTGATCAAAATGTTCCATTCTTCTTTAAGCAATGGGGTGGTGTCCAAAAACACCGACATGGTAGGATGATCGATGGACGGACATATGACGAATACCCAAATCATCTGGTAACAGTTTAAGGTGCCCTTTGTGGTCCCCCTTTTCGTTACACTGTGCCCAACAGCACTCCTTTTGACATTAGTATCTCATTCTCAATACAACGAGCCGCATACGTAGCCAGCTTCGTCCCCTTCTCCACCTGGTAGCTCTCGATCGCCTTAATCAGGCCAATCGTACCGATGGAAATCAAATCTTCGCTGTCCTCACCGGTGTTTTCAAATTTCTTTACGATATGGGCGACCAGCCGCAAGTTATGCTCGATCAGCTTGTTGCGCGCATACGGATCGCCTTTTGCCATAAGTCTGAGGAACTTTTCTTCTTCCGTGTCGGGAAGAGGTTGCGGAAATGCGTTGTTTTTGACATAAGCCACAAACATCAGAAGCTCTTTAAATACCAGCGATAGCGCTGCAAGGATGCTGGACATGGCTGCCACCTCCACGTCTGGATTAGCTTACTCCTATGCTTATGTGGGCAGATGCCCACGCGTGCATGTACGCCTGAAAAACATCGAAATGCAAAGCTTGCCCGGACGGGAGCCGATGCCACGATCATGATATGCAGGCAGTTTCCACCAAGTCATTCCTTCCATCCTTTTGATAAACATAATCGTGTCCTTCGACGCAATATTATGGTAACATTTGGATATCGCATAATAATAACAGGAGAACATTTATGATGAAAAAGCTAATGCTATACGTCCTTGCCCTTGTCCTTGTTGTTTTTGGTGGAATCATGATCGTGAATGATCCCCCTTCTTTTCTCTATGGCAAGCTTCCCTTTCAATCTCTTTCCAAGCAATCTGTTATCTCATTAATCAAGGATTCTCCCACTCCACTAACAAAACTCACAGTGGAGGATGGATATACATGGTATGGGGCAAAAGCTGATCAAGGAAGAGAGATTGATAGCCTTCTATCTGCGATGAAAAAGGACGGCTGGTCGTTTGTACAGCAAGAAGGCGCTGGCTACTTTTTTGAACAGGGGAGCGAAAAGGTTGTAATCACCTCTCAAACTTGGTCAAACCAACATGTCTTTTTTAAGGTCCCTGACTCCAATCCTCCGATCACATTAATAAGCAATTAACGATTCCGAAAAAAATAAAAGTAAAGGAGGCACTACCCATGCGTGGATTGTTTTTGTTTTTCGTGGGAGGACTCTTCTTTCTTATTGGCTGCAGCTCCGTTTCCACAGAAGACAAGGCAGTGGAGATTATTATGGCTTACCAAAAAGCCCGATTCGAACTTACCCAAGAAGATCTGGCTATTGAAAATAAGGACGATTTATATCCGCTCATAGAAGAAAGGGTCAAGCCGTATTTAACAGAAAAGGCTTTTCAAAACAGCTTCTTTCGGAATAGAGATGGCTATTACATCGTCGCATCCGCAAAGCTGAATCATAAGATTCGAATCAAAGAAATTCGCATCAAGGAGCTCGTTGCTGCTGAAGTCAAAGGATCGTATAGCATCGATTACACCTTGGTTGTCGAAATCACTTCCAGCGATAATAAAAAGGTGATCACCAATGAACTTCCTGCTCAAGTAACCATCCTGCAAGACGGAGACAAGTGGAAAATAGATCGCTACTGGGAGTCCATCAGGGCAGGCGATCTCGATATGTAAAGGAAATAAGCTATTTCACCCCGTTTTCTCATGAAATCCTTTGTGCCAGCCCATACTATTCCAAATACCAACAGTTACCTGCAAAAAGCAACCACTACCTCTGATTGGGGCGCGGAATATGATTTCTCTTCTGTTAACGGTTAGACGATTGGCCCAAGGGCTTTGGCATGCATTCAAGGACAAGAAATTTCAAGCGATCTTCCTCATCACGTTGTTCCTCTTACTGTCGGGCACCATTTTTTATCATTCTGAAGAGGGTCTTTCGATTCTCGATGCTCTCTATTTCAGTGTGACAACACTTACAACTGTTGGGGGGGCAGGCTTTGTTCCCGGTACGAACATGGGAAAGATCTTTACGATATTTTACATTTTCGCCGGAACAGGATTGACCTTTGGTGTCGTTATCCGTATCGCCTATGGGATTTTCTCTCATAAAGATAAAGAAGTTGACAAACAGGAAGTGAGTAAAAGGCGGTCAACATAAACAGAAAGGAAGGAGAGCCCTATGCTCGATTTTGGAGGTATTTCGATCGAATGGCACACGATGATTATGCAGCTGTTGATCTTTATTTTGTTCCCTATTCTGCTCGTTCTCGGTTGTATTGGCATCGTTAGAAGCAGATCAAAAAGTAAACAGAGCCACATTGAGGACCTGGAAAAACGCATCGAAGCACTGGAAAAAGAGACAAAGCGCCCCAAGCCATAACTCATAGTTCAGTGGCTTGGAGCGCTTCTTTTGTCATACATCGGAATCAACAACTTTTTACGCAATTGTTTCAAGAGCTTTTACGTATTGCTCATACCATTTTTTCCATTCTTCCTGACGTGAGGCAATTTCCCTCTCGTCCAATAGCGCTGCGATGACATCGAGACAAACATGCCAGCCCGCTAGATCTCTCGGTGTATGGCTCGTCAGCTTAGTGATATACTCTTTCAACACGAACAAACAGCCCTCTGCTTCTGAATACAGCTCAAAGCGAACCAGGTCTTCTCCCCATGTATACTCGAGCACGGAGCATGTTTCCAGAGCGGTTATCTTCATCTCCTCGAAGGTGCCATCCTGCATGTCAAACTTGATACTCCCGCCCTCACGCAGGTCATCTACTGACAGCTCGGAAAACCATTTGGCGAGCTTTTCATTTTCCGTCAAATAAGCCCACACACTTTCTACCGAATGCTTCAAATGACGGTCAAACCTAGCTGTGAACCCTTCATCCGCTTTTTGAATGTCAGCGAGCATGTGATCCCTCCTGCTTTTCCGTGATCAAGTCCTCTCAATAATTCGAGCATAACCTCTTCATTCCTGCCACTGGGAATATATAGTTAGCGTTCATCCGTTTCATAAATAACTTTAGCAAGCAGCACGATAGGCGAGCCTTGCTCTGATCCCTTTTCCGTTAGCTGAAACAGCTGTTCATTAATGCTGCCGTATGGGGATTCGTTGCCGTACAGCAAGATGACAGCGGGATAATCCTCCAGCCTTGCCTTCAGGTCATCGGACAGCTGCAGAGAAAAAGCCTCCCCTTCAGGCGCATACTCTTCTTTTAGATATGTCCAAAACTCACTTCTTACCTCCTCTTCCTCTAAAGGGTGAACCTCGAAAAAATCCTCGTCAATCCAATCCAAGCCCGTTGCCTTATGAAAACCGGATGGGGTTACATCTCCATTTTCGTCAAAAATCGGTTCTATAAACTCCTGGAGCTCTATCTCTGTTTGCAAATTCGTCCCCCAAATCGTGACTACATGTCTCACCTGTCTTCCCCCATTTCCGTTCCTTTTTCTATATGATCGGATGAAATCGCGCATTTTTTATCAGACTAAAGAACCAAATTTATCCATATCATTTACAATATCTATTCCGTCCAAACCAAAAAACGTCTCCAAGAGGCAGCAGATAGCGCCATTCCTTGGAAACGTTTTTCCTTTACACAAGAACCGTTAATTCTTTAACCATATGACTGAACAAATGACCGTTCAACATGATCGTACCATCCTGGCGATAGCCAATGGATTCATAGAGCTGACGTGCGCGACCGTTTTCTTCATCGACCAGCAATGCTACCCGATCGTGCCCTCGACGCTCTCCTTCTTTTTCGAAAGCCTCCAGCAGCTTTTTCCCGATGCCTTTGCCTCTGCATGCATCGCTCACCACGACTGTATCCAAATAAAACTCATCGTCTTTGGCCTCTTTTACAAGGCGCGGAGCTTTCCCTGTCAATCGCTGTACATGATCGACGAACGGCTGGTCCATCGCCTCAGTTTGACTGCCATGATAAAACAGCGCCAAGCCCACTGGCACACCTTCATCCATAGCAATCAGCGCATTTTCGTAGCTCAATCGATTATTTTTCTGGGCAAAAAATTCGCCCATCATGCATATGGCTTCGTCAGCTTCCTGTGCCCCAGTCAGCATATTTGCGATATCTCCAATCGCCTCATAAATCAGCGGTGCTGCAAATACTGCATCCGTCGGCTCTGCTTTTCTTATGATCATGCTACTCCTCCTAGTCGCTGCGTATCATGATGTAAAAAAACGATAGATACGCCCCTTTTTCATCCTTTGTTAGGGTGCACCTACTTATTTTGTCACAATCAGCGAAAAGGGTCGAGCCATCTGAGACATCGTTCACAGATCCTTAAAAATGAAACCGCTCTCAAAAATAAGAGCGGTTTTAGTCACTTTTCTCACATCATTAGACAATCATTTTCTCTATCGTCAGCATTCGTTCAAAACGTAAATCTACAAATTCCTCACTCCGACGTACCAGTGGTCTCATCGGCTCATCTGAGTGAATCAATATGACTTCGACTTCCTCGCCGTTGTTTAATCGCGCTTTTGCACCGATGTACAATAAGGCAATGTAACGAACAAACTGAGCGACGATCTCAATATTTAGCGCTCCATCACACGCTTCCTTCCACAATAGCTGTGCCGCTTCAAAAGGTGATGTTCTTCCCTTGTAGACGCGGTCCGAGCAAATGGCATCAAACATATCCGCTACCGCAAGTATTTGACACTCTTTTGGAATCTCGTCTCCTTTTCGCTGTTCTGGGTAGCCTGTCCCATCCAGCCTTTCATGATGCAGCAGTGCACACAAGGCCAGCAGTTCCGAGCTTCCCTCCATGCTTTTTATCATCTCGTATCCGTATTCGGTATGTTTTTTCATGATCGTAAATTCTTCATCTGTCAGTTTTCCAGGTTTTAACAATATTTCTTTTGGAACCCGCATTTTACCAACATCATGTAAAAAGCCAGCGGTCCCCATAAATGCGACTCGCTCTTCATCCCATTTCAACAAACGGGCGATTAGCGAACAGAGGATGCCTACGTTCAGGGAGTGGCGATATGTATAGCTGTCAGCCCCCTCCAGTACATATAAGGAACGGAAAAAGCCCAAATTTTTTGTCGATTGTTCTGCCATTTCAAAAAAAAGATCTGAAAATTCTTCGAGCTGTGGCGCTCCGTCATGACTGATTTGGTCGAAAAGCTCTCTCGTTTTGTCCAAGGCTTTCACATATGTGGCTACGATTTCTTCGTCTGCTTCCATTTGAGACAGCTGGTTTGAAATGAGCTCTCCAGTTCCTTCAGACAGGACCTGGACGACATTTACTTCTCGTATTCGTTGCTTGAGTAGGATCGGGACATGTGCGGCTGCAATCGTCGTATTTTTACCGAGTAGTAAAATTCCTGTATCCGCAAAAACATCTTCCGCAAGTACACGGCCGATCAATGAGAAGTCAACAGGTGCCTGAGGCATTAAAATCAACCTTCCAATCTAGTCATTTTCTAAATTATAGAAAGAAAGGGTCAGAGTTACAATGTTTTTTTAACTAAATCAGAAAGTATTAACTTCACGTATCTACATCCTGATTTAGCATGAATAACCTTCCGCTAAAACGCGGTCGCTCCTCCTTGAGGAGGCCTCCTCGATAGAGGTTTTCTTAACAGTTCCTAACTTCCTTATATCGTGGACCTTCCCTTATCAGGTTACATATGATGTAGAGCGAATGCTCGTGGTGATTTTTAAGGAGGGACATATGTTGAGATGACGACACTATACATCACTCCCAAAGCGTGGAAGCAGATTGAACAGGCGGTAAGAAAAAAACCCTCGCTGGAGACAGGAGGGGTGATGATGGGTTATTCGCTTGGCGAAGATAAATGGGTCGTGACGTATGCAAGTGAGCCTGGTCCCAAGGCAATCCACCAGCCCCATTCGATCTTTTTTGACGACAGTCATTTACGCAAGCTGGTTCGAAAATTAAGCAAAAGTCGCCAATGGCAATATATCGGCGATTGGCACAGTCATACGATCAAACGCCTTTCCCCCAGCAAGGGAGATAAACGGACGATCTGGACGAAGGCTACGCAGTCCATGTATATGTCCTCCTCGCCTTTGATGCTGATCGTCGGTCTCGGCAAGCAGAACCAGATCCAGGCAAGAGGGTTTATTCTTGGGAATACCCTGAGAGAGGTCGGAAAGATTGAGCTGTTTGATCGGAAAGCTCATCGACAGCGAGGCGAAAAAGCTCCATAGCCTGGTTTTTTCCCAGGCTGGGCTGATTTTCGGAGACGATGCAAATTGCATAGCGGGGATCCTCTACCGGAGTGTATCCTACAAACCATAAATGGTTTTTGGATTGATTCTCGCCGCCTAACTGAGCGGTTCCACTCTTTCCGGCAACTTCCCATGCTGCATCCTTTAGAGTCTGTCCCGTCCCCTCTGTGACAACCTTGCGCATCATTTTCCGCAGTTTACTGGCAGTTACGTAATCAATTCCTGGTGCCGACAGCTTTTGCGGTGGAAAACGGTAAAACGTCTGCCCATTTCGATATTCAATCTCACTGACGAGCCGTACTTGATTAGGCGTAGAGCCACTCAAAATAGTCACCATCATATTAGCCGCCTGCAGTGGAGTTACTCTCACATCCCGCTGGCCGATTGCAGTCTGGATCAGCACTCCTTCATCACGGCGGGATACTCCCTCGGCAAACACATTCCCTCGCTCCTCACCATCCAGCTGCTTGAAGCCATCCAGCTTGAACAAATGTGCCGTCATATGCCCTACTGGTTCAGACAAGCCCAATTTTCGCGCATACTCCTCCAGCTTTTCTCCGCCTACCCGCTTGGCTATTTCAGCAAATGCAATATTGCAAGACTGAGCGTAGGCTTCCTCCATCGTCACACTGCCGTGTCCTTCTTTCTTCCAGCAGGAAAAATGATATTTGCCGTAATCACCCGTACATGTGAAGCGATCTGTTGGTGAAACGACACCCTCTGCCAGAGCCGCAGCTGCTACGACCGTTTTAAAAATGGAGCCAGGCGGAATTTGCTTGACGACCCGATTTTTCCATTCATTACCATTACTTGTTACCTTCGTTTGGTCATAGCTTGGACGACTGACGCTTGAGAGAATATCGCCATTCTTTACGTCCAGGACAACAATACTTCCTTCACGAAGGCCAACCCGATCAGCCACTCGCTCCATTTTCCTCTGGATTTCCACATCCAGCGTGGTTGTGAGTGACAACGGATAATAGTCATTGGACTGCTTCGTATAGCGAATATCCAGTCCGCGCAGTGGCTTCCCTTGTCCATCCACATAATAGGACAAAACAGATGGCTCCACTCCTTGTAAAAAGCGGTCAAAGCTGCGCTCCAGGCCAGTCGCTCCCAGCGTACTTTCCGCATTCATCTTGCCACTTTTCACTTCTTCGGGATAAAGCGATTCTACCATAGTTGGATTTTTATGAATGAAGCCAATCACGTGCTTGGCAACCTCATCTGTCCGATAGCGCTCCGTTACAGCCAATGCGACAATTCCCGGAATGGCAAGTGCATTAATTTTTTCGGTTTGCCGCTCAGTCAGGACCAGCAGCCTCCCTGACTCCTTGCGCAGAAGGAGTGGGGCTTTTGCTTTTTCCATGATCGCAGCCAGTCTCTCTTCTGAATCGCCAACGATTTCCGACAAGCGTGCCAGACCGTCTGTTCCTTCTAGGCTCCCACGTGCAAGTGGAAATAAGATCAATGCCAAGTGCTCCTCACCAGTAAAGGCGTATCCATTTCGATCTACAATATCGCCACGTCCACTATGCAGGACAATACTTTGTTGCCTTTGTTTCACCGCGTTTTTGACCAAATCAATTCCTCGGCGAGAAAAGCGATGAGGCGATCCAATTTGAATCCACCACAATCTTATGATCAAGCCCAGCCATACGAAGGTCATGGCTAGCAGCACCAAAAAATGCCGTCTTTTTATCCGCTTTTCCAGCTGCATTACGGTCACCTCCCCACTTCCCCAGTATTACCTGAATACAAAGGAGGGAAACGGGGAACAAACAAAAAACACGCCTAGCTTCTGGCGTGTTTGCTTCGTCTATGAATGAGCGGGCTGCTGTTTTTCCAATAAAATGTTACTAATTTTCGTGGATAAAAGATCAAGCGCAACCCGGTTGTAGCCACCCTCAGGAATAATGACGTCTGCATAACGCTTCGTCGGCTCGATGAACTGCAAATGCATGGGACGAACTACATTCAGATACTGGTTGACGACGGAATCGAGTGAGCGGCCACGCTCTTCAATATCACGGGCGATACGGCGGATAATTCGTACGTCTGCATCAGTATCTACAAATACTTTAATATCCATCAAATCACGAATCCGGGTATCTTCTAGAATCAGCATGCCCTCTAAAATGATGACATCCTTTGGGTCAACCTTCACTTTTTCTTCCTTGCGATTGTGCAGCTTGAAATCATAGATCGGCTTTTCAATTGCTCTTCCTGCCAGGAGCTCCTGCAAATGAGCAAGCAGCAAGTCGTTATCAAAAGCAAACGGATGATCGTAGTTTGTTAGCGCGCGCTCATCGGCACTGAGATGACTTTGATCTTTATAATAAGAGTCCTGTTCAATCATGGTGACGCTATCATTCTGGAACTGACGAAAAAGCTCCTTTGCTACAGTGGTCTTACCTGATCCACTGCCTCCTGCTACCCCTATCAGTACGGGGTTACCCATGCTTCATTTCTCCCTTCATGCAATCATCAAAGCTGTTATTACGCACCGGAAACACTTTTCTTGAGGCTGACAGCAAGACCATCCCCTACCGGAATAAAGGTCGTCTCCAGATCAGGTCGTTCTTTCAAGTGTGTATTAAAAGCAAGAAGCTTGTCTACCATCGGACGCTGGCGCTTTCCTGCTTCATCAGGAGTCGCTACCAAACCGCGGAATAAAATATTGTCGCTAATCACCAGTCCACCGTCTCGCAAAAGCGGTAAATATCGATCGAGAAACGTGCGATACTGTCCTTTGGCCGCATCAATAAACAGACAGTCAAATTGATACGTATCCGGAAGCCCCAGCGTCGCATCTCTCGATAATATTTCGACGCGGCTGGCACAGCCTGCCTCTTCGATATTTGCACGTGCACGAACAAGTCTGTCTTCGTCTATATCCATGGTTACGATCTGCGCCTCAGGAGCAGCCTCCGCAAGCCAAATGGTGGAATAACCGATTGCAGTTCCCACTTCAAGAATTGACTTCGGGCGATGAAGCAACAGCAGCATCCGCATCACTTGAGCAGACGCGAGCTGAACGATGGGAATATTTTCCTCAGCAGCCTCCTTCTCCAAACGCATCAACAGCGGGGAACGTTCGGGAACCAGGCCGGACACGTAATCATCTATCGCCGGATTGGTAATCATGCCTTCACTCCTCTACTTTACAACCGCATAATTATAGCATACCTCATGTAAAAAAACAGAGGAAACCTGGTTAGTTTCCCCTGCTTTTTGCGTTATTCGCATTATGCTCCTGCAATGTTTTCGAAAAGTAATGTTCTGACGTTCCATCTTTTTTAGTTACGTAGAAAAAGTAGTCATGTTGCTCTGGATTCACAACTGCCTCGATGGATAATCTCCCCGGGCTCGCGATCGGTCCAGGTGGCAGCCCTGGATTGGTGTACGTATTATAAGGACTCTTTACTTTCAAGTCATCATAGGTCAACCGATCCCGCTGCTTGCCCAAAATAAATTGGACGGTAGCATCTGCCTGAAGCGGCCATTTATCCCGAATTCGATTGAAATAAACGCCTGCGACGGTTGGACGCTCCATATCTACTGTGACTTCCCGTTCTACGATCGACGCCAGAGTGATCGCTTGATCCTGTGTCAAATCGTGCTTTTTCAATTGCTCGTCCCACTCAGGCTTCCATTCTTTTTGGAATTGAGCCAGCATACGTGAAACGACTTCATGAGCCGTAGAATCCTTTTTGACCTCATACGTTTCCGGGAACAAGTATCCCTCTAGTCGGTTTTTCCGCTCTGCTGATTTTGGAATCGCTGCTACAAACGGAAATTCCGGAAACTCGCCTTCATTTACTTCTTTCAAAAATGCTTCTTTCTCTACTATTCCTTCTTTTGCTAGATGATCGGCAATCTGCTCCACATTCCAGCCTTCCGGGATGGTAAAACGCTCTGAATTGATGACCGTTTTCCCTTCCGTCATGGCTGCAAGCAAGTCGTCTATGGTTTGTCCCGTCGTAAACTGGTACTCGCCTGCCTTCAGCTGTGGGGCAACTCCTTTATACTTCACATAGTAGTTGAACATGTCAGCATTTCGTATAAGGGCTTGTTCTTCTAATAATCGACCAATTTCCCGGGCTGATGAGCCTGACGGGATTGTAACGTTTTTCGTAGTCGGACTACCCGCTACCGGTTGTAATTGCTGATAGACATACCATGCTGCTCCCCCGGCAGCCAGGATGATCAGCAAGAACAAGGCAATGATCCACAACAGGACTCGTCCGCCTCTTCTACGCCGTCTTACAACTGGTCGTACCGCCTCGAAATCAGGCAACTGTGACTTTGGTTTCAAGCTAGAAATCCTCCCTTTAGGGTCTCTTCTCTCCATCCCATTCATTATACTAGAGCTGTCTCTTGCTGTCACCGTATAGGATATTCTGCCGAATCCAAGCGAATCCTAGCGTTTTTTTCCAGCATGAGTATGAACGGCACGAAAAAAGAGGACCTTCTGTCCGAAAGTCCTCTTTTACAGCCTGAGCTTATTAAATACCGTCTTTTTCCAAATCAGAGATCAATGTTTCAAAAGTGGCCTCAACTTGCTCCCACTCTTCATCGTCCTCGATCGGCGCCAGCATATCTGTACCGTCATAACGCAGGAAGTGTACCTCGTACTCCTCTTCTTCTTCCTGGTCTACTGGCACCAGTACCAAATAGCTACGATCTTCAATATCAAAAATGTACATGATTCGGAAGTCGCGCGGCTCTTCTGTACCTTCTTCTGTTAGGGCAATCACATCGCCCACTTCAAATTCTGTGGTCATCTCTTCACTCACGTATGGGTCACCTCGATTTCGCGTCCAAATATCCCTGCAGGATTAAAGTGGCCGCCATTTTGTCTATTACCGTCTTTCTTTTTTGACGACTGACATCCGCGGAGATCAACATCCGCTGGGCTGCCATGGTCGTCAAACGTTCGTCCCACATGTGGACCGGAAGAGATGTGCGTTCCTCCAAAAACTTGCCGAATGCCTGGCATATTTCAGCCCTCGGGCCGATTGTGCCATTCATGTTTTTCGGCAAACCTACTACAAATCCA
This sequence comes from Brevibacillus sp. SIMBA_040, assembly GCF_046535075.1. Classification (NCBI taxonomy): domain Bacteria; kingdom Bacillati; phylum Bacillota; class Bacilli; order Caryophanales; family Paenibacillaceae; genus Brevibacillus; species Brevibacillus sp. SIMBA_040. The sequence continues at coordinate 16,821 of NZ_JAWRXI010000004.1, forward strand.
CCCACGCCGTACTGGGCAATTAATTCATTTAAGCGAGCAAGATCTTTTTCCTTGGATTGCCGTTTGATGGTTTCTACCCCTTGGGCAGTCCATCCCAGCTCATCACTGACCGCAACTCCAATCGTCTTGTCACCAACATCCAATCCCAAGAATCGTGTCATGTTATCAGGTCTACTTGCGCTCGGACAAGTAAACGGTCACCAACTCTTCTATGATTTTGTCCCGTTCCAATTTGCCAATCAGGCTGCGTGCGTTGTTGTGGCGTGGGATAAACGCCGGGTCGCCAGAAAGCAAATAACCTACGATCTGGGTGATCGGGTTGTATCCTTTTTCCTGCAGGGCCTTGTACACCTCTGTCAACGTCTCTTGCACATCCGCCGCATTCGCTTCCTTGGGCACCGTGAATTTCATGGTATTATCCAACGAACTCACAATCAACACCTCGATTTCCTTTTAAACGTATAAGAAAAGGTTACTTGTTAACAACTGTATTCGACTTACGTCGACTCTTTCCTGTCGATCTTGCAAATTTCTCGCGAGAAATCATTATTTTGCAACTGCTTGACTCTTCACCAAATCCGCTACCGCATCCAGCGCTTCTTGAAGCTTAGATGGGTCTTTACCACCAGCTTGCGCCATGTCAGGACGGCCTCCGCCGCCCCCGCCGCAACGGGTTGCTACATCTTTGATGATTTTGCCTGCATGAATACCTTGATCCATCAGGTCCTTGGTTACACCTGCTACCAGGTTTACCTTGTCGCCGTCTACAGCCCCAAGTACGATGACAGCGGAGCCAAGCTTGTTTTTCAGCTCGTCCACCATGCCACGCAGGTTGTCCATATCTACTGCGGAAACGCGGGCTGCCAGCACATTCATGCCATCTACCTGCTTCAGCTGATCAGTCAGAGAAGCTGCTTCGATATTGCCCAACTTCGCACGCAGGGACTCGTTTTCGCGCCCTAATTCTTTCAGTTGCTGCTGCAGTCCTTCTACACGAGCAGGCGCTTCTGCCAGCACAGGTGCTTTGAGTGCTTGCGCTACTTCTTTGAGTGTAGAGAATTGTTGGTTCAGGAATTGGTAAGCACCTTTTCCGGTTACGGCTTCGATACGGCGAGTACCTGCACCGATACCGCTTTCGCTAACCAGCTTGAACAAACCGATTTCAGCTGTGTTGCTGACATGGCAGCCACCACAAAGCTCCAGGCTGTAATCGCCAACTTTTACGACACGTACAACATCGCCGTATTTTTCACCGAACAAGGCCATCGCACCCATCGCTTTTGCTTCAGCCAATGCCTTGTTGGAAATATCGACAGCCAGGTTCTCCCACACTTTTTCATTCACAATCGCTTCGATTTGCTCCAGCTCTTCTGGTGTAATCGCACTAATGTGTGTGAAGTCAAAGCGCAGTCGCTCTGGAGATACCAAAGAACCTGCCTGATTCACGTGTGTTCCCAGGACATCCTTCAACGCCTGATGCAAAAGGTGTGTAGCTGTATGGTTTTTCGTGATTGCGAGGCGGGATTCGCGATTTACTTCTGCGCGTACTTCCTCACCTTTGAGAAGTGTACCTGCTTCCACGAGTACGGAATGTACGTTTTGACCCATCGGTCCTTTTTGTACGTCCAACACGCGAGCTTTGACAGAGTCAGAGACCAGATAACCCTCGTCATTGATCTGTCCACCGCTCTCCGCATAGAAAGGCGTTTGATCCAGGATCACTTGAACAGTTTGACCTTCCTGTGCTTCATCCGTCAGCTGGTTGTCCCAAATGATAGCTTCTACTTTTCCTGTTGCTACCAATTCATTATAACCAACAAATTGGCTCGTAACCGTCAAATCGGATAATGGACCACCCTGGATTTGCATGCTGTCCACATCTTGACGAGCTGCACGGGCACGCTCGCGCTGTTCTTCCATCGCCTGATCGAAGCCATCACGGTCAACGGACAGTCCTTGCTCAGCGGCAAAGTCTTCTGTCAAATCTACAGGGAATCCATAGGTGTCATACATTTTGAAGACATCTTGGCCGGACAGCTGTGTTTCACCTTTTGCCTTCGCTGCCTTCACCATTTCAGCGAGAATCGCCAGTCCATCGTTCAGTGTTTCGTGGAAGCGCTCTTCCTCGGCACGGATTACTTTTTCAATAAACGGGCGTTTCGAAATAACCTCTGGATAGAACTCGCCCATCATGGTTCCCACAGTTTCGGTCAAGCTGTACAGGAACGGTTTTTCCACGCCCAGCTTTTTACCCATGCGAACAGCACGACGAAGCAAGCGGCGGATGACATAACCGCGGCCTTCGTTGGAAGGAAGCGCACCATCCCCAATCGCAAATACAACGGTACGAGCATGGTCGGCAATGACTTTCAGCGCTACGTCCATTTCCGCACTTTCTTTGTATTTCACGCCAGAAATCTCTGTTGTTTTCTCAATCAGAGGGAACAGCAAATCTGTTTCAAAGTTGTTGTCCACACCTTGAATGACCGAAGCCATACGCTCCAGACCCATTCCGGTATCAATGTTCTTCTTCGGCAGTGGCGTGTACGTTCCGTCTGGGTTGTGGTTAAACTGGGAGAATACCAGGTTCCACACTTCCAAATAACGTTCATTCTCGCCACCTGGATACAGCTCAGGATCATTCGGATCGTTGCCGAAGGACTCGCCACGATCGTAGAAGATTTCCGTGTTTGGACCGCTTGGACCTTCTCCGATATCCCAGAAGTTTCCTTCCAAACGAATAATGCGCTCTTCAGGAACACCGATTTTTTTGCTCCACAGCTCATATGCCTCTTCGTCCTCTGGGTGAATCGTAACGGAAAGAAGTTCAGGATCAAAGCCGATCCATTTTGGACTGGTCAAAAATTCCCATGCCCACTCAATTGCTTCTTCTTTGAAGTACTCCCCAATAGAGAAATTACCGAGCATTTCGAAGAACGTATGGTGACGAGCAGTCCGCCCTACGTTTTCGATATCGTTGGTGCGAATTGATTTTTGGGAGTTGGTGATACGTGGGTTATCCGGGATGATGCGTCCATCAAAATATTTTTTGAGGGTTGCAACACCGCTGTTAATCCACAACAGGGATGGATCGTCGATGGGAACCAAGGGAGCACTTGGCTCGATGCGATGTCCTTTTTCCACAAAAAAGTCAAGGAACATCTGACGAATTTGATTACCTGTCAGCTTTTTCATCTACATTCTCCTCTTCTAAAAATGAAAAAAGCCCCCATCCCCTCAGGGACGAGAACTGTTTTTTCTCGCGGTACCACCCTGCTTACAGGCTCGCTACACCAATCTGCGCTCGTGCCTGTCGCTTTAACGGCGAATAACGGTGCCATGCCGCCGGTTTTTGCCGGGTCTTAGGAGTAGCCTTCAGCTGCACTTCTTCTGGTCGCCCTCTCAACCGTGGAGCGTCCTCTCTGTAGAAGGTCTGCAACTTACTCGTTCCCTCATTGATCAATGCCACTATTGCTTTGTTCGTATTATAAATTTTTTTGGCGATCACTGTCAACTTTCATGCATCATCACTGCGATTCGAGTCGCAATGACCTTGCACACGGCAAGAACAGGGACTGCAATAATCAACCCGATAATGCCACCGATCGCTTCTCCAGCCAGAAGTGCCATGATAATAAGCAAGGGATGGAGATGCAGCGAACGCCCGACGATATTCGGTGACAAAATATTCCCTTCTACTATTTGAATGATCAGATTGACAGCGATCACCAGCAAAAGTGTCTTTGTAGAAATCGTCAATGCTACTACAACTGCAGGCGCAGCCCCAATCAAAGGCCCAATGTACGGGATGATATTCGTCAAGCAAACAAATGCGGCCAACACAAAAGGGTACGGCATTCCGATCCACCAATAGCCGAGGTATGCAAACACCCCAACGATGAGGGCGACCGTCATTTGTCCATGTATGTAATTTCCAAGCGATTCGTTGATGTCACGAAGAACAACAAGAACCTGCTTGCGATAAGCTCGAGGGACAATGAGCATTCCCGTTTGATGCAATTCTTTCATATCTTTCAAAAAATAAAAGGCGATGAATGGAACAACAGCAAATGCTAGAACCTTTCCAAGCGAATTCCGGGCATTGTTGACCAGCTTTGTCACCGTATGTGACATGCCCTCCTGAGACTGGATAATTACGCGATCTACACCATGCGATATGCTATCTGGCAAAAAATATTTATGTGCTTCCCATTCACTCATCCACTTGTAATACCAGTCAGTCAGCCTGGGCAGGTCATCGGACAGTTCCACCAGCTGCGTCGTGAAGATCGGTATCGCATTGACTACTGCAATGGTAATCACCAATACAAACGATCCATAAATGAGAAGTACCGCAATCAAGCGAGGAACTCTTCGATTTTCCAGCATCTGCACGATTGGATGCAGCAAATAGGCAATGACGAGCCCTACCAAAACAGGGACGAATACTTCCTCTAAAAAAAGAAAGACCTGTGCTACGACAGGGCGGAGCAGCCACAGGAGATTGCCGATGACTAGCAGGATGATGAGCCAAATAGCCGCAGCAAACAAGCGACTACGCCTAAGATCATCCACTTTGCCACCCCTCCCTTCCGTTTCCATAATGGATAGGTTGTCACAGTTACACAAAAATCATGTACCCTATTGACACATCAGAAACATCGAAGTAGTATGGAAATACAAGAGAATATCTCCAAAGGGGAGTAGCTTTTACGCAACATAGTCGTCATTACGGGATTTATCCCCGGCTATGTTGGCAACATGTTTTTCTAATGTTGTAAGCAAGACCTTTGCCTAACAGGTAAAGGTCTATTTTTGGTTTCTAACGACCTTTACCTGCCCAGGGAAAGGTCGTTTTCTTTTTCCCACTTCAGACAAACTAAAGTAGGCGGTATGAAGAAAACGGCCAGTGGATTATTCACTTCCAAAGGACGAGGAGGAGGAAAAGAAATGGAACTATTGTTAACCCCTGAGTTTTGGTCAGCACTACTTGCCATCATCGTAATTGATTTAGTGTTGGCCGGTGACAACGCAATTGTCATCGGGATGGCAGCACGCAACTTGCCTGCCCATCAACAAAAAAAGGCCATCATTTTGGGAACCGTTGGAGCGATCGTCATCCGTGCTTTGGCAACCCTAGCCGTTGTCTGGTTGTTGAAAATACCTGGTCTGCTCTTGGTCGGTGGATTGATTCTGATCTGGATTTCCCTCAAATTGCTGGTACAAGATGAGGGTCACGACACCATGAAGGCTAGTGGAAGCCTTGGTGCTGCCATTTGGACGATTATCGTTGCCGATACGGTAATGGGACTGGATAACGTAATTGCAGTAGCCGGTGCTGCACACGGTGACTTCTTGCTAGTCGTCATCGGACTCGTCATCAGTGTTCCGATCATGGTTTGGGGAAGCACATTGATTTTGAAAGTGATGGAACGTTATCCGGTTGTGATTTATATCGGTTCTGCTGTTCTTGCCTATACAGCTGCGAGCATGGTAACAACCGAGAAGTTCCTGGTCCCGTTCTTCACTACTTATCCATGGGTGAAATGGCTGTTCATCGTTGCGGTAGTCGTTGGAGTCCTTTTAATCGGTCGAATGAAAAGCCGCGGGCAAAAACGACTCGCAGAACAATCTTAATAACAGAGACAAAAAAGGCGCCCGAACTATCATACGTTCGGGCGTTTATTTATGTTCCGCTAAGCGGGCATTTACGAATTAACGGGTAACAGCACGCAGGACCTTGCGGCTCGTCTTCAACATACGCCGTACATCACGCATCGAAAACGGCAAGCGATTCAAATTCAGTGAAAACCGACTGCGACGGCGAGGAGCCATCAGATAACCGATGACAGCCACAATACCGCTTGTGGCAAGAACGCGCAACAGGCTTCGAATGAACAAGCGTGCCACCTCCAATTGTTTTTGCCGCTCACATGAATTACATGTTTAACTGAGCGGAAACCGTTTGATCTTCAATAAACAGATCATTGAGCGAATGCAATGAGCCATCTTCCTCTACCTGATAGACAGAAGCAATCTGCTCATTTGTTACGCTCATTTCTATGAAGCAGTTCCAGCAGTAGTACTGATTGGTTCCAATCTTGCCTACATCCTTGGAACTGCAATTCGGGCAAATGACACGCATCACGAATCCTCCCTTTCACGCCTGGCTACGAACAAAAATCCGGCACGATCAGGTTTTCTTCCCCGACAATGACAGCTGATGGTGCGGACAAGCGCTTGCGCCCCTCGGTGAGATCCGCTAACCATCCATTGGATAGTTCGTACCCTACTAGTTTCTCCCAGTTTGCAGAAAAGTAAACATCTTCCAATCTGCCCAGGAGTGTTCCGGAAGCGGTTATAACCGCTTTTCCTTTAAGTTTTGTCTTTCCCGTCACGATGCCGACAGGTTCCGAAACGGCGAGATGAGGTAAGGGCGTGATGGCGTCTTTTCCCGTAACGGTAAGGCAGGTCTCCCCTACCGCATGAATTTGTTCGGTAGGGATATAGGTACCTGGATGGAACCAACCCTGTTCGCTCAGCAAGACTCCTCGTACATGCCAAGTGGAGTCGCAAAGAATGTCACGAACGGTACCAATCGTCTCTCCTGTCTGCAGGCATACGACGGGCAAACCGACTGCATCCATTGCCTTGCGCATGTGGGACATCCCCCTTCCGCTCATTTAGTATCGGGCGAAAAGGATTTGTCCATTCGGCGCAAATGGTTCCAACCATTGTCCTTACTCCTGCTTCAGCCGTTCCTCCAAATAGCTGTATCTGATTCCTTCTTCATCTGTTTCGACAGCTGCACGGAAGGCATCAGGCTCTCCGCACATGATCAGGAAGGATTTGCTCCGGGTTATCCCCGTATAGACTAGCTTGCGTCTGAGCATCCGATAATAGCTTTTGACAAACGGCATGACCACAATCGGAAATTCGCTACCTTGCGATTTATGTACCGAACAGCAATAGGCAAGCGTCAGCTGATGATAATTCGAACGCTTGTACACCACTTCCCGGTTGTCAAAAGCAACGACCAGCATCTCTTCATTCTCGGCATTTTCGTTCGGGAAAAAAATGGCCGCTATCTCACCCATGTCACCGTTGAAAACCTGTTCCTCGGCATTATTTACTAATTGCAAGACCTTGTCGCCTGTCCGAAAAGCCATTTCACCGAATTTAACTTCACGCTTTCCGGCTGTTTTTGGATTAAACAGCTCCTGCAGTTCCTCATTCAACCGATTAACTCCGGCACTGCCTTTATAGATAGGTGCTAAAACCTGTACATCTTTTGCCGTATACCCTTTTTTTACGGCTCCGGAGCAAATTTGTTTCACTGCTTCCGGAACATCTTGTGGCGAACTTGTGAAAAATCGGCGATCCGGAGTTGTATGCAGCAAATCTGCGGGTACTGTGCCTTTACGCACATCATGCGCCAGACGAATAATCGTAGACTCTACTGCCTGCCGGTAAATCTCTGTCAGTTGTGCCAGAGGCAAAAGTCCGGAGCGAATCATATCGAGAAGAACGTTACCTGGCCCTACGGAAGGAAGCTGATCCGGGTCCCCCACCATGATAATTTGCATGTCATCGGGAACAGCACGGAAAAGCTGGTTCGCAAGCCAAATATCGACCATCGACATTTCATCTACAATCAGCAGCCGACCGCGAATGGGATGCTCAGCGTCATGCTCAAAACTCTCTCCTTTGTACCCAAGCAAGCGATGAATCGTCATCGCGGGCAAGCCCGTAGTCTCTGTCATTCGTTTGGCCGCACGCCCCGTTGGAGCCACCAGCACAATCGGAAACGGATTTTCTTCATCGTACTTTTTGAGATCAAGAGAAAGCCCGTGGAGCTGCGAAAACACACGGCAAATCCCGCGAATCACCGTTGTTTTTCCTGTACCAGGTCCACCTGTTAACAGCATCAACCCGGATTTGATCGCCTGTTCAATAGCATCACGCTGTGTCTGGGCATACGTGATGGCCAATTCGTCCTCAACAGCTCCCAGCGCATGATAAAACTCTGAGGCTGGAAAAGACGCAAAAGAATCCCTTTGCGAAAAATGGCGGAGTCGCTTGGCGAGCCCAAGCTCAGCAAAAAACAGGGAGGGCAAATACACTCTTTCATCTTCCCAAGCGATTTTGCTGGCGACAAACATGGCTTCCACAGCGAGTGTGATATCTTCGCTAGAAAACACATGACCCCCGCATTCTTCCAAAAGTTGCAGTGTTTTTTCACAAAGGTCCTCCACCGGCAAGTAGACATGCCCCTCTGAATAGGAGGCTTCCTGCAATATGAACAGGGCAGCTGCCTTGACCCGCTCCTCGGACGAAGCGGCAATCCCTGTCGCACGGGCGATGTCATCCGCTCGCTTGAAGCCGATACCGACGATGTCTTCAATCAGGCGATACGGTTCTTCCGTGAGTACTGTCATTGTCTCTAGCTTGTAGGTCTGATAAATACGCAGCGCCATGTTGACCCCAATGCCGAAGTCGTACAAAAATACCATCGCACTCTCGAGAGAACGATGCTCGATAACCGATTCATAGATGATTTTGGCACGCGACTCGGAAATTCCCTGTATCTCCGCCAAGCGCTCAGGGTAATCTGCAATCACAGTTAACGCATCGACCCCTAGGTGCTCAACGATTCTTTTTGCCATCTTTTTTCCGATGCCCTGGAACAACCCACTCGCCAAATACCGCTCTACCCCAGCCAATGTCTTCGGGGTTTCTCTTTCGTACCGTCTGGCTACGTATTGTTGTCCAAAGCGCGCGTGTGTCTTCCATTCCCCGTAGAACGTATAGAGCTCATCAGGATGCGGACGGGGGAAATTCCCGACAACGACCACTTCCGATTCTTTGATGGATTCGGTAGTCTCTTCTATTTTAAGACGGATAACTCCGTACCACGTTTCTTCATTGTAAAAAATTTCTTGTGCGATAAAGCCGCGTATATACGTCTCGGCAAACAGGGAGATCGTCTGTTGCTGCTCCTCCATCCTACCGCCTCCTAACTAGAACCTTGCATGGAAAAGAAAAATCCACTTTTACGTCAAAGTGGATTTCACGATTGCGCACACGTCTTAAATTGTAAATCGTTTTACTTGTTCTGACAACCGTTCTGCCATTTGGGCCAAGGTTTCAGCTGCTGCTGTCATTTCCTCCGTTGTTGCTGATTGTTCCTCCGAGGCAGCTGCTACCTCCTGCGTGTCATTTGCTGCGGTTTCTGCCAGCTCCGATATCAAGTCTGCATTAACGACCAACCGCTGAGTATCCTGATGAATGGTCTGTGCCGCTTCGTTCATTCGATGCACCTGTTGGCTGACATCCTGGACAGCAACCAAAATTTGTTGAAAGCTCGCGCCTGCCATCGCAACACCGTCCCTTCCCTCGTGGACGGAGCCTGTGGTCGAACCAATCGCCTCTACGGCATCCTGAATGTCTCGATGGATGGAGTGAATCAAATTGGCAATCTCCTCTGCTGCTTGCCCTGATTGCTCTGCCAGCTTGCGCACCTCCTGAGCGACGACAGCGAAGCCTCGCCCTTGTTCACCTGCCCGCGCAGCCTCAATCGCTGCATTTAGGGCGAGTAGATTGGTCTGATCGGAAATTTGCCGAATAATCGAAATGATCCCCATGATCTGCTCAGACTGCGCGCCTAAATCGCGTACGACCAATTCGGTCTGATGGGCATCTTTTGCGATCTGATCCATTTCCTCCACCAGCTCCTTCAGCTTGCCCCCTCCATCCTGAGCCAGTCCGAATGCTTGCGTAGCATCTGCATTTACTCGGTCAGTGGAGGATGCAACCTGCTGGATGTCTTTGCCTATTCGCTGCAGGAAACTCGTTGTTTCTAAGACTGTCTGTTTCTGTTGCTCGGATCCGCTGGCAATTTCAGTGGAGGCGATAGAAATCTGCTCAGAAGCGCGAGCACTTTCTGCGGCACTAGCAGTCAGTTCCTCTGACGATGCAGCCACTTGTTCAGAGACGTGCTGTACCTCGCTTAGCATTTTACTAAAGACATCCATCATTTCGTTGTACATGGCAGACAGCTCGCCAAGCTCGTCTCTCGATCGAACCTCTACTCTCGGAGTCAAATTGCCCGACTCTGCCGATTTCATGACGGTTACGATCTCTTTTAGCGGCCGTACCAGCTTGTTTACGATGAAAATCCCGCACGTAAGAGCTACAATCGCACTGATCAGGTTGAGGAGAAACATCAGTGGTCTGCTGCTTTCAATGGATGTCAACAGGTCGTCCTGATAGCTGCCAATCACGAGTGTCCAGCCATTTTGCAGCTGCTTGTAGGCAGCAACCTTTGTGGCATCCTGAAACACATATTCGATCCAGCCGTTTTTCTTTGCCAGCATCTCCTGTGTGAAACCTTCATGCGCAAGCGATGTATTATGAACAGTTGGATCAGGATGAAAAATCGCTATCCCGTCCTTGTCCAAAATATATGCATAGCCGGTCATCCCATTCGGTTGGTAATAGCGCTCAGCTACCTCCCGGATTATTTCATCAATTTTTTGTTTATTTTGTTCGGCTTGGGCCTCATCCTGTGTATACGCAAATAACTCTCTTGCTTTCATATCCGTTATGTATTGCAAATCAGATACTGTCAGCTCGTACACTGCGCTTCGAGCATTTTCGAACTGGATGAACCCCACAATCATAAGCGGTAGCATCGTGAGAATTAAAATCGTTAAGACAAGCTTGTACCGAATTGAAAAGCGTCTGGAAAACATGTATCTCTTCCCCTTTATGCTGGACCGTACCAAACGGCTCTCTATATTTAGTTCTGAGGAACTATTTCACCCTATCACCAAAATTAACCATAAAAGTGTAAGAAAAACAACTCCTAAATAAAAGCAGATTGCTATAACACTAGCAATCTGACTGTTTCTTCACTAAATTTTCAGATGTTCATTTAGCCCGTAACGGTAACCTCATATAAAATCGGGGGCTGAATCATGCCATTGATATATAGATTGATCAGGGACTTTGTCTATACATGCTCTCACCTTAGCGGATGTCATACGAATATGGTATGTATCCATGACGAAATCGGTCTTGGACATCTACCTACTTCCTTTCAGGAAATAAGCCTCTATCGAGCACACCTTGGCAACTCTTCGATCAGCGACCGCGTTATAATAGAAGGCTTTTTATGCAAAAACCGCTTAGCTCGTCAAGGCGACAAACCAAGCGGTTTATTTTCTATTTTGGATGAAACTAGCGATCACGAACCAGTCGCTGTACGATTTTGGCTACTGATTGCGCAGCCTTTTTGGCTTCTTCCACCGTATTGGTAATTCCAAAGCTGAAGCGAATAGCCGAGTGAGCGATCTCGTCCTCCAAGTGCATCGCTTGCAGAACGTGAGATAGCTCCAGTGATCCTGACGTGCACGCCGATCCACTGGCTGCAGCAACCTGAACCAAATCTAGGTTCATCAGCATCGTCTCAGTATGAATACCAGGAAAGCTGACGTTCAAAATGTGGGGCATTATCTGCTCAGGATGCCCGTTCACATGATAGCGAATACCTTCCTCCTGCCAAACAGCAAGCATCGCTTCTCGCATCTCGTTGTACTTGGAATTACGCTCGTCCACTTCCTCGGCAACAACTTTGGTTGCTTCGGCAAACCCGACAATCCCAGCCAAATTCTCAGTGCCAGCACGGCGTTTTCGTTCTTGGGAGCCGCCATGCACAATTGGTGATATTGGTACCTTTTTCGCCAAATAAAGGGCACCTACTCCTTTTGGCCCATTAATTTTATGGGCTGAAACGGAAAGCATGTCCACAGGCAGCGCTCTTGCATGAACAGGAAGCACACCAAAAGCCTGAACAGCATCCGTATGAAAAATAATGCCGCGCTCTTGCAAAAATGTACCGATTTCTTCAATCGGTTGAATGGTACCTACTTCGTTGTTGCCATACATAATCGACACCAAGACGGTATCTTCCCGTACAGCTTGCTTCAGGTCAGCCAGACGAACCATCCCCGTCTCATCGACAGGCAAATATGTCACTTCAAAACCGACTTGCTCCAAATATTCACACGCATGCAAGACAGCATGGTGCTCGATCTGCGAAGTAATGATATGTTGGCCACGCTCTTTTTGTGCCATCGCTCCGCCAATAATCGCCATATTGTCTGCCTCTGTCCCACCACTTGTGAAAATAAGCGATTGCGGATCAGCGTCCATAAAGGCAGCAATCTGATCTCTCGCTCGCTCAAGTGCCTGGCGTGCTTGTCGGCCTGCACCATGTACACTGGATGGGTTCCCGAACACTTGTGTCAAATAAGGCGTCATGGCCTCGATGACACGGGGGTGGACAGGCGTCGTAGCAGCGTGGTCAAAATACATCATGTCAGACACTCGTCTCACCTTCTACTAGCATTGTAGGTACTTGCTGGAGTCTAAATATAAAACATGTAGTTATTGGCATGTCCATCATCATCAAAGTTGATTAAATCCTGCAACGATGTAGAGTCCAAAACTGCCGAAATGCTATCGCGAATACGCAGCCATAGATGGCGTTTCGCTGGATCTTCTTCCTCGGCAAATTCGACTGGACTAATCGGTCCTTCCAAGACGCGAATCACATCTCCTGCGGAAATTTCTTCTGGCTGCTTTGCCAAAACATAGCCGCCATATGCACCGCGAATGCTTTTTACCAAGCCTGCATTACGCAGTGGTGCAATCAGCTGCTCCAGATAATGCTCGGATAATTCATGCCGCTGGGCGATGCTTCGCAATGAAGTCGGTCCTTCTCCGCAACGATTGGCCAACTCCATCATGATCGTTAGCCCATAACGTCCTTTCGTCGAAATCTTCACGTTTAACAACTCTCCTCTTTATTTCGTTCTACCCACTTCCCTTCGAGGCCTACATGACTTGGCGCTGCAAGGACACACTAGCATCTTAGGGGGGTGAAAGCATAATGGCAACGAACAAACGCCGTGAACGGGGACGTAATCACCCGTCCGAAACCTTGTACGACCAGCCGGCTGGCACGATTGCCCACAAAGCCCGCTACGGAGCCAGTGAGCAAAGCAAGCAGCCAAACGAAAATGGCGACTTGCCGAACAAACCAGGCGGAGATGTGCGTACTTAAATTGTTTACTCCCCCATTATTCGGGGGAGTTTTTCTACGGCAAACCACGCCCATCCATCTTCTGGCGCTCTTCCTGAAAGCGGCGAATATGCCGTTCATAGCCGTGATCCTTTGGCTGGTAGAACGAATAGTTTACACCGTCAGGCAAATACTGTTGCGGCACGTAGCCATACGGATAATTGTGCGGATACAGATACCCCTGACCGTGTCCCAGCTTTGCTGCCCCTTTGTAAGCCGAGTCGCGCAAATGGATCGGCACCTGCTTGTGACCATCTGTCCGAATGCGATCCAGGGCGGAATTGATGCCGTTGTACGCTGCATTACTTTTAGGTGCGGTAGCTAAATACGTGGTTGCCTGTGCCAAAGGAATTCGTCCCTCTGGCATCCCTACCAGCTCAACTGCCTGAAAACACGAAATCGCCACGGAGATGGCTTGCGGATCGGCATTTCCAATGTCCTCGGAAGCTGAGATGACCAGTCTGCGTGAAATGAACCGTGCATCCTCGCCCGCATCAATCATTCTTGCCAGCCAATAGAGTGCGGCATCCGGATCAGATCCCCGAATCGATTTGATAAAAGCAGAAATCGTATCGTAATGGTTATCCCCGCTTTTGTCATACCGGACGGCTCTGCGCTGAATGGACTCCACTGCTACATCCAGAGTTACTGTGATGTGACCATCAGAGCCTTGTCTTGTCGTAGTCACAGCCAGCTCCAACGCATTGAGCAATCTGCGCGCGTCACCTTCCGCGTATTGGATCAGATGCTCCGCCGCTTCTGGTTCAACCGTAACGGACAGCTCAGCTAATCCGTTTTCTTCATCCTCGAGGGCTCGATCCAGCACCTGCTTCAATTCCTCATGGTTGAGGGACTGAAGGGAAAAAATTTGCGATCTAGATAAAAGTGCAGGATTCACCTCAAAAAACGGATTTTCCGTCGTCGCGCCTATGAGTGTAATCGTTCCTTCCTCCACATACGGAAGAAGTGCATCCTGCTGGGACTTGTTAAACCGATGAATCTCGTCCACAAACAGGGTTGTTCTTTGTTGGTCCATGACCAGTCTTTCCTTGGCCGCGTCCACTACCTTGCGAATGTCCGCTACGCCTGCCGTTACCGCATTTAACTCTGAAAAATGCGTTCGAGTTGAGCGAGCAATCACTTTTGCAAGCGTCGTTTTTCCGGTTCCCGGAGGCCCGTAAAAAATGACAGAGGACACCTGATCGGCTTCAATCGCACGGCGCAACAGCATTCCAGGCGCCAAGATGTGAGACTGGCCTATGACCTCCTGAATGGACTTCGGTCGCATCCGAGCAGCTAATGGTTTCTGTTTGCCGCCTCCCTCTTGGTCGTAGGCAAACGTAAAAAGATCATTCATGGTTCACTATCCTTTTGCCGGCTGCCAATCCAACAAATCTCGTACCACGACGCTGGCTAGTATCAATCCAGCAACAGATGGAACGAAAGCATTACTCGCTGGAGGCTGCCTCACTTTACTAATCGGTGAATCCGGGTTGGAAACGATTTGCTCACGAACATCTGAGCGCACCGTAACCGGGATTTCTCTTGAGTAAACAACCTTGACGCCTTTATAAATACCGTTTTTACGCAGCTCGCGACGAATGACCTTGGCAATCGGATCATAGCTCGTCTGTGAAATATCCGCCACCTCGAAGCGCGTCGGGTCCATTTTGTTCGCGGCACCCATGCTTGAGACAATAGGAATGCCCAGTCGTTTTGCTTCCTGGATCAAATGCAGCTTGGCAGACATCGTGTCCATCGCATCTACGATGTAATCCAGCTCATGTGCAAAAAACTGATCAGCCGTTTCCGCATTGTAAAACATGTTTAGTGTGACAACCTCGCACTCGGGATTAATCGACGCAATGCGTTCTTTCATCAGCTCTGCCTTTTTTTGTCCAACTGTATTCAGGGTCGCGTGGATTTGACGGTTGATGTTCGTAATATCTACGGCATCCTTGTCTACCAAAACCAGCTTGCCCACGCCAGTCCGTGCCAGAGCTTCTACTGTGAAGGAGCCGACTCCGCCCACTCCCAGAACTGCAACGCGGCTATTTTTCATTTTTTCCAAACCTTCGGGACCGAAGGCCAATTCACAACGGGAAAATTGATGAAGCATCGCAAAATTCACCTTTCATTCATACACGAGATTATTGTCAATCGGAAAAGTAGGATTCAAGAGAAAAAAGGAGCCCCATTATGCCGTGTTGCTCCTTAGTTTTGAACCTGCTCATCGCAGGTGGGTGTCTTGCCGAACTGTTACAGACGTCCACTCACTGGAGGCATGCCTTTACAATAACGGACGAAAAACTCCCTAAAAAAACTTTGTGGCTCAAAACTATCGGATGTCACGAACATCGCAGGGCTTTGACTTTAAGTATTACCAATGTATCAAAGAGCAATGCAGCTCTGCAAGTTCTATTACGCTTCTACCTTTTCTTCTTCTGTTACTGTAGTGGCGATGGAGAGCTCCTCCAATTGCTTTGGAGCAACTACATCTGGTGCATTGACCATCAGGTCGCTAGCGCTTGCTGTTTTCGGGAATGCAATGACTTCGCGCAGGTTCGTGCGTCCAGCCAAAAGCATGATCAAGCGGTCCAGACCGAGCGCGATACCACCATGTGGAGGAGTTCCGTATTCGAATGCATCCAGCAGGTGACCAAATTGTGCACGTGCTTCCTCTGGAGTAAAGCCAAGTGCCGCGAACATTTTTTCTTGGACGTCGCGCTTGTAAATCCGCATGGAGCCGCCACCCAGCTCATAGCCGTTCAGGACCATATCATACGCTTGAGCGCGGATTTGACCTGGATCAGTGTCAAACAGGTGCAGGTCTTCGTCTTTTGGACGAGTGAACGGATGGTGCAAAGCTACATAACGTTTTGCGTCTTCATCCCACTCCAAGAGCGGGAAGTCCACAACCCAGAGGAACGCGAATTTGCTTTGGTCGATCAGACCCAGCTCAGCACCCAGCTTGGAGCGAAGCGCGCCCAAAGCGTCAGCTACTACTTTTGGTTTGTCAGCTACGAACAGGAGCAGGTCGCCGTCTTCTACAGCCAGGCGTTGTTTCAATTGGTTGATTTCTTCTTCTTTAAAGAACTTGGCGATTGGTCCTTTTACCTCGCCATCGTTGAAGCCGATGTAAGCGAGACCTTTGGCACCATAACGAGCTGCGAATTTTTGCAGATCGTCTGCCTCTTTACGGGAGTAATGACCGCAGCCTTTTGCGTTGATCGCTTTTACTTGGCCGCCGCCTGCTACCACACTTGCAAAAACTTTGAAATCGCTAGTTGCCACGATGTCTGCAACATCTGTCAGCTCCATGCCAAAGCGCACATCTGGTTTGTCAGAGCCGTAGCGTCCCATCGCATCTGCGTAAGTCAGGCGCGGGAATGGAGTTGGAACATCCACACCGAGTGTTTGCTTGAATACGTGAGCGACCATCTTTTCCATCATTGGCAAGATTTCTTCCATCGACAGGAAAGAGGTCTCGATGTCCACCTGTGTAAATTCAGGCTGACGGTCAGCGCGCAAGTCTTCGTCACGGAAGCAGCGTACGATCTGATAATAACGCTCTAAACCGGATACCATCAGAAGCTGCTTGAATTGCTGTGGCGATTGCGGCAGTGCGTAGAATTCGCCTGGATGCACGCGGGATGGAACCAGATAGTCACGAGCACCCTCAGGTGTGCTCTTTGTCAGCATTGGTGTTTCTACTTCCACAAAGTCGTTTTCGTCCAGGAAATCGCGGAATGCTTTAGATGCCTTGCTGCGGAGCAACAGATTGCGCTGCATTTCCGGACGGCGAAGGTCGAGATAGCGGTATTTCAAGCGAACCTGCTCATCTACATCGATATCGTCTTCGATTTGGAAAGGAGGGGTTTTCGCTTCGTTCAAGATTTGGATGTCATCGATGTGAACCTCGATTTCACCTGTTACCAGCTTCGGATTAATCGCTTCTGGTGCGCGGTTTACTACTTTACCTTTTACAACCAGAACGTATTCACTGCGAACTTTATCTGCCTTTTCCCATGCTGCTTTGTCATGCTCCGGGTTGAATACGATTTGCACGATACCAGTACGGTCGCGGAAGTCAATGAAAATAACACCTCCGAGGTCACGACGCTTTTGTACCCAACCATTCAGTACAATTTCCTGTCCTACGTGTTCTTTTGTTACTTTTCCGCATTCTACGGTACGATATTGCCAAGACATTTTGATATCCCCCACTCGATTGTTTTAGTTCGTATGGTTTCTTTTTTCATTCAGCGCGGCAACAAGCTCATCTTGCTTGATCTCTTGCTGCTCACCTGTACCCATTTCTTTTAAGAGTACAGTGCCGTTTGCCAGCTCTGTTTCGCCAATGATTGCCGTAAAACGGGCAGACAGTCGATCGGCTTGCTTCAGCTGTGCTTTCATTTTGCGATCCAGATAGTCGAGCTCAGCTGCGATTCCTGCTTGGCGGAGCTGATCCACCAGCACGAATGCTGCGGTTTTTGCCTCTGGTGATTGCACTACTACGAAGCAGTCGATGCCTCCTGCAATCGGAAGCTGTACACCTTGCTTTTCCAATGCGAGCAGCAAACGCTCGATACTGAGCGCAAAGCCGATGCCAGGCATATCGTCTCCGCCCAGCTCTGCAACCAGTCCGTTGTAGCGACCGCCGCCACACAGCGTTTCCACCGCACCGATTTCTGCCATTTTGATCTCAAACGCTGTCAGTGTGTAGTAATCGAGACCACGCACCAGACGCGGATTGACGTGGTATGGAATATCCAGTGCTGTCAAATAGCCTTTTACCGCTTCAAAATGCGCCGCAGACTCTTCGCTTAAATAATCGAGAATAGACGGAGCATCTTTGGTTAGCGACTTGCATTTTTCATTTTTGCAATCGAGGACGCGAAGCGGATTTCGGTCAATACGCGATTGGCAATCCTCGCAAAGCTCTGAGCGAACCCCGTTCAAGTGAGCCAGCAAATGCTCGCGATGACGAGCCCGGTCTTCCAGTGTTCCTACACTGTTCAGCTCCACGCTTAGTCCAGTCAGTCCCAGCTCCTGATACAGACGAATAGCCAGACCAATGACTTCCGCATCAATCGCTGGATCGCTTGAACCAATTGCTTCTGCCCCAAACTGAACAAATTGACGATACCGTCCCGCTTGTGGACGTTCGTGACGAAACATTGGACCCAAATAGTACAGCTTTGTCGGTTGGTTCGGCACACCGTACAATTTGTTTTCGACGTAGGAACGAACTACCCCAGCCGTACCTTCCGGGCGAAGTGTGAGAGCGTCCGTACTCCGTGGATTGGCTACGCTGTACATCTCCTTTTCCACGATATCCGTCGTTTCGCCTACCCCGCGCTGGAACAACTCTGTGCTCTCAAATAGCGGAGTACGAATCTCCGCATAGTTGGAGCGGCGGCAAAGATCTCGTGCTTTGGCCTCAACGTAGTGCCAAAGCTCTACCGTTCCAGGCATAATATCCTGTGTACCGCGGGGGATCTGAATTCTTGTCATTCCCATCGAACCTCCATGTCTTTTGAAAAACTTGGGCTACGCCAAACCTCCAGGATCAGAGGACTCATTTATCCAAGCAAATAAAAAAGTCCCCCGTCTCCTGACATTTAGCTAATCGCCGCATGTCAGGGACGAGAGACTGGTTATATACTCCCGTGGTGCCACCCTGTTTGAATAGCCTGTTGTTTCCTGAAAGGCTATCCCACTTATTAGCCGTTAACGCCGGCGCACGCCTGCCAGTTACTCAGCGAAGATGCTCTTCTGCCGTTCACTGCGGTCTTCGGGGATGTCATTCACCAAGCCGTTATACGAAAGCACTCTCAGCCACGGCGCTCTCTCTCTGGTTATCCGGTTCCTGGATACTTGTTCCCGTCATCAGATCAATACTTATTCAAAAAGCTTATTGTGAATCATAGCAAACCAGCAGGCACGCGTCAACAGGCGCTCCATAAAACTTTTTTTATACTGGATTTACTGATCCTGTGAAACCGTCTGTTTTCCGAAATAGATCTCATCCAGATCACGCTGCTTATTTTCCACGAGCACCTTATACGTGTCGTTATATGTCTTCGGGTCCTTCGGATTCGGAAAACGCGACAGCTTGCCGCTTCCCGGTGCCATCAGCTTGGAGACTGCTCCACAGCCCAGCCCCAAAATCGTTTGAACCTCTTCCATGATCATGATGTTGTAGATGCTTTCCTGCCCGGGCTTCGCATAACCTACATTCTCCAGGTTACCCAAGATGTTTTTTTGGCGATACAGGTAGTACGGATCATAGCCGTGAGCAGCAGTCCAAGCCGAAGCCATGTCCATCATCTTGCTGATCTCCTCGCGGCTGGCTACCTTGTAACGTTCTTTGTTCTGCGTCATTTCCGAAGCCCGCTTGAACGAAAGCGTATGAACGGTAAGTGATGCTGGCATCAGCTTTTCCACCTCTTGCAGGCTATGCGCAAGCTCTGCCACACCTTCATTCGGAAGACCGATGATTAAATCCATATTGATATTGGAAAGACCCATCTCCATGGCCAAATGATACTTCTCGATTGTCTCCTCGACAGTATGGTGGCGACCGATCGCTTGCAAGGTTTCCTGCGTAAACGATTGAGGGTTGATGCTAATGCGATCTACCTCCCAGCGCTTCATCACGTCCAGCTTTTCCCTGGTGATGGTGTCGGGTCGACCTGCTTCTACGGTCAATTCGCGCACATCAGCCATGTTAGGGAATGCTTCATGCATCGTTTCGAACAATCGGTTCATATCATCGGCCGTGATGCTCGTTGGTGTCCCACCACCAAAATAAATGGAAGTTATTCGCTGGTTATTTTCCCGCAGCCACTTGCCCATATGCTCGATCTCATAATGCAGTCCTTCCAAAAACGGATTTACGGACGCAGTATGACTTCGAATGGCGTACGCAGGAAACGTACAGTACGCACACTTCGTCGGACAAAAAGGAATGCCAATATAGACAGACAGCTCACGGTCAATCTGATACAAATCCGGTACAACCGCAAGCTGCTTGTCGACGATCTCTTGCAGCAGCTTGAGCTTGTAAGGACGCAAAATCACATCCTGCTGAAGGCGGCGATGGGCATCCTCTCTGTGGACACCCGCAGCGTTTAGTTGATGAAGCAGCTTGGTTGGGCGTATTCCGGTCAAAATGCCCCAACCTTGCTCAATGCCTGTATATTCCTCCAGCATCAACAAGAGCGCATAGCAAAGCGCCTGCTTGGCTGTTTTGCGCATCGCTTTTTCATCACGAGCTACATACGACCGATTTACTTGATGAGACAAACGTTTTGAACCATCGAACAGCTCTCCTGTAGCCAAAACGCCATCATCCTGTACCGTCAAAGCGAGCTTTATTTTCAAGTCAGCTTCACTCGTCCATTCTGGAACAAAGACAAGCTGCGGATCTTCGTAAAACAAGGCGAGAATCAGCGATAGCTCTCGCTCAAACGCGTGTCCTACGCATGTAATTTGGATCATGGAGTTCACCTGCTTTTTCAAAATGCCACTCCTCATCTTAGCTGACGGCGACAGTCATGGTCAACTATCCAAGTGGCACGACAACAAGCAAGCTCTCCCATCACTTCCTTTTTTTGCGCAAATGCTGAACATCTCGGACACTTGGTGTAAATTCCTTTGACAGCTCCACATCGTTTAAAGAAGCGTCTTTTTCCAAAAAATCATGAAAATCGACAGAGAAAAATTTTCGATTCACTTCCTGTGCAAAAGTTTCTTTGTTAGACTGCCTCATGCAAAATTCCTCCTGAATGCTCTATCTACTGCTTCTATTATTGCCTTCAACTGGGAAAAGCAATCTGGAAAATAGTGAGGAACTTTGTCGGATGATGCAGGAAAAAGCAGGATATAGGGAGAAGTGATTACTTTGCCAAAAACATGTAAGAGAAGTTGTTCAAAAAAGGTGCTGAAAAGCCAACTTTTTGAACACGCATTAAGACATATTTTGGTTCGCACGAGGAAATTAAAGTGAAAGGATGTCTATCGTGTTTGTTCGTCAAAAGATCCTGAAGACCCTCCTGACTTTTCTATGTGCCATCTCCATCCCCGTCTCTACAGCTTGGGCCGCTGGTTCTGTTCAGGTTACCGTGGACAAGCTCAATGTCCGTTCAGGTCCAAGCCTTCAGGACACTGTCGTCACCACTCTGCCGAACAAGACTGTATTGTCTGTGGTCTCCACCAAAAATGATTGGGTTCAAGTGAAGCTGCCAAATGGTCAAACAGGTTGGGTCGCAAACTGGCTAGTAACGACTCAGCAGCAAGCTTCTACTCCTACCGCTACCGCACAAGTGGAAAGCACGACCACCAATCTCAATGTACGCTCTGGTCCCGGACAAACGAATGCGGTTGTAGGAACCATCAACCCTGGCACTCGCTACAACATCGTACAGAAGAACGGAGAATGGATTCAAATCCAGCTCACTGCCCAAAGCAAAGGCTGGGTAGCGTCCTGGTTAGTTAAGGAAAGCTCATCTGGACAAGCATCCAAGCCTCCGAATACTCCATCTGGCGGCGGTACAACAACCACTGCCCCATCCACTGGCGGAACTCAGGCAACCAAGCCACCCGCGGTGCAAGGTGCCAGTCTGACGTTGCAATACGCACCCTATGTTTACGCAACACCAGATGCCACTACTCCCGCTATCGGACAGCTCCATGCCGGGGAAACAGTAAAAGTCATCACGAAGCAAAACGGTTGGATTCAGTTCCCATACGATGGTGTAAACGCATGGTTCACAACCGAGCAAGCACCGAATCCAAACGCAGAGCTGGATCCTGGCACACCACCGACAGATGTTAATTCGGGAGCACAACCGGGACAGCCTTCAACAACTACACCGGCCAAGCAAACAGCTACCGTGCAAACAGACGGACTGAATTTGCGAAGCGAAGCCAATACGTCAAGCTCGATTTTGGCCACGCTCGCAGTCGGCAGCAGTCTGACTGTTTTGGAGAAGCAGGGCGACTGGTACCGCGTCCAGACACCAGCAGGACAAACAGGCTGGGTCGCAGGCTGGCTGATCAGCGTATCGCAGCCGACTATGCCGACACCAAGCGGTCCGTATGTCACAATCGTCAATCCAGATACGAATGTACGATCTGGCCCCAGTACCGAGCATGAAATTCTCAAGCGAGTGCAACCGGGCGAAAAATATAGCATTGAGGGCAAAGAAGGAGAATGGTTCCAAGTCAAGTTCACAGACGGCTCATCCGGATACATCGCTGGTTGGCTCGTTTCAGCAAGTGGTGTACCTGCGGTTATCCGCGGCAATGAGCTTGTTGGAAAAATCATCGTTGTCGATGCAGGCCACGGTGGTAACGACAATGGTGCAACCGGCTCCAGCTTCTCTACTTTGGAAAAAACAGTGAACCTGCAGGTCGCTCTCTTGCTCAGAAACAAGCTGCAGTCTTCGGGAGCAAATGTCATTATGACTCGCGCTGACGACCGCAAGCTGACGCTTCAGCAGCGCGTAGATGTGGCAGTTAACAACAAGGCAGATATATTTGTCAGCGTTCACCACAATACGCATCCAAATACAGCGACAAACGGCTCCATCGTCTTTTTCTACAATCAGGGCAACTCCAGCAAGCTCGCTTCCCTGGTTCAAAATGAGCTTGTCAAAGCAACGAGCTACAAAGATTTGCAATCCCGCTTTGGCGACTATTTTGTCCTTCGGGAAAACTCCGTCCCATCGATTTTGGCGGAGATTGGATTCCTCTCCAACTACAATGATGAGATACGGGTTCGCTCGGAGAAACAGCAGGATTTAGCTGCCGAGGGCTTATACAAAGGGATTATTCAGTACTTCAATTCGTTAAACCCACAGGGCGGCTAATGCTGCTTATGAAATGAAATACAAAACCCCAGTAGAAACATCACTACGATCACTTTAGTGTGTGCTTGCTACTGGGGGTTATTTTTGTATGCGGCGAACGGACTCACAATCAATTATGAGGGGCGCTTATCCCAAGGCTCCACACTACCCACTATGTTTTGCGGCTCTTTTGACTGGATGGCGGAGATGACTCCCTGTGCAATCTCCTCGTTGGTCAGCCAGCGTGAGCCTTTTTCCTCGCAAACGAATCCGAGAATAATGCGATGATAGCTACAGCCCGCGACTTCTTGTACAAGCGGAGGGTGTATCCACGCTCGGCTTCCGCATACGTGATAGAGGCTCCACTTCTTTTTCTGACGGCAGAGTACTTGTTGGATGGTTGATATGGCCTCTGGAGCTGTACTATGTATCCAGGCTACTACTAGCTCTATATGCTCTTGCTCGGCCATCAGCTGTTCCATCGCTTCACACAGTTGATCAGTCTGTCCGTAATCGAGAGGAAGCAACGTAAATAAATGCGGATAGCCAGAACCATCTCGCACTCGCTCAAGTCTAGCTTGATCTCTCCCGACCACGGTTACCTGATAGCCTTGCACCGCTAGCCAACGTGCCACTTCTGTCAACATCCCGCTAGCGCCGACCACCAATGCACGCACGACCATCCCCCCTAATCGACTTGATTCATTACGACTCTACAATCAATGTAACAGGTCCATCATTTATCAGGGCAACATCCATCATTGCTCCGAAACGCCCTGTTTCCACATGCAGCCCTTTTTCACGCAGCTTCTTGTTGAACAGCTCGTACAGTGGCTCAGCTTGTTCCGGACGTGCTGCCGCCATGAAGTTAGGGCGTCTCCCTTTCCGGCAATCACCGTAGAGCGTGAATTGAGATACAGACAAAATTTGACCACCCATTTCCAGAACAGAATGATTCATTTTTCCCTCTTCATCTTCAAAAATACGCAGATTGGCGATCTTGTCCGCGACGAACTCAATGTCCTTTTCGCTGTCCTCATGTGTTATTCCTACCAATAGCATCAAGCCATGGGGAATTTGTCCAACTACCTCGCCTGCTACTGTTACGCTTGCCTCTTTGGATCGCTGTACAACTACTCTCATGAATGATTATCCTCCTATCATGCCTTACGATTGAAACGACTGAAAACAAGAACACCCAATCCACATTGGGATCAGGTGCTCAATATCCGGCGAACCGAATAAATATCTTTGATGCGCTTGATACGCTCCACTACTTTTAGCAAATGATCCACGTTGCTGATCGAAATCGTCATGTGAATGGTCGCAACCCGATTTTTATCCGCTTTGCCGCTGACGGCAGCAATATTTGTTTTGGTCTCTGCGACTACCTGCAGGACATCGTTTAAAAGCCCGCTCCGATCGTTGCCCGTAATCTCGATTTCCACGTTGAAATTGTGCTTGAAGTCCGTGTCCCACTCAACATCGATCAAACGCTCCGAGCATTCATCCGCCAGCACATTCGGACAGTCAAGACGATGCACCGAAACCCCACGGCCTCGTGTAATAAAGCCGATGATCTGGTCACCTGGGACAGGCGTACAGCAACGGGAAATACGTACTAAGAGATTGTCTACGCCGCGGACCTTGACCCCTGATTCACTTTTTGCCTGATGCGCTGGATTCGGTTTGACCTCTGGAATCGTCGGATTCTGCTCTTCGCGTTCGCGACGCAGCTTGTCAACCAAACGTGTGGCAATCTGTGATGCCGTAATCCCGCCGTATCCGACAGCGGCAAACATGTCTTCTGCCCCTTGGAAGTTAAAGCGAGCTGCGGCTTCTTTGAGGTTGGCATCGGTCATGGCATCCTTCACATCAAAGCTGCGTGCCTTGACCTCCGTTTCCACCATTTGCTGACCTTTTGCAACGTTTTCTTCCCGCTTTTCCTTTTTAAACCATTGTTTAATTTTGTTGCGGGCATGTGCTGACTTGGCCATTTTCAGCCAGTCCTGACTTGGTCCGTACGAATGCTTCGAGGTCAGGATTTCGATAATATCGCCCGTTTTCATCGCGTAATCGAGCGGAACAATCTTGCCATTTACTTTCGCACCAATTGTTCTATTCCCGACTGCGGAGTGAATGCGATAGGAGAAGTCGAGAGGTACAGAGCCTTTTGGCAGCTCGACCACGTCTCCTTTTGGCGTAAACACAAATACGGTGTCCGAGAACAAATCCTGCTTGAGGCTCTCCATGAATTCCTGGGCATTGGGAGCTTCCTCAGAACCACCCTCAATAATTTCGCGCAAGCTGCCCAGCTTTTCAGCAAAAGATCCTTGGACGACACTTTGGCCTTCTTTATATGCCCAGTGAGCAGCAATCCCGATCTCCGCTGTCTGATGCATATCCCACGTGCGGATCTGCACTTCCAACGGCTCTCCCTTAGGTCCGATTACGGTAGTATGCAGGGACTGGTACATATTTGTCTTCGGCATGGCGATATAGTCTTTAAAACGGCCCGGCATCGGCTTCCACAACGTGTGCACGATCCCCAAAACGGCATAGCAATCGCGAATGTCGTTCACGATAATCCGCAGCGCCAACAGATCATAAATCTCGTTGAACTGTTTGTTTTGCTTGGTCATCTTTTTAAAGATGCTGTATATATGTTTCGGTCGACCCGAAATTTCTGCTTCAATGTTCAGCTCGCCCAGCTTTTCCTTGATCGTATCAGAGGCTTCATTCAAATAGGCTTCACGCTCAACCCGCTTCTTTTGCATCAGATTGACGATTCGATAGTATTGCTGTGGGTTCAGGTAACGAAGCGAGGTATCCTCCAGCTCCCATTTAACCGAAGCAATCCCCAGTCGATGAGCGAGAGGGGCAAAGATTTCGAGTGTCTCGTCAGATATCTCACGCTGTTTTTCTTCGGACATATGCCGCAGTGTCCGCATGTTGTGCAGACGGTCAGCAAGCTTGATCATGATGACCCGAATATCCTGCGCCATGGCAACCAGCATCTTGCGGTGGTTTTCGGCAAGCTGCTCTTCTTTTGACTTATACTTGATTTTTTCCAGCTTAGTCACTCCGTCAACCAGCAGAGCCACGTCAGGCCCAAACTGCTCGCGGAGATGATCCAGCGTAATCTCAGTGTCCTCTACAACATCATGCAAAAAACCGGCTGCAATCGTTACCGCATCCATATGCAAATTGGCAAGGATACCCGCTACTGCAATCGGGTGCATGATATAAGGCACACCAGACTTTCTCACTTGGCCCTCATGAGCTTTGTGTGCAAGCTGATAAGCACGTGTAATTAAGTCCAAATCCGATTGGGATAAATAAGTGCTTGCTTTTTTTACTACCTCATCAATGCCGGTAATCATAGTTCCCTTCCCTTATCCTCTCATTAGAAAACCTGGCTACGCCTTGCCCTTTGGCAAACAGCCGCGGTTGCACTTATACGAAATAGAAATAATTAGATTCCTATCTGTATAAAAAAGCCTCAATAGAGGCCTGCTCACGGAGGTGCTACCGCGTATTTGCGGAAGATTTGTAGTCGCTTCAGAAAGTGAAAACGTACACAAACTCTCCATTACGATATGAAGCCCCTATCGAGGCTGGTCTTGGCTAGCAAGTGCATTTTTTCGAAACGTCAAGCTTGCTGAACCATCAGGTAGAACATGGGCTCTGATGGAGCTAATCCGAATAAGAAAACTTGGCTATGGTATTTCATCTATTATCTTTTAAGTCGTTCATATTGTAAAGGTGCTTTCCTCTGTAAAGTATGTACAGCCTAAGAAAAAAGAAAAAAACGGGCATATCACCCGCTTTTTTCTCGTCGATTAGTATTGAATCAGGGATTTAATCGGTCTTTCCCCAATTTTTTGACGGCCATCCAGGTAGGTCAGCTCGATAAGAAAAGCGGCCCCTACTACTTTACCGCCCAACTGTTCGATCAGGTTGATTGTGGTTTCGATCGTTCCACCAGTTGCCAGCAAATCATCTGCAATCAGTACACGTTGACCTGGCTGAATTGCATCCACGTGCACAGCCAGTGCGTCTTTTCCATACTCCAAGTCATAGTCCGCCTTAATAGACTCATAAGGCAGCTTGCCCGACTTGCGGATCGGAACAAATCCAATGCCCATCTCATAAGAAAGTGGTGCACCTACTACAAAACCACGTGCTTCTGGACCTGCAATCACATCAGCCTGCACTTCGCGGGCAAACACAGCCAGCTCTTGAATAGCAGCACGATAGGCTGGACCGTCTTTCAACAAGGTGGTAATATCCTTGAAACGGATACCAGGCTGTGGGTAATCAGGAATGACGCGAATATATTGTTTGAAATCCATTGAATAATTCCTCCTAAACGGTGGCAGGCTCCACCAACTGATGAAACGATTGAAGCAAGGCTTCTGAAGATGAAAGTAATAAATCTGTAGCCAGCTGTGATTCCTCTTGCCACCCAGCATAGAGGGCAGAGCTTTCCAGTGGCCGCTTTTCTGTCGAAGTAAGCAAACGGTACTGCTCAGGCTCCTCTGCCAAAAACTCAAGCTCAAGAAAAATTCCAAGCATGCCGTCCAGCATGGGTCTTTTCCACTTTAGCTTGCGTGCCAACGCATCTAGATGAATATGCTTGACGGTAGGCACCTGCACGAAAAACTGATACAGCTCCTTGAAATGTTGACGTCCTGGACAGGAAAGCCGCTCCATTCCCAAATCTGGATCGCCAAACATGCAGTATATCCGCTCTGCCTCTTTTATCTGGGAAAGGATGGCAGCAAAATCAGCACGACGTTTTGGCAGGTCGTACAGAATGACATTTTGGATAGAAGTAAAAACGCTTTCTCTATTTTCATGCCCAAATACAAACAGAGTCTTTGTCTGCTCCTCGGTAGCCTGCGATGCAAGCAAGTCGTAGCTATCTTTGTGGAACAGCACCGTGATAGAGCCTGGTTCCACCGAGAGCTGCTGCCATTTTTGCGCTTTGTCACGGCTCCCCCGCAGGTCAAAGATCTGTTGATGCGGCACCGACAAATCCCGTATCGTCAGCTGCGGCTTGCGGTTTCCGTTCCATTCGTTTACGGAAAGCTCGCCCAAGACTTGGAAGCGTGCTTTTGGCGTCACCTTTTTCGTCACATGCGCCCAGTTAAAACCAATTGCATCGACGGTCGTACCGGATTTGCTCAAGGAGCACTTCAAGTGATTGTCGTCACGTCCAATCGTACGCATCCCTGCAGTCTCTACATCCTCTAGCATTACCAAAGGAGTTGGATTGCCCATCCCATACGGAGCAAGCTGCTCCAGCTGTTCGACTGATTCGAGACTGATTTGGGTAATATCCATCGATACATCCACCTTGGTCAAGGGGATAAAATCGTCTGCAGAAAGCCACTGACCAGCGAGCTCATTCAGTTTTTTGCGCAAAAAATCAAGGTTCTCAACCGGCAGAGTCATCCCTGCTGCCATCGTATGTCCGCCGTAATGAGGCAGCCACTCCTTGCACTCCGTCAGGGCTTCATACATGTCAAAGCCGGCAATGCTGCGAGCAGAGCCTTTCGCCGTTCCTTTTTCCGGATCAATCCCGAGGACAATGGTAGGTCGGTAAAACGTCTCCACGAGTCGTGAGGCGACAATTCCGACGACCCCTACATTCCACCCTTCCTTTGCCACTACCAGCACATTGTGCTCATCTGGCGGATACAGCTCCCTAACCATTTGCACTGCTTCTTCGGTCATGGCTGCAACCAGATCCTGACGATCGCGATTCAAATCGTCCAGAGCCTGAGCACATGCTTCTGCCTCATCCATGTCCTCGGTTGTCAACAGCTTGACAGCTGATTCTGCAGTCTCTAATCGCCCACTCGCGTTTAATCGCGGTCCGAGAGCAAATCCTACATGTCCTGCTGACAGATCACTGTCCGAGAGCCCACAGACACGAATCAACGCTTGCAGTCCAAGATTCCTCGTGTGATTCAAGCGCTTCAGTCCCTCTCGTGCGAGAATACGATTCTCGTCAACTAGCGGAACCAGGTCAGCAATCGTACCCAAAGCCGCCAGATCAGCCAGATGCAGAGGAGGCTCCCCGAGCAAAGCATGACCTAGTTTAAAAGCAACCCCTACTCCCGCCAGCATGTCAAACGGATAGGAACAGCCAGGTTTTTTGGGATTAATCACAGCAAATGCCTCCGGGATGATTGCCGGAGGTTCGTGGTGGTCGGTTACAATTACGTCAAGACCCAGCTGTTTGGCATACTCCACCTGCTCGACTGCACTAATCCCGGTATCTACTGTAATGATCAGCTTGTAACCGCTTTGCTGGAGCTGCGCCAAGGCGTCTTTATGTAACCCATACCCTTCGGTAAAACGGTTTGGGATGTAATAGTCAAACACGGCGCCCAGTTGGCGCAATACATGTACCATGAGTGATGTAGAACTTACGCCATCCGCGTCATAATCACCGTAAATACAAATCGGCTCCCGATCTTTGATGGCCTTTTGAATACGGCGCACGCTTTGTTCCATTCCATCTAGCAAGAACGGATCATGAAATAAATCTGGTCCTGCCTGAAGAAAATCTCGGGCCTTTTGCGATGACTCAATACCTCGAATGACCAGCAGCTTGGATACGAGCGGAGTCAGCTGACATTCATCTGCAATTGTTGCAGCCAATTGTTCATCGTACGTGGCCAGTTTCCAGCGAGTTTTCGCTTTCAGCATGAGCGTTCCTCCAATCCTCATTCATTATAGAGGATGGAGCAGGAGACTGACAACTGCGTAAAACATACAGCTTTAATCAATTGCCTTTCTCTTAGCCACATTCAGGGATTGATGTGGACAAAAACATCACGTACTTCAGGAAATTTTTCCATCAGCTCATGCTTTACTTGCTTCCCAATCCTATGACCTTCTTCTACTGTAATTTGCGGATCCACACCTATTTTCACATCAACGATCTGGTAGTGACCATGTTCACGGGCACGCAAAGAATCAATGCGCATAACCCCAGAAACTTCTAGTATTGCTTGGCGCAGCTCTTTCGTATCAGCTTCATGCAAAACGTGGTCAAGTGTACTGTGGATTGATTCCATCAAAATGCTGTACGCCATTTTCAAGACGAGCAAGGTGACAAAAATACCAGCGGCCGGGTCTAAATAAAGCATCCACGGAATACCGAACCATCCACCTGCTATCGCTCCGCCAATCCCTACCAGTGCGGCAAAGGATGAGAAGACGTCTGAGCGATGCTCCAGTGCGTTTGCCATCAATGATTGACTCTTGAGCTCTTTACCTAATTTGTATTTGTATCGATACATCCACTCTTTTACGATCATGGAGCCGATTGCTGCCCAAACTGCAAGAAACCCTGGTGCTTCCAAAGGAACGAAAAGAGATTTGATTGAGGAGACACCCATCTCAAATCCAACGACAGCAAGTAGAACGGACACGATAATTGCAGAAACAGACTCCGCTTTGCCATGACCATATGGATGATCTTGATCTGGCGGACGCTCTGCAGCACGTAATCCGATCAAGACAGCGACGGACCCAATCACATCAGATGCCGAGTGAATAGAATCCGCAATCAACGCTTGAGATTTGGCTATCACACCAATCAGTAGCTTTACCCCTGCCAGCGCTATGTTTCCGATAATCCCTACCCACGCAGCAAACTGTGCTTTGGCCAGACGCTCATCCACCATATGTCGTCCCTCCCGAATGGAATCACCCTCATGAGAGTAGAAAACCGCGGAGAGTTACCCCCGCGGTCTTTATCTTTTGTCCAATTACGCTTCTTTTTCTTTTTTCTTTTTCAACATATTCCGCTCTTTTAAGTTTACCCAAATTTGTGCGGCAATAAAGATGGAGGAATACGTACCACTCACCAAACCAAACAACAGCGCCATAGAGAAGTTGCGAATGCTCTCACTACCGAGTACAGCCAGAGCCAGTGCTGTGAAAAATACAGTAGCTACAGTGTAGATAGAGCGACGCATGGTTTGCCAGAGAGAAACGTTTACCAGATGCTCAAGCTCTGGAATCGTTTTGGACTTCATTGTTCTTAGGTTTTCCCGAATCCGGTCAAAAATTACGATCTTATCGTTAATGGAGTAACCCAAAATCGTGAGGATCGCTGCAATAAAGGTAATATCTACTTCCAGTCCTAATACCGAGAAAAGAGCGATCGGGATAAAGACGTCATGCAGAAGTCCCGCCACACACGCAATACCGAAAAGCCACTGGAAACGAATGGCAATGTAAATTACGATACCAACCGCGGCAATCGCAACGGCAATTGCCGCTTTTTTCACCATTTCACGGGCAATCGTCGGGTCAACAGATGATACCTGCTTAGTCACCTGATCTCCAAACTTTTGCTTCAGTGCCGTTTCCAGCTTCATCATTGTATCTGATGGAATCGTTTGGTCAAAACGAGTATATGCTTGGTTTTGGCCATATGGTGTTAGTTTTGTAAACACAACATCAGGAATTTGTTCTTTAATCACCGCTTCAACATCTGCGGTGTTAAATTCTTTTCCCACAAAGATGTCCAGACGTGTCCCTGCTTTGAAGTCTACACCCAAGTGAAGACCTTGGAACAGCATAAACAATAAGCCGAGAATAATGATCGCAGAAGAGCCGATAAAATACTTCCGGCGATTCTTTACGATGTCAAATCTTACGACTGTGTTCTCTTGATTAAAGCTCACCGATCTCACTCTCCTTTACTCCGAACCAAAACGGCTTTTTAAACATGTTGGCACGGACCACCAGCCACAGGAGGAAGCGAGACCCGAACACGTTGGTAATGATACTGACAATAATCGTCATAGCGAGTACGACCGCAAAGCCTTGAACAGAGCTTGTCCCAAAGAAGAACAGCACGCCTGTTGCAATCAGCGTCGTAACGTGGGCATCAATAATCGTAATCAGGGAACGACGTTCACCGGAACGGAATGCAGACAGAACCGTTTTACCGGAACGCAGCTCTTCTTGAATGCGCTCGTACGTAATGATGTTAGCGTCAACCGCAATACCGACAGCCAAGATAAACCCGGCAATCCCTGGCAATGTAAGTGTCGCATCCATCCAGTCCAGTACAACCATACAGAAATAAGTAAATCCAGCCAAAGTGATGTTAGCAATCATACCTGGCATACGGTACACAACCAGCATGAACACGAAAATCAATGCAGCACCGATATATCCGGCATAAATGGTTTTTTGCAATGCCAATGCACCAAGTGAAGCTCCAACAGATGTTACCTGTTTCTCAATCAGCTTCGCAGGCATCGCCCCTGAATTCAACAGGTCAACCAGCTCTTGTGCAGATTCTTGTGTGTAGTTACCCGTAATTTGCGCGCTGCCACCTGTGATTACGCTTTGAATGGTAGGGTTGGTTTGCATATTTTCATCCAAAAAGATGGACATATGCTTTCCTAGGTTTGCGCGTGTAACGTCTTCCAATTTTTTCGGATCTGAAATTTTCAAGGTAACCAATGGACGTTTCAGATCATCATATCCAACAGCTGCCCCTCCGGGAGCCAAGTCGCTTCCCTGTAAAAGAATTTTGCCAGCTTCGTCACGGAACGTAAGCAAAGCAGGTTTACCGATCAATTCACGAAGCTTATCCTGATCGGCCGATTGTGAGGCGATTTGTACACGAATCCGGTTTGGAAGCTCTGTAGCGATTACAGGCTCTACCACACCACCAATGTTAATCCGCTTCTCAATCATGTGTGCAGTTGACTTCAAAAGCTCAATATCGACATTGTGCCCAGCCTCAAGAGGCTCTACCTCGTAAAGAATCTCAAACCCGCCCTGCAGGTCCAGACCGAGTGTGATGTTCTTTGCCACCTGTGTGATCGTAGTTGACACGAGTGTGCCCAAAAGTCCTACAACGACCAGGAACAGGAGGAATCTTCCCCATTTTATCATAGCAGTAATACCCCTCTTTCCTTACAGGGTCCCGTCCTAGACGAGAAACCAATATGCCCATTATAGCGAAGTATGAAAAAACGTGTCAATTATTGCTGGAAAGACGTACCATGGTAACCCACTCCTTGTCTACGCTGCGTAACAATCGTATACGAATGGGCAAAAAGAAAGTTTCACTATGAAATCTCTTTATCTTTGTTTATGAGTTTTTGTACATCTGAATCATCAAATAGTTCATGTACTTATTGGGCTTCAGGGAGAGGATGTCGTTTACAAGGCGGTGCATGGGAGGAATCTCTTTATAGCCGCTCGCGACACATTCCCACACCTCTTCGGCAGTCACATTTTCGTAGCCAAGTATCGCAAATTCCTCCGCTTTGCTCTGGCAAAGACTAGCTACTTGCCCATACCATTCCTGCTTTTGCGCTTGATCCATTCTGTTTCCCCCTCAAAGTAGTCATGCCGACAGCGGCACGTCCATATTCTTTACTGAGTGAATTTATTGTTGCAAAGGAGCCTTCCATGAGACAGTCATTCTTTTACGGAACGGTCATCCTCATCATTGCTGGTGGCATTACGAAGGTGTTTGGTTTTGCTCACAGGATCGTTCTTTCGCGCATCATCGGTGCGGAAGGAATGGGGCTTTACCAGATGGTTGTACCCCTTTTGTACTTTCTGATTACTGTGACAACGTTTGGCCTCCCAGTAGCCATCGCCAAACAAGTGGCAGAAACAGAAGCGGCAAACAATCCTCGCCTTACCCGTAAGTTCCTGGTACTCGCTTTATCCATAGCCAGTGGGATCAGCTTGTTCATCTGCACCGTACTGTTTGTCTTTTCGCACTGGATCGCTGGAGCACTATTTGCTGACGAGCGCGCCCATATCGTCATGCTCGCAGCTATCCCGATCATACCTATCGCGAGTATTTCCTTGGTGCTGCGCGGGTACTTCCAAGGAAAACAGAACATGGTGCCCACTGCTGTGTCTCAGCTATTGGAACAAGTAGTCAGAATGGCTTTGGTCGTCATAATGACCATCACCTTTCTCTCTTCCGGGATCGAGTATGCCACAGCCGGAGCTGTCGCCAGCATTATTTTTGGGGAAGCAGCAGGACTTTTGTACATCCTGTGGCAATACCGAAAGGGCAGTAAAAAAACAGCCGCCCAAATTTTTGAAAAACCGTTATTTTTAGCAGTGTCCAGAAGCAAGGCGAGCATTGCCCAATTGATTCACGTCGCGCTCCCTGTGACGCTAAGCCGTGTCATCGGCTCCATCGCCTACGTTCTGGAGCCGATGCTGGTGCCGCTCGCCCTTGTTATCGCCGGTTATACGACTGCTGCCGCTACCGGTCTCTACGGTCAATTTGCCGGGATGGCTGTCCCTTTGCTGCTGTTTCCGACGTTCCTTACCTATTCCTTGTCCGTTTCACTGGTTCCTGCCGTCGCAGAAGCCGCGTATCAAAACAATGCTCCTCTCGTGCATCGACGCATTTATCAAGCAATGCGGATTACACTCGTAATAGGAGCACCGTGCACAGTCTTGCTTACCATTTTTGCAGAGCCGCTATGTGCTCTTCTATACGGGGAGCAGTACGCCGAGGTAGGTATACTGTTAAAAGAGCTTGCTCCGTTCTCCGTCTTTCTGTTTTTCCAGGCTCCCCTCGCCGCAGCCCTGCAAGGACTTGACTTTGCTCAGGTGGTATTTCGCAACACCCTCATTAGCGCGATCGTCAAAACAGCAGCCATGTTTTTGTTTACCGCCCATCCATCATTCGGGATTCACGGCGCAGTGATTGCGATGAACATCGGGATTACTTTGGGAACACTGCTGCATTTTGCCAGCCTTATTAAAAAAATCGGCTTTACGATCGATCTGTGGGAGTTCGGAAAAATCGGAGCCGCTATGCTGGCTATGGGCTACTCCGGCTCGTACATTGCCAATCACTGGTTCATCGAAGCTTCAATAGGCCGTCTGCTCTTCATCAGCACGATGGCGAGCCTACTTCTATACCTCGTTCTGTTAATCGCCATGCGTGTTCTCGGAAAGCAAGATGTACGGCGCATTCCGTGGATCGGGGAGCAATTGGCCATATTTTTCCCACGCCGCTGACATTATTGCAGCGGCTTGTCTTTTTTGTCCAAAAACATAATCCCCCGTTCATCAATCGAGCAAAACGAAATCTCACGTATATCCTTGATCCCGTATTTGCGAATCTCTCGTTTTAACCAAAGCTGATTTTGTCCTATTTTATTGAGCGCCTCTTCTCGTACCTTGCCATCCAGAATGAGCGGAATCGGAAGTCCTTTGTAAAAAACAGAACTGACAGGCTTGCTATCTGCGATCCCCATGTCTTCACGCGTTACGGTGTCTTTCTGCTCCTTTAAAAACACACTCATCTGTCCAGTAGGCTCCATAACCGCAAATTCGACATCCGCAATGTTCTTTACATCCTTTTGCCGCAAGTGCACCATGAGGTCATCCATATTCAACCGGTTCCGCCGCATTGCATGCTCTCTGATTTCGCCGTTTTCAATAATCAAGTCCGCCGATCCTGCCACGACGTCGCGGAACTTCTTGCTTTTCAAGGCAAAATATGCCAGACCAATTTCCAACAAACCGATCAGCAGCATGGGTATGTAATAAAGAATGGCCGGCTTGTCAACATCCTCAATTGCCATGGCGGCCATCTCTGCAAGCATAATCGAGATCACAACATCAAAAACAGATAACTTCCCCAACTCGCGCTTCCCCATCAATCGCATAATGATCAGGAGAAAAAAATACGAGAACAGGGTGCGTAGCAACGCTGTTGAAAGTTCTTCCACTTCACGACGCCCCCCTAAAGAACATTTACTACTAGTCTTTAGCAAAGGGGCGTCCAACTATTAGCGCCAATTACAGCCACTTTCGCTTGCGGAAAATCTTGAGCATCGCAAAAGTCATACCGAGCATGATGACGAGTGCCACTACCAGCATATAGGGCTCTGCTTCTTCACCTAACCAGGCAAAGGTATTCATTCCAAACAAGCCAGTGATAAACGTCAAAGGCAGGATAATCGTCGAAATGATGGTGAGTACACGCATCGTCTCAGTTGTCTTCGCACTAATAATGGTGTAGTACGTATCCAGTGTACCGTTTACCAGATCGCGGAAGGTTTCTGTTGAATCGGAAATTCTCTCCAAGTGGTCTGTCAAGTCACCGTAGAACGGAACGTTTTCCTCGGAAATGTCGAACGAATAGCGGCCGTTGACGTTGGCGAAAATTCGTTTTTGCGGCATAATGACGCGACGAATCAAAATAATAGTTCGCTTCAGCGCGAGGAATTCTTCTGTAATTTCCTCCATCTGGTGCTCATATATCTCGTCCTCGAGCTCGTCAATCCGGACACTAATACGGTCAATGATTGGGAAGTATTCATCGGTAATCCCGTCGACAATGGCATACAGCAGGTAATCAGGACCGCGATTTAAATAAGAACTATTACGATGGCACATAGCTGCGATCCGTCCGATTGTATTCATTGGGGATTTATGAATCGTGACGATATAATTCGGGCCGAGAAACACGTTCAGTTCTACTGTGGTAATCTCATCGTCACTCTCCTCGTTGTAACGCAGGGCGTGAAAGACGAAGAAATAATAGTCGTCGTACTTATCGACTTTGGCTCGCGGGCTGACGTGCAGACAGTCCTCAATTGCCAGTTGGTGAAAGTCGAAGATCTTGGCTATATAAGGAAGCTCATTGTTGCCCACATCATACAGATCTATCCAGAGAAGATCCTCCGGCGATTTCAGCCATTGATCCTTTGTTGCAAGATCAACATCATGAAACATCTTCTGTTCTGAGTGGTTGTAAAAGTAGGTTTTGATCATCTTTCCTCACCCCCGTCTTGTTCCTCATCCATCATACGAAAATTCCCCTTAATGTTCAACGCGAAGATGAATACGTCTGCCAAGCCTCTCATATAGATGGTACAAACACTTGAGCAGTGAGGGGGGTAACAAACGTGCGGAGTGCATCCACCTCTGTATTGACAGGACTATTGTATACGCTTGGCCTCATCTTGATTGGAGCATTGCTGGCTACCATACTGCTGAGCTTTACCAGCATGAGAGAAGGCTCTCTACCTTACTTTACTTACGTCATCAACGCCATAGGTCTTTTGACAGGAGGCTTTGTTACGGGACGGCGATGCGGCGGCAAAGGCTGGTATTACGGAGGACTCACCGGACTCTCCTATTTTATTCTTGTCATATTAATCGGTTTCCTCGGCTTTGATGCCCCGATGCAATGGAATACCTTTCTCTATTTGCTTGCAGCCTTTGCAATTGCTGGTATTGGGGGAATCCTGGGGGTGAACTCTGCCAACTCCAGTCACAAACCAAAGGGCATTAAACCACGGCGGTAATGAGCTGTGGCAAAAAAAAGCAGGCGGGAGATTCCCACCTGCTTTCCTGTATTATTTGGATTCTTCTTTTGCTTCTTCGATTTTTGCAGGCTCGCTTTTTGTTGCTGGTTCGCTGCTTGCGGAAACCACGCCGTTGATAGCGCCGCGATCAAAGGTTACATTCACATTGTGAGCGATACGAAGTGTTACACTATCGTCTGTCAGCTCTTGAATGATACCGTGCATGCCGCCGATTGTAACGATTTTGTCGCCCTTTTTGATAGCAGCGAGCATGGCGTTACGTTGTTTTGCTTTTTTCTGTTGCGGACGAATCAGCAAGAAGTAGAAAATCGCAAACATGATGATAATCGGTAAAAAATTTGTCAAGCCATCCATGAAAATCCCCCTCGATTAAAAAGATCTATCTTCACCCAATCCATATTGAGCGAAAAACTGGTCTCGGAAATCTTGCAAGCGGTCTTCGGCAATTGCCTGACGCACCTGTTCCATCAGCTTTACCAGGAAGTACAAATTGTGGTAGGTAGTGAGACGGATGCCAAAGGTTTCCTCCGACTTGACCAGATGTCGGATGTAAGCACGTGTGTAGTTCTTGCAGGTGTAGCAGTCGCAATTCGGGTCAAGCGGAGTAAAATCACGAGCGTATTTGGCATTGCGAATAACCAATCTGCCCTGGCTTGTCATGCATGTCCCGTTTCGCGCAATGCGCGTCGGCAGTACGCAGTCAAACATATCGATTCCCCGAATGGCCCCATCAAGCAGTGCATCTGGAGAACCTACCCCCATCAAATAACGAGGCTTGTTCGTTGGAAGCAGTGGTACGGTATGCTCCAGCACCTCATACATCAATGAAAATGGTTCTCCTACGCTGAGTCCGCCAATGGCGTAACCAGGGAAATCCATAGAAACAAGATCACGGGCACTTTGCGCACGCAAATCGTTAAACATACCACCTTGGACGATACCGAACAAAGCTTGCTCATCAGGGCGTGAATGCGCCTTCAAGCAACGCTCAGCCCAGCGCGTCGTCCGCTCCATAGATTGCTTCACATAATCGTATTCAGCTGGATACGGAGCACACTCATCAAACGCCATAAAGATATCCGCACCTAGTGCATTTTGAATCTGTGTAGCCTCTTCCGGACCAATGAACAGCTTTTCTCCGTTAAGGTGAGAACGGAAAGAAACGCCTTCCTCCGTGATCTTGCGCAGGTTACTCAAGCTAAATACTTGAAATCCGCCAGAGTCAGTCAGAATGGCACGGTCCCAATTCATAAATCCGTGCAAACCGCCCGCTTCTCTGACAATTTCATGCCCAGGACGAAGAAACAGATGATACGTGTTGCTGAGAATAATGCCCGCTCCGATTGCTTTCAGTTCCTCTGGACTCATCGTTTTCACCGTTGCCTGTGTGCCTACTGGCATAAAGACAGGGGTGTCAATGGTCCCGTGAGGAGTATGTAGTTTACCGAGACGTGCACCTGTTTGCTTGCATGTTTTGATTAATTCGTAGCGTACAGCCAAATCATTGCACTCCCCAAGCTATGTATGTAAGTCTTTCCTATTATAGAAAAACTTCCGGGTGAAGTAAACCCACCTGACTCAT
Source organism: Brevibacillus sp. SIMBA_040 (assembly GCF_046535075.1). Taxonomy (NCBI): domain Bacteria; kingdom Bacillati; phylum Bacillota; class Bacilli; order Caryophanales; family Paenibacillaceae; genus Brevibacillus; species Brevibacillus sp. SIMBA_040. Next base: position 55,779 of record NZ_JAWRXI010000004.1, read on the forward strand.
AAGGATGCACTTATACAGGTGGGTGCTCACATTTTTTAATATTTAAAGAATGAGCATCGCGTCTCCGAAGCTAAAGAAGCGATATTCTTCCTGCACTGCCGTTTTGTAGGCAGTCATGACATGATCTTTGCCAGCCAGTGCACTTACCAGCATTACAAGAGTGGACTTCGGCAAGTGAAAATTCGTCAAAAGCCCGTCAAGGATGGAAAAGGTATACCCCGGATAAATGAAAATGTCGGTCCAGCCAGATGTCGCGACGAGCTTTCCTCCATGGGCACGCCCGACTGTCTCCAATGTCCGGCACGAAGTAGTTCCAACCGCGATGACCCGTCTTCCCTCTGCTTTTGCCCGGTTCACCAGTTCGGCTGTTTCTTCGGGAATCTCGTAATACTCTGCATGCATCACATGCTCCTCAACAGAGTCTGCTGCTACCGGGCGAAAAGTCCCCAGACCGACATGCAGTGTCACGTACGCGAGCTGAATTCCTTTGGCAGCGATTTTCTCCAAATACGGCTTCGTGAAATGAAGACCTGCTGTCGGTGCGGCCGCCGAGCCTCTCTCCCGTGCATACACCGTTTGGTACCGCTCGCTGTCCTCCAGCTGTGCGTGAATATACGGGGGCAATGGCATCGAGCCTAACTGATCAAGAATTTCATAAAAAATTCCCTCGTACAGAAAACGAACAATCCGTCCCCCCGTTTCTGTTACCTCTTCACACACGCAGCGTAATAGCCCATTTCCAAAAACAACTTCCGTACCTGGCTTCATACGCTTTCCTGGCTTTACCAAGGTCTCCCAGCGATCGTCCCCGAGAGATTTAAGCAGGAGTATTTCAATTTTCGCCCCTGTCTCAGCCTTTTCCCCAATCAATCTGGCCGGTAATACGCGACTGTCATTCATGACAAGTACATCGCCAGGCTTTAGATGATCGATCAGATCGGTAAAGCGCTGATGCTTGATATCTCCAGTCTGCTTTTGCAAAACAAGCAATCTGGATGAAGTCCGATCTTCTAGAGGTTGCTGGGCAATCAGATGCTCCGGCAGTTCAAAATCAAATTGTTGCACGTCCACGAATCGTTACTCCCTTTATGTCAGATCATGTGGCAATGGACTTATTTCTCGATTGTCACATCCTGGTAATAGTGTTGCAAGATCTGCCTATAGTCATACCCATTCTCCGCCATTGCACGAGCTCCATATTGCGATACACCCAGACCATGTCCATATCCTGTACCGCGGAACAAAAACAGTGGGCCTGTTTGATTGCTGTTTTGGACGACCTCTACATCGAACTTCGTGCTACGAAGCGGAGTGCTCCCCTGCTGGAATATCGAACGGAATGTATCCGGCGATGGTGCAGCAATCGGTTTTCCATTTGCCTCCATCGCGATCACTCGTCCAGAAGGTCCTCGGGCTGTAACCTTCAGGCTTGTGACACTCCCAGGAATACGCGGAGCCTTGTATTTATCCTGACTCGCATTAAGCATTGCCGTAATTTCTGCGACGGTATAAGGACCTCGCGTCCAAGAATAGGCATTTTCCTCTGCTTCTTCCGAGAGGATCGCAACCTCAGCGCCATTTGGCAATGTGGACAACACACGGTGAAGCGTGGTGCTCGGTCCTGAGCGCAAATTTGTATTCGCTGTTGTAATGACAGCTGTGCGTTGGCCTTTGCCATTTGCAGCACCGGTCACTGATACTAGATCATTTCGTACGTAACCGGTTGAACCATCCGACAACTCCACGCGATACCACACGTTTGCTCTTTCCATTGGGTATGTATCATCGCTCGTCACAGGACGCAAATAAGGAACCGGATTCCCCCAGACCTCTGTGCCATCAGCCGTCATACCGCCTGCGTTTGAGTAAAACAGAGACTCGGCTGGCTTGCCCTGGTAGTAAATAACTTCATTTTTGGTTTCGTCAACAGCCTCACGAACAGCCTCGGATTCTTTGGCGAAGCCGTAATAGGCCTGTTCGATGACCGTATCCGATACATTCGCGACCCCGTATTTATTGCCTTGCCATACTGCACGTGTTCTGGACAATACCGCTTGTGTTTTCAATGCTTCGAGTGGCCAGTCTGGAGCCATCTCGGAGCCTACAACACCATACAAATACTCCTCCATCGGCAATTCATTGACTAGCGTCAGGTGACCGTTGTATTCTGACAGCTCCATCTCACCTCGATAAGTGCGTTGATCCCGCTCCACTACACCGATCATGGATTCTGAGCCTGCTTTGTTTTCAACCGTCAGCTTGGCTTGTGGGGAAAATACGTACTTCCAGATCGTTTCATCTGGAGAGCCGTATACATCCTGCTTCAGCACAACATACGACTGACTGGAAGGTACATGATAGGTGAGGCCAGGCACAGCGCCACTTGCTTTGGCTGCCAATGCTGATGCTGCATCATAGCTGATCTCATCACCAATCCATACGGCGTAGTTAACTTTTCCGTCATCTGCGAGCAGCACAGGATAGGCTGGAATTCCTTTTTGTTCAAAAGCTGCCTGCCATTTCTGCGCTTCATTCAAGCTCTTGAACTGCCCTGCTTCCATACGGAACGGACCTTTTACTAGCGGATTTTGACCGATCGCTTGGGCTACGGTCTTTGCCTGAGTAGCCGCCGCCTGATAGTTGTCATACGAGCCGCTGACTACTTGATAGACGATCTGTCCGTTGCGGCTCGCAACCTGAATCGAGCCCTCGTATTTGCGCTGACTCATTTGCTGCGCTACCTGTTGCGCACGATTCCAGTCATTCGTTTCCGCGACGACCAAATGATATTCGTCAACCCGATAGCGGGCTGCGTCTCCTTTTAAATCAGGTAACGCTGTCTTGCCTCCCGGGCCAGCCAGTGTCACTTCCATTCCTTTTTCAGTGGTTAACGTAATCGAAGGGACTACGCCTCTGTATCCTTGTCCTGTATCCACAAAGAGCGCAACCCGGATGTTGTCACCAGCTGCATTTGCCGGTACTTGTCCCCCCACAAGAGCAGCAGTGATCAGGCCCACCGAAAGGACAGTTCCCATCCATTTCTTCTTCATGTCGTCCATCGTCCTTCCTTTCACCTGAATTCATTCGTCGAAAATTGGCATGTACTCCCATGTTTTTCGACAATCACAATTCAATCTCCTGCCCTTTTTCTCAATTTGGGACCAAACACACTCACACAAGAGAGCCTGTTTGCGCCATGTCTATTCTTTAGAGCGCGGCTGCACCACTGCTATTTCCGCCTACAACAAAAAGCCATCGGAACTAGCGGCTCCGATGGCTTTGATTGGATTTTTCTATTTAAACAAACGGAACAGGTACATCCCAAGAGACAGGACAATACTAATTACGATACAGGTCACAACAGGAAAGTAAAACTTGACGTTTTCCTTCTCGACCACAATATCTCCCGGCAAGCGGCCAAGCGGCAAGAATCGCCCGCCTATCTGCCACAGGATACCGATCACGATCAAAGCAGCTCCACCAAATATAAGCAGCTTAGCTACAGGATTCACGATTTCATCTCCCGCCCAAAATGCTGATACGCGCTCGGGGTAAGGACACGCCCCCGCGGCGTCCGCTGCATAAAGCCGATTTGCATGAGATAGGGTTCGCAAACATCTTCTACCGTTTGTGATTCTTCCCCGATGGTAGCAGCAATCGTGTCAAGCCCCACAGGCCCACCGTCGAATCGGTCGATAATTGCGAGCAGCAGCTTGTGATCAATATGATCCAGCCCGCACGCATCGACCTGCAATCGCTCCAGAGCTTCCTTTGCGATCTCGGTCGTGATGACACCCTCGCCTTTTACTTGGGCAAAATCCCGCACCCGCTTCAACAGGCGATTCGCCACACGCGGGGTTCCACGCGAGCGTCGGGCAATTTCTTCTGCTCCGCTCTCACGAATGATAACCTGGAGTATGTCAGCAGCGCGAGAAACGATAAAGGTCAGCTCTGGCACGGTGTAAAACTCCAGTCGATTCACTACGCCAAAACGGTCACGTAGAGGCGCAGAGAGCATACCTGCCCGTGTCGTTGCCCCAACTAGTGTAAACGGAGGCAGATCCAAGCGGACACTGCGTGCGCTCGGCCCTTTCCCGATGATAATATCCAGCGCAAAGTCCTCCATCGCCGGATACAATACCTCCTCGACGCTTCTGTTGAGCCTGTGTATCTCATCGATAAAAAGGACGTCGCCTTCCTGCAGGTTCGTCAGGATGGCAGCCAAATCTCCAGGACGCTCAATCGCAGGCCCTGACGTCGTACGGATGTTCACTCCGAGCTCGTTCGCAATAATTTGCGACAGCGTTGTTTTTCCTAAACCTGGCGGACCATACAGCAATACATGGTCCAGCGATTCTTTTCTCATTTTGGCTGCTTCGATAAAGATCTTCAGGTTTTCCTTTACGTGCTGCTGTCCAATATATTCGTTTAAATAGCGAGGACGGAGGCTCAGCTCCGCCGCATCTTCTTCCCAATTCATATGCGTCGTGATGATCCGCTGATCCAAAATCCTACCCCCTCATGAGCAAAGCAAGCCCTTGTTTGATGAGCTTTTCCACTCCATCGCCCTCTTTTGATTTTTCCGCTAGGGCGTTTCTGATTTTTTGCAGCTCTCCATCTGAATAGCCGAGTGCTGTCAGTGCATCAAGCGCTTCGTTCAAAGCAGAAACTGCCTGTTCACCTGCTGTCAAATCCCCAGCAGCTACCGTCAAAATAGCAGATGGTGTGTATCCTACCAATTTATCCTTCAAATCGAGAATGATGCGCTGTGCTGTCTTTTTCCCAATACCCGGAAACTTCGTTAAATACGTAACATTCTCCTGTTGAACAGCCATAACGAGCTGCTCTGGTGTCGCTGCTGCCAAAATAGCCAAGCCGCCTTTTGGACCGATCCCGCTTACATCGAGCAGCTTGCGGAACAAATCACGCTCATCCCGGGTAGCGAAGCCATAGAGCAAAATCGCATCTTCGCGGACATGATGGTGCGTGTACAGCTTGGTCTTGCTGCCTTCGTAGCGAACAAATTGGTATGGGTTCGGGCAAAAAAGCCGATATCCGATGCCTCCCGTCTCCAGCACTATGTATTCCGAATCCAGATAGCACAACGTGCCTTCCACAAAATCAATCATTTTTGGACTCCTTCCGAAATGGAAATGTACGCCCGGAACTGTGCGTGCGTAATTGCAATTCCCAGCGCATCCGCCACGTCGTCAGGCTTTGGTACTTCTTTAAGCTTCAATAGCTTCCTGGTCATTTCCTGAATCTGCTTTTTCTCAGCGCCACCATAGCCTGTCACCGCTTGCTTGACCTGCATCGGCGTATACTCATGGATAGGCACACCAGCGAGCTCAGCCGCCAAAAGGATAACTCCTCTCGCTTGGCTTACCGTAAAGGCCGTCGTCACGTTTTTATTGAAAAATAATTTTTCCACCGACATTTCATCGGGACGATATGTCTCCAAAAGACTCTGCATCGCTTCAAAAATCTGTTTGAGCCGCAGCGGCACCGGCAAGCCCGCTTCGGTCTGGATACTCCCATACTGGACAGGACGCAACTGGCTGCCCTGCTTATCCAAAATTCCGAATCCGACAATTGCAATGCCAGGATCGATTCCTAAAATACGCATAATTCACTCTCCGCTTGGCTACGATTCTATCCTCTACTGTAACACAAAGCGTCAAAAAAGCGAACGTGTATTTCCATACGAAAAAACAGAGCAGTCCAAGAAGAAAATAAATAAACCCGCTCCCAAAAGAGGGAACGGGTTACACGGCGTCATCTCATTTAGTGTTTGTTCATCCCGAGTGACTCTGACACATCATGCTGCATATGGGCGTATTCATCAACGCCGCTCTGCATCTGCTCATTAATCATATTGATCTGGCGATAATTGAGCTTGTTGTGTCCTTGGTTCAATTGAACGTACAAACGCTGGTGGAACTGGTCTTTATAGCTACCCCTTGGCATCGAAGACATGCTAAAAGACTCCTCCTTATGATCGCCGTATGAAAACAGTATGGCAAAACGGCGAGGTGCTTATGATACCAAGATTTGCTCCTCATTCCTCCCCTTTATTGGGCAAAAATATAACAGTGGAGGTGTTTTTACTTGCGGCGTGCTTTACTGCTTATATACTGCTCCTGTTTGATCATAACCTTGTTGTCGTTTGCACAAATCACCTATGCCAATTCAAAAGACGAAGTGAGGATATCCGTTTCCGTATCGCCTTCTTCCCTGTTTATTTCTACTCTCACCTTTCACGATAAGCATTTTGCAACGCAGCTTCTACACGTGAAATCAGTTCCCGCAACTCCTCAGCCGCATTGGCAGCGAGCAATTCTAACAGTACACAAGCGCACCTTTTTGTATGATCACGACGGCCGCCTCTTTGATAAAGAAAAGCCTCGTCAATATTTGTTAGGCACAAAAATGAAACAACGGCTGAATGAGTTGGTAATGGCCGTGGAAAAGGTACATTATGGGCAAGCAGTGCCTTGGGAGCAAGTAAAAAAGTCTTTCGCACGGATGGATTACGGCACCGTTATTGATATGGAGACAGGCGAAAGGTTTGAAGTCCAGCGCAGGGCAGGTAGTCGTCATGCTGACGTACAGCCGTTGACCCGAGAAGATACCATGATTATGAAAAATATTTATCAGGGAAAATGGAGCTGGAAAAGGCGGGCAATTCTCGTCGAAGTAGATGGACTATACTACGCTGCATCCATGCATGGTATGCCACATGGGGCTGGTGCGATTCGAGGAAATGATTTTCCTGGGCATTTTTGTATTCACTTTTTTGGCAGCTCAACTCATCGGCGCACAGAACCTGACCCTAGTCACAGCCTCATGATCCTCAAAGCGTCTGGTGCCTTGCCCAGCACAATTAGCGGGGCACTGCCGGAAGAGCTAATCGAGTATTTTCTCACGGCCTTGCATGAGCACGATGAGCATACAATGCGGATGACTACTGATGGGTTTCATCTACCATCCAAGCTGCATGAAATTGTATCCGTTAAAAAGTCGGAGGTCGTGATCCCATCTGACGAACGAGGGCCTTTTTTGGTGGAGGTACCTGTTCAAATCGATATCTTCACTAAAAATAGTCACGATCAAAAAGAACGCTGGAAATTCACCCTTCGGCGCTCCTCTCCCGGAGAACGCTGGCGTATTACAGCGATCGACATGAAAGAATAAAGGCTGCCCTTCATCGGGGCAGCCTAGTAGTCGTCATTTAATTGAAATTCGCCATACGTGGACAAGATACTGTTGTATTCAGCCAAGTCTCGAACGCGAATACCGCGCTTCAGGTTCTCCACTTCCTCTTTGGAAAGACTCGCTTCCATTTTGGCTGTATTGATTCGATAAAAGGTTTGGACGACCTCTTGCTCCGACGGCACTCCGTGAAATAGGGTCAGCATGCCGTCAGGTGATATCCCAAAATGACCGTTTTCCTTGCAGCGTGGGGAGATATCCTGCTCGCGTTTCATTAATATCATTTTTGCCGAGTCGGCTGATACAATTTCCCAGCCCTTGTAATCTACCATCGTCTCTGCCAGGTGATTAAGACTTGTCGGCTTATGCTCCTCATCCCTCACACCGCACAGATATGTCCGGGTGAGAACAAGCTTATAAGGCTTTCCGACGGCGTCTACAGACCTATTCGATACCGTGGTAAACCACTGACGCAGCCCTCCTGCATCCTTTCCGCTATCCGCTAGAAAGAAACCCGCCACAAGGCCTGTCAGGAGCGCTATTGTCCACGAAGCATACACCATCCATTTTCTATTTTTTTCCATATCACAATGAACCCCTTCTCTGTCTTTTTTCCTATTCTCGCCAGTAAAAAAGGGGGCCATACCCTGCTCTCTCAAGATTCGTAATTTACGACATATTTCAAGGGACTATCTACCAATTATACAATTCTAGTGATAAACTTATTTTGCATGGCATTATTGTTAAACTTATGGAGGTTATGTAAAACATGACAAAGAAAAACAAGCAAATCCTGGCTGCGTTTTTACTCAGCAGCTCTTTGGTTGTTAGCGCCATCTCTTTTCCACTTACTCCTGTAAGCGCTGCAGCCAGCTCCACTCTTAAGCTCCGCCTCTTGGAAACTACTGACATCCACACGAACATCGTCAACTATGACTACTATCAAGACAAGTCTACTGACGAATTCGGTCTTGCCAAAACAGCTACCCTGATTAAAAAAGCTCGTGAAGAAGCAAAAAACAGCATCCTCATTGACAACGGCGACTTGCTCCAGGGTAACCCGCTCGGTGACTATGTTGCTAAAATCGATCCTTTGAAAGACGGTGAAACTCACCCCGTTTACAAAGCGATGAACCTCTTGAACTACGACCTCGGCAACATCGGAAACCATGAATTCAACTTTGGTTTGGAGCATCTGGACCGCAGCCTAAAAGGTGCTAAATTCCCGTATGTAAACTCCAATGTCTATGTTGATGACAAAGACAACAACCCGAGCAACGACAAAAACCTGTTCACTCCTTACCAAATTCTCGAGCGTAAATTCAAGGACGAAAGCGGCAAGGAAGTAACGTTGAAGGTTGGCGTAATCGGTTTTGTTCCTCCTCAAATCATGCAGTGGGACAAAGCGAATCTGGAAGGCAAGGTTATCGCTAAAGATATCGTAGAAACAGCTAAAAAATTCATCCCTGAGATGAAGCAAAAAGGCGCAGACATTATTGTTGCCGTACCTCACTCTGGTCTCGGCCCTGTTGAAAACGCTACCAATCTGGAAAATGCTAGCTATCAATTGAGCAAAATTGATGGGATTGACGCTATCCTGTTTGGTCACTCCCACCTTGTATTCCCAGGTCCTGGCTTTGAAAACATCGCTGGCGTTGATGGCGAAAAAGGAACCATTAATGGTAAACCAGCTGTAATGCCTGGCTACTGGGGCAACAATCTCGGCGTGATTGACCTCACGCTGACACAAGAAAACGGAAAATGGAAAGTAGCTGAATCTACTTCCAAAGCAATTCCAATCTACGATAAAGCGAATAAAGCTTCCCTCGCTGACGCAGATAAATCCATTCTCGATGCTGTTAAAGAAGTTCATGATCACACCGTCGAGTGGGTACGCTCCGCAGTAGGAAAAACAGCTTCGCCAATCTTCAGCTACTTCGCACTGGTTCAGGATGATCCATCCATCCAAATCGTGACCAATGCACAAAAATGGTTCGTAGAAAAAAATATCAAAGGTACCGAATATGATGGAATCCCTGTTCTCTCTGCAGGTGCACCATTCAAAGCAGGCGGACGTAACGGCGCAAGCTATTACACCAACATTCCTGCAGGTACAATCGCAATCAAAAACGTATCTGACCTGTACATCTATCCAAACACACTCAAAGCAGTATTGATCAACGGTACTACTTTGCAAGAGTGGCTGGAGCGCTCCGCTGGTCAATTCAATCAAATCGATGTGAAAAAATCAGAAGAGCAGCTGCTTGTAAACGACGCGTTCCCTACGTACAACTTTGACGTGATTGACGGTGTTACCTATCAAATCGACGTAACAGTGCCGTCCAAATACGCGATCGACGGCACAATTGCTAACAAAGATGCGAACCGCATCAAAAATCTGTCCTTCAATGGCAAGCCTGTGAAAGCAGAAGATAAATTCATCGTCGTAACGAACAACTACCGTGCAAGCGGTGGCGGCTCCTTCCCAGGTCTGGATGGCACAAACATCGTCATCGACTCTCCAGACGAAAACCGCCAAGTTGTTATCGACTACATCCTTAGCCAAAAAGATATCAATCCAGCTGCGGACAACAACTGGTCATTTACCCCAGTGAAGGAAAAAGTAAATGTAACGTTTACTTCTTCACCAGATGCAAAACCATTCGCTGAAAAAATGTCCAACATGAAATTCATCAATGTACTGGAAAATGGCTTTGCGAAGTTCCAAATCGACCTGTCCAAGCCAGCTGCCAAGTAAGCCCTACAAAAAAACATCCCTCGAAAAAAATGAGGGATGTTTTTCTTTTTGCGCTGTATGAAAGACTCTTGCTTCATCCCACAAAGTGGTAATGACCCCATGGCGACCGTTGAAAAATTCGTTCACCTGCATTTAAAAAGCTTTGTCGGTTTTGGTGCAGTTTGCCCTCCATTTGTAGCAGCTGCATTACTCCTCGTGAGTGATAGCCGGGGCGATTGCTGTATAGACCTGTGACTTCACGCAAGAAATTGTCGGGATAACGGAGCAGCTGATGCACAGCCCATATTTGCGTATCGCTCAAGTAATTGATTTTGCTATAAGCCTCCATCGCCTCCACGAATGAATCCATGCGATAGTCTTGCATCAACAGCATTCGCGACATCAACTGAACGAGATCTACCAGTTGCAGGTCATGACCCACTGTGTCCAGATCAATTAAGTAGCAGTTCCCTTTTTGTGTGATCAGGAAATTATGACTTGCTACATCCCGATGAGCCAAGGTTCCCCGCTCCATAGCCGCAAACAATTCCGGTGTAAGCGGCAGCTTGTAGGCAGACTGGAGAATTTCTTGCCCATCGCGGATCACAGGTTCTGACATTTGCTGAATAATCTGCTCCAGCTTGTTTTGCGGACCGTTTTGCTCGATAGACCACGTGAGCCTCTCGAAATACTCTAACCGACTCTCCCATTTGTCCAATAAAGCAAGTTTGCCTTCATAAGCATATGATTGTACGACAGGAAAGCCCTGTGCAGCCACATGAAAGCGTGCCAGAGTCTCGGCAGTTTTTTTCACATCAAACAACGAGCCGTTATCGGCTTCCTGACCGTCAATCATTTTCATTATTGTGTAATAGCGATCCTCATAAGGAAAAATTTTCGCTCCTGCTACGTCCGAAACATAATGAACCGTGTGCATAAATCCTTTTTGTCGAAGCGCATCCGCAAGCTCGGTTACCCAAACTGCCTTTTCCATCTGTTTATATCCTTTGATGATCCAATGGCCCCGGTCCGTCTTCAGCAGATTCACATTTCGCTTTGGTTTTACCCCGTGAATCTGACAGCGAAACGCTTTTTCAAGTGAAGATATGAGTCCCTTGTTCATACCCGTCCCTTTCAATAAGCAGAGGATTCATCATGTCCATCTCCCCAATTCGGCCATACCCCTTTTTCAGGCATGGAGGACACACACGGGGAAGGTGGAAACATCATGTTGTTGCGAAATGGCTGCGGACCTCTGCTAGTCTTGTATTTTCTAACGGATTCTTCCGGAGAACAATCGCATGACGATGAAGATGACGATTCTACACGCTCTGGGCAAATCGGTCTTTTTATACGATGTCGTTTCAGTGGCATTGGCGGGCATGGCATTGGCATTGGTGGGCATGGCATTGGCATCGCCGGAAACGGCATTGGTGGTGGAAATGGTGGTGGAAATGGCATTGGCGGTGGAAACAGTGGCGGAAATGGTGGTGGAAATGGCAACATGGGCGCTATTCTAGGTGGCGGCATGAATTCCGGTGACACTATTGGTTCTCTTGGAAACGAAGGCCTCCTCAACGGCGCTGTACCTGGCGGGCACGGAGTTGGTCGACTTGGTCTAGTCTTTTGAGATGGACTTACCTGTGGCGGTGAGTAGGTTGGGCGTACCTGTGGCCCATTGCATGGCGGGCATGGACGTGGCTGCGATGGTGGCTTCATAGGTGGCAACGGCAAAGGGCGTATCTGTTGTGGCGGTGTGGTTTGCTGCCACGGAAGTACTTGCTGCGGTGGCTTCATTGGTGGCAACGGCAAAGGGCGTATCTGCTGCGGCGGTGTGGTTTGCTGCCACGGAAGTACTTGCTGCGGCGGCTTCATTGGTGGCATTGGACGCACTTGTGGCGGTGGCTGGATCTGCTGCCATGGTAGCACCTGACTTGGTGGTCTTGTCGGCTGGATTTGTGGCTGGCATGGCGGACAATACACACCTGGTGGCCTCATTGGTTGCAAGGGACGGATTTGTGTCGGTGGCATCGGTGATACATTCGGTATGTTGGGTGGCATTGGCTGTTGATAAATATAAGGACTCACCCGAGTAGGTGGAATTGGTGGCAACGCCGGTGGCATCGGTTGCAACGCTGGTGGCATTGGTGGTAAAAATGGTTGTTGACGCAGGTTGGCATTCGGTGGAACATACGGCGCTGTTGGTAGTGGTGCAATCGGTCTTGTTGGTTGAGGCAATGGAACAGGCGGTGGTAGAGATTCTGGTGAGACGGTTGGCGCAGGTTTAACAGGTTCCGGCTCTTTTGGTGGCGAAGTCGGTGGTGGAGTAGTTGGTGGTGGTGGTGTGGTTGGTGGTAGTGCCGGACGCATCTCATGCTCGGATTCGATCTGCACTTCTTCTTCTTCTTCTGGTTCAATCGGCCTGCGTTCAATTTGCTCTGGCACTTCTGGCCCTTCCTCTTCCGTAATAGGCCGTTCTTTTACATAAGGGGCCTCACTCATTGGGTGAGGTGTTTGTCTGTCTTGAGGTCGTACGGGTACACGTTTCGCCGGAATTTTGATTCTCGCTCCTGGATAGATCGTATCGGGAGTCTTGAGTTGGTTATTCAGGCGTAACAGTTCCTTGTAATCGACACCATATTTTTTGGCGATCTTCCACAAGGTGTCGCCTTTTTGGACTACGTGAATCCTCACTATTTCTCCTCCCTTGCGTAAAACTCCCTACCATGGTATGCACCCATGGGCGTTTTGCTCCTTGGAGGCTATTCCTTGTTAGAACGTGGAGGAAAAAAGAAAAAAGCCAATCCCTAGGAATTGGCTTGTAGCAGGTAAAATGGATAAGTGCCGAGCTGACGCACCTGACAGCCGATCGCTTCAATCTCGGCAAAAGCGCCCGGAAGCAACACGTCATCCATTTTTTGCTCGATATCAATTACGAAATAATAATTTCCCAATGCTTTCTTGGTTGGACGAGATTCAATTCTCGACAGATTGATTTTCCGCCATGCAAAAGCAGCCAATACTTGATAGAGCGCTCCTGGAAAATCTTCTGGCAATGTCACCAAGATCGTTGTTTTTTCTTTTTGGGATGCAGGCATATCTAAAGGCTCCCGCCCTACCAGAACAAATCGTGTATAGTTATTCGAATAATCTTGAATTTGTTCCTTCGCAAATTCCAGTGGATAAATCTCTACATTCAGTCTCGTCCCAACCGCTGCCCATGGTTCCTGTGGGTTCTCACTCACCATCTGCGCTGCCAAGGCAGTACTGTTTACATACTCAATACCTGCGTTCGGCAAGTTTTCTCGTAGAAAATTGTGACTTTGGGCAATAGCTTGCGGGTGAGACAGTACTCTCGTAATTTCTGAAAAAGGGAGTGGCTCTTCTCTTTTTGCAACCAACAGATTTTGTGTGATTGGCAAAGCCAGCTCAGCCAGAATCGGCAAATCGACTTCATGAATAAGCCAGTCCAGTGTTGAATTGACTGTCCCCTCGATGGAATTTTCCATTGGAACGACTCCAAAGGCCACCTCTTCCTTGGCAACAGCGTTTAGCACTTCGATAATACCCGGATACGGCACGTGTGTAAGCTTCTGTCCTACGGTTAAAGCGCGAGCCGCTTCTTCGGTAAATGTTCCTCGTGGTCCGAGAAAAGCGAGTTTCTTCTCCATGGCGTTACTCCTATCCACTTACTCTATCTCTGATGGATTTCTACCTGTACGCCATGTTCGTCCGGCAGTAGTATCATGACGCGGTACGATATGTCGTGCCCTTTCATCACCCTGTCCACAAACTCACGAAGTCTAGCCTGCTCATCCTCCGTTTGGAAAAAGCAGAGAATCGTCGGTCCTGCTCCGCTCAGAGCAGCACCTGCCGCCCCGTGTTCCGTAGCATTGTCCAGGATGTCTTTTAAGCCAGGTACAAGCTCGGCGCGATATGGCTGATGCAGCCGATCCGCCATCGCTTGTCCCATCAGGTCGAGTCTGCCTTGCGCTAACGCGGCAACGAGCAAACTGCTATGACCAACATTATATACAACATCCTGCTTACTGTACACCTGCGGCAGTACTTTCCGCGCCTTTTCTGTTGAGAGTGGGAACTCTGGGATCATCACAAGTGTCTGCAAGCCTTGCGGAACCGGAAGCTTTACATAAGGGACAGGGGTACCCGCCTGATCAGGCATGGTAGCAACTACGATTCCACCGAACATGGAGGCTCCGACGTTATCAGGATGACCCTCCATTTGGGAAGCTTTCGCAAACAATTGATCACGGGTAAATGGCTCCCCCGCTAATTGGTTCGCAGCGACCAAAGCCCCTACGATAGCAGCAGCACTGCTTCCGAGTCCTCGTGTCAGTGGAGCATCACTTGCGGCACGGATAAAGAGCTCAGGTACGCAGAGCCCCGCTTCCTGAAATAACCCTGCCGCAACCTGATAAAGCAGATTGCTTTTATCAGCTGGTGTCCCCTGCAGCTCCTTGCCTACTAGTTCAATCGTCGTCACATCACTGATGGCCATCTCCACGACCGAATATAGCTGAAACGCCATTCCCAAGGCATCGAACCCAGGGCCAAGATTGGCTGTACTGGCTGGGATGGTTACCTTAACGACGCTTTTGTTCATGACAATACTTCTCTCCCTTTTTGGCGAACGAGATCCATTACGGCCTCATACGTCGCTGGAACCGAACGTGGTTCTTCACCAACCAGCTTCAAGGCGATATTTGGATCCTTCAATCCATTTCCGGTCAGTACGCATGCGATTTTTGCCCCTTGTGGAAGCTTTCCTGCCTGATGGAGCTTGATGATTCCAGCCAAGGACGCAGCCGAAGCCGGTTCGCAGAAAACGCCCTCACTCTTTGCCAGCAGCTGATACGCATGCAAAATTTCTTCATCTGTCACGCTATCTACGAGACCATCTGATTCACTGATAGCGCCAAGCGCTCCCTCTTTGCTTGCAGGATTGCCGATACGGATTGCTGTGGCAATGGTTTCCGGATTCGCCACCGGCTCGCCGATTACGAGCGGAGCTGCACCAGCTGCTTGGAATCCATACATTTTTGGCAGCTTGCTCGATTTTCCAGCCGCCTTGTATTCCTTGAAGCCTTTCCAATACGCCGTAATGTTTCCGGCATTCCCTACAGGTATAGCCAAAATGTCCGGTGCGTCGGACAAGGCATCGCATACTTCGAACGCTCCTGTCTTTTGTCCTTCAATCCGGTATGGATTTACAGAGTTTACAAGCGTGATTGGTTCTTTGGCAGTTATTTCCCGAACAATATGGAGTGCTTCATCAAAATTGCCATCGATGGCGATGACCTCTGCCCCGTACGCAATTGCTTGGGCCAGTTTTCCCAAAGCGATGTTTCCGCTTGGTATCAAAACGATACAACGCAAGCCGCAACGAGCTGCATAGGCAGCCGCAGCTGCTGATGTATTCCCAGTCGACGCGCACATGATAGTTGTGCTACCTTCCTCTACTGCTTTGGCTACAGCCATGACCATTCCGCGGTCCTTAAACGAGCCTGTCGGATTCAAGCCTTCGTATTTTACATACAACTCAACGTCCAATTGCTTGGACAGGTTCGGTGCATGAATCAGTGGGGTGTTTCCTTCATGCAAGCTAACGAGTGGCGTTTTGTCTGTGACCGGGAGGAATTCCCGGTAACGTGCGATGATGCCGGAATTACGATCTGCACTCATTATTTGTCTCCACCTTCCACGCGATAGCAGCTTTTGATTTTCGATACGATTTCCATTTGTTCCATGTACGCTAATACGCCGTCCATATCGCTCTTGGAGGACATGTGTGTCACCATGATAATCTCAGCTTCCCCGCCGTTATTGTACGGCTGCTGAATGACTTGCTCCAGCGAGATGTTCTTGTCAGCCAAAAGCTGTGTAATCTGGGCGAGCACGCCTCGTTTGTCTGCTACGACGATGCGCAGGAAATACTTGGATAGCTTTTGGCTATCTTCCTTGAGAATTTTCTCTTTGTAAGGTGCCACCATGCCGCGCCCGTTTACTCCGAGCTTTCTGTTTTTCACAACGGTAACCAAGTCAGAAACAACAGCCGTTGCTGTCGGCAATTCACCTGCACCCGGACCGTAGAACATGGTTTCTCCTACCGCCTCGCCATGTACATAGACAGCGTTGAAAACACCATTTACAGAAGCGAGTGGATGCGATTTAGGAACCAGAGTTGGCTGTACACTTACTTCAATTGCTTCTCCATCACGACGAGCAAGACCAAGAAGTTTTACTTCATAGCCCAATTGCTTGCCATACGCGATATCTTCCTTGCTTACTTGACTGATTCCTTTGACATCGACATCTTCCAGCTTCATCGGCACTCTGAAGCCCAAGGTAGCCAAAATGGCCATTTTGCGAGCAGCGTCAAAGCCTTCAACATCAGATGTCGGGTTCGCTTCAGCGTAGCCCAATGCTTGCGCCTCTTTTAATACCTCTGCGTATTCTGCACCTTCCTGACTCATTTTGGTCAGAATATAGTTAGTTGTCCCGTTTACGATTCCCATCATCTTCGTAATGCGATCAGACGAAAAGCCTTCGACCAGCGCCCGAAGGATCGGAATGCCGCCCGCTACGCTTGCTTCATAGAACACGTCGCAGCCTTTTTCTTGCGCCTTGTTCAAAATCTCGGCACCATGCAAGGCCATCAAATCTTTATTTGCCGTTACAACATGCTTGCCACGCTCCAACGCTTCAAGGATGTACTCCTTGGCTGGGTTGATTCCGCCAATGACTTCTACGATGACTTCGATTTCAGGGTCATGCAAAAGCTCTGTTGGATCGGTTGTAAGCAAGCTGTCTACGGACAAAATATTGCGGGACTTTTCGGCATCCTGCACGAGGATTTTTGTAACTTCAATTCCGAGTCCGGTCTGTTTTTGCAAATCCTCCTGGTGCGCCGAAATGATTCGCACAACACCTGTACCTACTGTTCCAAACCCCATCAAGCCTAGTTTAATCTTTTGCTTTTCCATCGTCTCTCTCCTCCTACCCTTCTACCCTCTGCCGACGATCATCGCTTTGCGAACGCCAGGTATTTGTTGTAAGCTTTCCAAAAATTCCGTGCTGGACACGCGCAGTTGTGCCATATCAACAGACATGGAAATCGTCGCAATCCCCTGCAGCGGAATGGTCTGGTTAATCGTAAGTACGTTTCCACCCTGATCTGCTACAAAGGTCAGTACCTTGGACAGATAACCGGATGTATGCTCCAGTAAAAAAGTGATCGTCATGATTTTTTCACTCATCATGGCGTTAAAAGGGTAAATCCCATCCTTGTACTTGTAAAAAGCACTCCGGCTCAACCCTACACGATCAACAGCTTCGTTGACGGTATCCACTTCACCAGACTCCAGCATTTTTTTCGCTTCAATCGTCTTCGCAATCGATTCAGGCAGGATGTCGGCTCGAATCAAGTAAAATTTTTCTTCCCGTTTCACCTGTAGTGTCCTCCTGAGAAAAACAGTTGTTTCTTCATAGAGGACATTATAACGGATTACCCCCCCTATGACAATCCTTACCGCTAACTTTTTTCACAGAATCGTATTCAGTTCACTTCTGCTTACATGAGGGGGCTGCCCTTCGTACAGACTAGAGATGATCGTGAGCAAGAGGAGGTGACAGACAATGGCAGGACGTGGAAAATCAGATAAGTCGGAGCGCCGCAACAATCATCCGGCAGGGAAACCAAGCAGTCTTGATCAATTTGGCGACAATACAAAGGGTAAAAAAATGGCCCAATCTCCTAACATTATTGAGGACCCTAGCGGAAACGGATAGATCCCGCTTACAGCAAAAAACCCGGGAGCGTGTAAGCCCCGGGTTTTCACGTGGGTTTGGATTAGTATGCCAACGAAGACAATCCGTTGATGTGAGCCAGGTAACGTACATTACTTGCTTCTTTCATCAAGGAAGCTGGCAAGCCTTTCAGCTTGATCTGGCTAGCACCAATTGTACCGATCGCATCTTTGCGACCCAGGCTGCCCAGAGTACCAGAGAATACTGGCGTGAAGCTGTTCATTTTTGTGCCTTTGAAGTGTGCGAACAGGTTGTAACCAACCAATTCGCCCATTTGCCATGCCAATTGAGCAGTTGGTGGGAATGGACGACCTTCTGGGCCCATTACTACCGCACTGTCACCCGCCAGGAATACATCAGGGTGGGAAGTGGATTGCAGGAATTCAGTTACAGTAGCACGGCCGCGGTTTACTTCGATACCGGACTCAGCTACTACATGATTTCCTTGAACGCCACCTGTCCAAACCATTGTTTTCGTTTCGATGGTGCCGCCGTCTTTCAGGCATACAGTGGTTTCTTTCATTTCGGTTACAGGTACCCCTGTCAGGAACTGCACACCGCGTTTTTCCAAGCTCGTTTTTGCACGCTCAACCAGCTCAGGAGCAAAGCCCGCCAGGATGGAAGGACCTGCTTCTACGCAATAGATGGAAACGTCTGCAAAATCAACTCCATGCTTGTGGCACAGTCCTGGCAGCATGTCAGCGAATTCACCAACGAGCTCGATACCAGTCAAACCGCCGCCACCAACCACGAAGGTTGCGTCTGCTTTGTTTTTGCTTTTTCCGAATTCGATTACGCGCTCTTCGAGGTGAGCACGGAGCTTGTTCGCTTCTTCAACGGATTTCAGTGTGAAGCTGTATTCCTGCAAGCCAGGGATCCCAAAGAATGCTGTCTCACTGCCCAATGCGATAACCAGTGCATCGTACTTGATAGATTCGCCGCTAGCCAGTGTAACGCGTTGGGAATCCAATCCGATTTTTTCTACGCTATCAACCACGAGGTCGATATCTTTGCCACGCAGCAGTCTGTCCAAAGGTAGTGCCACGTTTTGCTCCGAAAGGTTTCCTACTGCCAAACGGTGTAGCTCAGTGATGATTTGGTGAGAAGGAAAACGGTTTACTACAGTGATCGTTGCTTCTTCAGCTGTCATATATTTGCGTGCAGTCAATGCGGAGAGCAATCCGCCATAACCGCCGCCTAGAATCAGAATATGCTTCGCCATGCCCAATCCTCCGTCCTTGTCTTTCAATGGTAATTGATTTAGCGTTTTTCTTGTTGACGTTCAGCCAGAACTTCCAGGAATGCTTGAGCAAAACGCAATGTTTTTTGAACTTGCGGATCCTTCAGCATTTTGAGCATACCAAACAAGCCAACGGTGGATGCTTCCACATGGGCACGGTCGTTCGCCTCGATAGCGGCTTGCGCGATGCCCTTTGCTTTGTCGGAAATCGGTTTCACGAATTCTTCCATTCCGCCTTTGAGGTCGTCGATCAGCACTTTGTCTGTCGCTACCGTTTGTACCAGATCATACGTTTTGGTCAGAATTGTTGTCATTTCAGCCAGTTTCGGCAGATTTGCCACCAATACTGTAAGCGACTCTTGAATTTCCGGTTTCATCAACTGATCGAGCACATCCAGTTGTTGCTCAGGTGCCAATGTAGCAGTGCTTGCTACTTCAGCAGCAGCTTGTTGCGTAGTTGTTTGAGACATAGGAAAACGTCCTCCTTTGCTTTGAAATAGAGGCCTTTTATTCTCGATGCCTGTTCATACGAGTAAGGCCGCCATTCTCCCAATTCAGCTTGTTTGTTATATTTTTCACAAAGTGAAGTATGCATGTTAACGAACTATTCAAGTAGTGCATGATTTCACAAACAAATATAGGAAAACGATACTTCAAGTGTGATGTTGAACAGGCTCGATTTAGAACTCTATGTACTCTACTATATACCTTCTTACGAGGAACAGCAAAGGAAAAAAACCGCTTCATTAGGAAGAAGCGGCAGTAACGAGCTTTTTATAGTAATCTTTGATGATTTGATGATGCTTTTCACTAATATCTGTGAATATCAATTCAATGACTGTCTGTGTATCCTGAAAGTTCTTTTCCACCACTTTCGCCATGCCGACAATTTCCTGATTGAAGGAAGGGACGTTAAACGACAAGTGAAGAAATTCCCCTTTGGATACATAACCATCCGTCGCCAATACAAGACGCGTAGGAGAAAGCTTGAGCAGGAGCGCTTGGCCCTTTTCTTCGATCGGTCTTGCTCCCATCACTTTGTAAGGAACAGAAATGACGTTATCAGGTGGAAGCACATCTTGCTTGCCTTTGAGCGATATTTCTACCCCGACACTGATCGGGACCATAGCGAGGAGCCTAATTGGCCATACGGTCTGTTCTGAAACTACTTCCAAATCAATGGTATTGACCGCCGCATCCGTTTCCCATCGAACACGAACTGTCGATCCTAGCAGATCCGGTATCGCTTCAGACTTCATCTCATGGGACACAACGAGATAGCCGCCCTTTACATGTTCGATCATTACTTGAATCGGGGTTTTTACCTGCTTAGAGATGAGCATCTGCAAAACAGCGCCTCGTTGGAGCCGTTTATCCGCCATAAATGGGGTGAGGGATGGGATATCAATCATTGTCTTTGTCATCACTCCACGAAATCAAACTCTAGTTTACCAATCCGAACGGTATCTCCGTCTTTCGCTCCATGCTTGCGCAATGCCTCGTCCACACCCATGCCCCTCATTTGACGAGCAAAGCGCTGAGCAGAGTCATAGCTGTTCAGGTTAGTCATGCGCACCAGTCTTTCGATCTTCTCACCACTGACAACAAACACTTCGTTGTCTTTTGTGATTTCGAATCCATCTGGTTCTTTTTCTGCGCGGAAGACCACGCGTTCTTCCACTTCCACAACTTCCTCGACGGTTGTTTTTTCCGGGATGGTCGCCAGCAAATCACCTATTGCATACATCAATTCCTGCACACCTTGTCTGGTCGCAGAGGAAATCTCGTATACTTGTACATCCGGCAATTTTTCTTTGAAGCGCTTCAGGTTTTCTGCAGCTTCAGGCAGATCCATCTTGTTTGCTACCACGATCTGTGGGCGATCCTCCAGCTTGAGGTTGTACAGGACCAGCTCACGATTGATTTGCAAATAATCCTCATACGGATCACGACCGTCAACTCCTGCCATATCGATGACATGCACGATCAGACGGGTACGCTCTACATGACGCAGGAATTGATGTCCCAGACCTACCCCTTCATGAGCACCCTCGATCAATCCAGGCAAGTCCGCCATGACAAAGCTGTTCTCCCCCAAATCAACCACACCCAGATTAGGCGTCAGGGTTGTAAAATGGTACGCCGCAATTTTCGGTTTAGCAGCGGTCACACTGGACAACAGCGTCGATTTCCCTACACTTGGGTATCCAACAAGACCTACATCGGCAATCAGCTTCAGCTCCATCATGATGTACCGCTCTTGTCCAGGTTCACCGTTCTCCGAGATGTGAGGAGCTGGATTGGATGCATTAGCAAAACGAATATTTCCCCGTCCACCACGGCCGCCTTTGGAAATCACCGCACTTTGACCATGCTCTATCAAATCAACAATGACTTCTTTGGTATCATCGTCAATAACGGTCGTTCCCGGAGGCACACGAACATACATGTCTTCTGCTCCTGCACCGTGCTGGGATTTGTTGCGCCCATGCTCTCCACGAGGTGCTTTGAAGTGCTTTTGATAGCGGAAATCTACCAATGTCCGCAAGCCCTCATCTACGACAAAAATAACATCTCCACCGCGTCCACCGTCACCACCCGCTGGACCTCCGAGCGGCACGTACTTTTCCCGGCGAAAAGAGACGGCTCCGTTTCCTCCGTCCCCACCTTTTACATAAATTTTTACCTGATCGACAAACATGGTGTCACCTTCTTTCCTTTACGCGAATGGAACCACCAAATCCAGGACCCATTCATTCTCGGTATGTATCCACTCGGTGACCTCCACCGTACTCTGTTCGCTTTTACGTATCAGTTTTTCCAATTCTTCCAATCCGGATGCACGAAGCCCTCCGGCCAGGTCAAAACGAAAATGAACGCCACTCTCGCCAGTAGATAGAGTTACTTGCATGTTCGCAGGCTCGTACCCGCTTTGGTCTACGTGATCGTTCGCTGTGCATAATATCTCTGACACCAACTGAAACAAAAGCTTTTCGTCCAAAGCTATTCGCGTGAGATCCACATGGTTGCACACGTCTACTTCTAAAAGCATGTCCTTGTTCAGTGCATTAAATGTCAAGAAGAAGACGGACAATAGGGAGCTATTCAGACGAGCCACCATGGACTCCTGCATGGCCATCTGGGCAATGCGTTTTAAGTGTGCTTCTCCCTGTTCAGTACGGTTCAAATGCAAATAGCCGAGCAGAACCTGAACGTGGTTCAACCAGTCATGCCGCTGCCTGTTCAAAACATCCAGCAGCTGGTCGGTCTGCTGTGTAAACAGTCTCCGCTCGTACCCCATCTCATTCACCCAAGTCGATAAGAATTTCTTTCCTACCTATTGTATCACAAAAAAAAGCGGGGCAATTAGAAAACTTGGTTGCACCATGACTTTTGGTGCAGCCTTCGTACCCAAAGGGCACAGTCTCGCTATGTTGTCCTTATACTTTCATCCTTGACAATGTTTTCAAGCATAAAACACTTGAAAGTAAAGAAAACCCAGCTAAGTAGCTGGGTTTTTTCTTTCCAGATATTTATGCTTCGGAAGCTACTGGCTCGATCACAACTTGCTTGCGATCACGGCCCAGACGTTTGAAACGAACAACGCCATCTGCAGTTGCAAACAGAGTGTCGTCTCCGCCTTTCATTACGTTAGCTCCTGGATAAATCTTTGTTCCGCGTTGGCGAACGAGGATGTTACCAGCAGTAACGAATTGACCATCACCACGCTTCACACCCAGACGTTTGGAAATGGAGTCGCGACCGTTCTTTGTGGAACCTACCCCTTTTTTCGAAGCGAAAAACTGAAGGTCCAAATTAAACAGCATATTCATATCAGACACCTCCTTGCCATTTATCATCTTTCACTTTTACGTATTTACCGTACTGCGCCTCAACCGACAAAAGAGCAATAATCATGCTCTCCGCCAAAAGCTGCTGTTTCTCTAGTATGGCCTTATCCTCCGAAGAAGAAAGAATCCATTTCAAGAATCCACCGCCTTCTTGTGCGACAGAGACATCAGGAGTGATGCCCGTCAAAGGCCGAATGGCGTTTAATATACCAAAGCTGATGCCAGATACAGCAGAACAAACGATGTCCGCCCCATAGGCACCCGCATTGGCATGTCCGGAAATACTAATTTCATGGATCCCGTGCGAGGCACGGTTCACGATCACTTCAATCATAACAAGTCACCAATTAAGCGTTGATCTTTTCGATCACTACTTTAGTGAATGGTTGACGGTGACCTTGCTTGCGACGGTAGTTTTTCTTGGATTTGTATTTGTACACGATAATTTTTTTTGCTTTACCGTGTTTTTCTACTTTCCCAGTTACCGTTGCACCAGCTACAGTAGGAGTACCTGCTGTAACTGAACCGTCTTTGCTCACGAGAAGAACCTTGTCAAAAGTAACTACTTCACCTTCAACATCAGCCAACTTCTCGATGAAGAGAACTGCTCCCTCTTCAACTTTGTATTGCTTTCCACCGGTTTCGATAATTGCGTACACTGTGTGCACCTCCTATACTCAGACTCGCCTACACAGGTGCGTCAAAGGATGACGGCTTTGGACCTGGTTCGTGCGGTTACAGTATGCACGAGGCATAGCTGCATGACAACCATTAGATTATCATAGTTTCAATCGCCCAGTCAAGACATTTGCTTATGCTTTTGATATAGGCGCGCCGCTTCTTTTTCACTGCCGACGTACATGATGCGATATTCATCTGGTTTTAGCAATGGCTCGTGCAGTTTGTATACACCAGCGTGCCAGTTGCTTTTGTCTTGCTCGTGCTGCCCTGCTGTGATCCACTGATACAAACGAGTCGGCAATTGTACCAGCAGCGCCTCTGCTTCCTGTCCGCGTTTCAGAGCTGCCACTTCATTTTGCAGCCTCAGATACATTTCCTCAATCGACTGTACACGACCGTGACCTCCACAGGCAGTGCACGGCTCCGTCATTCGTTCTACGAGACTTGGTCGAACTCTTTTGCGCGTCATCTCCACTAAACCTAGAGCCGTCATTCCAAGCACTATCGACGACACATCGTCACGTGCCAGTTCACGCTTTAAAACCGCCAAGAGTCGCTCCTTGTTTGCTTGCTCCTTCATATCAATGAAATCGATCAAAATGATTCCACCGATATCTCGAAGGCGCAGCTGATGTGCTATTTCTTCCGCAGCCTCCAAATTCGTCGCGGTGACTGCTTGCTCTCGCTGCTGCCCGCCCCCACCAGTGAATGAGCCTGTATTTACATCAATGACAGTCATGGCTTCTGTTCTGTCGATGACCAAATGTCCGCCACTTTTCAAAAAGACTTGTCGTTGCAACGCGCGCTCTACACCTGCCTCGACACCAAGCTGCTCAAATAACGGCTGATTTCCCTGATACCAGCGCACTGCTTGCAACCGATCGGAAGCAAAAACAGTCATAACCGCTTTGACCTGCTGATAAGTCGGCGCGTGCTCAACAATCACCTCATCAAAGCCTCGCGAAGAAAAATCCTGCACGATTTTTTCCAGCCATTCGCCCGAGCGACTCACACGCCCTGGCCCTTTCATTCCAGCTACTTGCTGCAAAATCTCTTGCCAGTTTTTTCGCAAGTAAGTCAGCTCATCAATCAGCTGTTGCTGGCTTGCTTCTGCCGCCTCTGTCCGAGCAATAATGCCCTCGCTTTTTTCGAGCAACGGGACTAAAGTCTGTTCAAGACGTTGGCGCTTTTCTTTGTCGCCGATTTTACGAGAAAGAGAAATTCCCTCTTCTTTTGGCAGAAAGACCAGAAATCGGCCTTGCAGGCTGACTCGCATCGAGAGCTTGGGTGCTTTCAGCTCAGATCCTTCTTTACTCACTTGCAATAAAATAGTTTCTCCGACGTGAATTCGCTCGTTGATCGCTTGCTTTTGCGCTTGCACCCCGTCTCTTGGCAGAGCGTCGTCTACATACAGATACGCATTTTTTTCAGCTCCAATATCCACAAAGGCGGACTGAATTCCTGGCTTAACATCCGCGACGCGTCCGACAAAAAGCTCGCCTACCACGACTTCTGAGCCCTCATGCGCTGTTCGCCACTCCCTCAGCCGACCTCCCTCCAGCAAGGCAGCGCGCACCTTTCCTCCCGTACCACTGATTGCAATCTGTCTCACTACTGTCACTCCCTATATTCCCGCACAAAAATTTGTCCAACAGAAGGACTATCGGACTCATACGAAGTAATCTAACATAGGCACCTGGAAAAGAAAAGGCGATGCATAACGGGAGGAGTGACTAACGATGATACAAGCAAGGGAATTACTGATTAGCGAGCTGCCCTCCACTGGCACTCATCTTTAGAGGAGCGTTTCGACCTTTGCATCATGCTTCTGTTCAAAAAGCAGCGCGTGCAAAAGCTTTTCTTCAGGCAATAGGCCCGCGCCCTGTACGTAAAATAAGTGCGAGGACCCTCTGTGCAGCTTATGAGCGACTGTCAACACGGTTTCATGAGGGGCAACCGTCAGAGCTTGTACAGCATGCTCATCAGGCTCTCGCACATACTTTTCCATCAAAAATCGGAAAAACTGATAGGGAAAGCGCAAAAACGATTGAATGTTTACCGCGAGCAAATACAAACCGATAACGAGCAGGTTCACTCTCATATCCAGCCCTGAAAAGCCAACCATAATCCCGGCAAGCAGGGTACTACTCGTCAACGAGAGGAGCGCGGCTTTTCGGTAAGGCAATAACCAGCAAAAAATCGCTTGCAGAATACGCCCGCCATCCAGTGGCCAAATGGGCAGCAGATTAAATAGGGCGATCGTCGCATTGCTGACCAGAAAAAAGTGGGCCCATTCCTCAGTCCACAACTCCCCGTACCAAAACAAGTAGGAAACACCCATCATTACGACATTTAAAAACGGACCTGCAAGCGCCACGACAATCTCGTCAAGCGGATCTGTTGCATAAGCGTCTTCCATGGTAGCGACACCGCCAAACGGAAGAAGCTGCACTTCCGTCACCGTCCACCCCAATTCCTTCGCCATTGCCACATGACCGATTTCATGAATCAGCACGATTGCAAATAAGGTAATGACCTCTAAAAAATGACCTGTCACAACGGACAGGCCAATCACCGCCCAGAAGAGCAAGTGTACCCGAACTTTTATCCCAAGCCATCCTCCCCTATTCAAAGGGGATCACTTCCAGAGGATTCACAAACTGTTCGTCCGCTTTTACTCCCAGATATAAGTGCCTGGAGGTATTGTTCACAGCACGTGCGGTACCCACTTCTTGGCCTGGCTGCAGAACCTCGTCTTTGGTTACCTTGACCTCATCCAAATTGCCGAACCAGACCTCGCGTCCCTCGGTCAAGCGGACAACAACAGTGGTACCAAAGCCTGGCTGCTCCCCGACAAAAGCGACCCAGCCCATTTCGCCGATGGTCACCTTATTTGCCATTCCCGTATCCAGAACGACCTTGGCACTCTTAGCTTCAAACGCTTTGACCACCTTCCAGCTGGTCGGCAGCTTCCAGACGGCTTCTTTTTTGCCTGTACCCGTAGCCGGGACTGCGTTTGGTCCTGTTATCGAAGGCAATAGTGTAGGCATCGTACCAAATTTGGCTTCATACCAGTCTGCCACACCTGCAAAATTAAAATCACGCGTCATCACTTCGCGCGCCTGGTTTTTCCATGTAGCCGGAATCAATGTCGTTTGAAACAATAGATACGCCATTCCGATCAAAATCACAGACGCCAGTATTTGCAAGCCCCATTTTTCATGAGAAGGCCGCTGGTTCATCGAATCGTCATCTCGAAGTGGAAAGCCAAAGGGGTCTGGTGTCGGCTCGATAGGATCTTTCCAATCATCCACAAAGGGTGAAAAACTGTCACGTGACTGCGTACGGATTCGCTCCAACCTCTCCCGCCGTCTTTCTTTTACCCGATCTACTTCACCGAACATGTACATCCCTCCGCAGGCCAAGCTTTGTACTATCCTATGACTTGTCTACCTGCTTTATGACGTACCTCGGCTGCTTAACGCATGATTCACTGTGGACAACGTATGATACGAAAACACGCAAAAAAGACAGTCTCCCCATTGAGAGACTGCCTTCGAATCTGTCGAATTTTACAGTTTAGTTACGCTAGCAGCTTGTGGTCCACGGCTTCCTTGGACGATTTCGAACTCAACCTTTTGGCCTTCGTCCAGAGATTTGAAACCTTCTGTCTGGATCGCGCTGTAATGTACGAATACGTCGTCTCCACCCTCAACTTGGATGAAACCGTATCCTTTTTCTGCATTAAACCATTTTACGATACCTTGTTGCATGAAACAAAACCTCCCTGAACATTACGCCCCATAAGGCGAAAGAGTGTAGCGTTAACCTCTTTTTTACAGATAAGCCTTTTGCGTCAAGGAAAAAAAGCCATACGAATCGCGATTGACAAATGGTGACGTCTCTCACATCCGTACGACTCCATAACCAATCCATCAAATCACTATAACTTGTAAAAATGGTTAACTTAGGATGATTTTATCATATGATTTTCCTTTTGTCACGCAATTTAGTCGAAGCGCAGCTTGTCTTTGCGCATGCCGATATTGAGGACAACACCCATAATCATAAAGTTGGTAACGAGTGAGCTACCCCCATAACTGATAAACGGAAGCGGAATACCCGTGATCGGCATCAGCTGGATCGTCATTCCAATGTTTTCAAAAACTTGGAAGGTAAGCATCCCCACGACTCCGGCAACGACATAGGAGCCGAATGGATCTTTAGCTTCCATGGCGATCCGAATCATCCTGTAAATCAAAAAGAAAAACAAAATCATCAGGAAGCCTGCACCAACAAAACCGAGCTTCTCTGCGATGACTGTGAAAATGAAGTCACTTTCACCGACTGGCACCCAGCCGAAGCTGGCTTGTGTTGGGGTGTCTATTCCTTTTCCGAACAGCTGACCCGAGCCAATCGCAATCAGCGCCTGCTTGAGCTGAAAGCCTTTCCCCATCGCGTCAATATCCGGGTCCATCCAGTAGACGACCCGATCCCATTGGTAGGGCTTGACGATTTTAAAGAAAATATCTTGCCTGTACTCGTACAGCAGGGTCATTGTCCCAAAGAAACTCCCAATTAATCCAAGCAAATACACGGCATGCTTCAAACGAAGCCCACCGACAATGAGCATGGTAGTCAGCATCGCCATAAATACCAATGACGTTCCCAAGTCAGGCTGTAGAAGGATCAGCAGCAGGGGGACTCCTACGAGCGAAGCCACTGGAATCAATTTGTAAAAGTAGTAAAATCGATCCGGATCTTCTGCACGCTTTGCCATAAACCGGGCAACGGTCAATATGGTGAATAGCTTCATCGGCTCGGATGGCTGGAATAGTACTGGTCCAAGGTCATACCAGCTGGTCGTATTGTTGATCGGTTTCGTTTCAAATACACCAATCAGCAATATGAGCCCAAAAGCGTACAAGATATAAGCGGTGTTGTGAAATAACTGGTAGTCAAAAAGCAACATAACAGCTAGTACGCTAAATCCGATTATATACCACGTTACCTGCTGATGAGCTTTGTCAACCCCGGCAGCAGATCCTGAGATGCCCAGATAGCTGAACACGCCAAGCCCTGCCAAAATCAAAATAATGGTCCAGTCCAGCGTCTTTAAATAACGTTTTTCCAGGTCCATACTTTTCCTCCTAGAAAACGTGACTCCCCTCTTTTTCAGAAGGGAGCCCTGCCTTACCTATTTTAACCCAAAGAATTTGCGCATCTTGTGAAATACACCCGCTTTTTCCTGAAGAGGCTGCAGCGGAACTGCTTCCCCTAACAATCTGCGAGCAACATTGCGATAAGCGATTGCAGCACGTGATTCGTGATTCATCACAGCAGGCTCACCATTATTGGCTGATTTAATCACGTGATCATCATCTGGTACTACTCCGATTAAGTCAATGGCTAATAAATCCAAAATATCCTCGACATCGAGCATATCTCCGTTTTTCACCATATGAGAGCGAACCCGGTTGATGACAAGCTTCGGCATGCCTACTTTTTCTCGCTCCAAAAGGCCTATAATTCGGTCAGCGTCGCGCACGGCAGCCTTTTCGGGCGTCGTTACGACGATGGCCTGATCTGCTCCTGCCACAGCATTACGGAAGCCTTGTTCGATTCCAGCCGGGCAGTCAATAATCACATAATCAAATTCGCGCTTTAACTGCGTCACGATTTCATTCATTTGCTCGGGACTTACTGCAGACTTGTCCTTTGTCTGGGCAGCAGGCAAAAGCGACAGATTTTCAAATCGCTTGTCCTTGATGAGTGCTTGCGGGAGGCGACATGAGCCCTCTGCCACATCGACCAGATCATAGATGATCCGGTTTTCCAGTCCCATCACCACATCCAAATTTCTAAGTCCAATGTCCGTATCTACCATGCATACCTTTTGACCTAATAACGCTAGCGCAGTTCCTAAATTTGCGGATGTGGTCGTCTTTCCCACGCCGCCTTTGCCTGAAGTTACGACAATTCCTATCCCCACGTCCGTTCCTCCTCTTCCCTCAACCCTCATGCTTTTTTTCACCCAGCTCGGGGCGAATTCGCGGCAAGTAATTCATTTTTGCCACCAGCATTGTGTCATCTTCCAGATAAGCAAACTCGGTGCCCCCGGAATTGTTCGTCCACTCTTCACCCGGCTTGCTGATCACGTCGGCAATCCGCAATTGGGTAGGACTCATGACAGCTGCGGCAATGATGACTTGATTGTCTCCAGAAATACCAGCGTGGGCATATCCTCGGAGATGGCCCAGCACATATATATTTCCTGTACTGCGAATTGTTCCGCCTGGATTGACGTCTCCTAGCAAGAGCAAATCACCATCGAACTCCAGTACTTGACCAGAGCGAACGGTATTCACCTGCACAGAGAAATGGGTTTTAAGACGTTCAGCAAAAGCTTCTTCCCGTGTAATCACATCGGCTTCAATCGTGTGAATAACGAGGTTCCCCTTTTGCCGGATAATTTGAGTCAACTGCTCTTGGTGCTCAGGTGAGCAGTAACGTTTTCCCAATTTAATCGATACCCGAATCAGCGGCCCCGACAAAATCTGTTGGTGGCTATGCTCTATTTTTTCACGCAAGTCGGCCAGCAGTTCGTCGAAGGAACAAGTATCGTCCATAAAGAAGACGAGACCGTCTTTCGTTCCTTTGATTGTGACCTTGCTTTTCACAGTCGTCACCGGTTTCACCTCGACCGATATCTTTCGCCACATAGAAAGATTTTTCCTGCTCCACATGAAAAATTTGCCGAATCGGGTCAATTCCTAGCGGGCTCATTACGGTTGGGTTGTTTCAGACGACGGGGGAACTACTCCGTGGGTGAGTACTCCCGGGTTCAACTCGTTGTACGCTTCCAGCAATCGGCGTGCGATCGGTCCTGTTGCATCAGAACTCGACGTTCCATCGCGCAAGCTGTTTGGAGCAATAACGACGAAAACGACTTGCGGGTTTTCATAAGGAGCAAAGCCGACGACCAAGGCGTTTTCTGCTTTTTGTCCAGTTTGGGCTGTACCTGACTTGGCAGCGACTGCAAACGGCAACCCGGCGAACGCTCTGGAAACGGTACCGCCTGGCTGCGTAACCATGCGCATACCCTCTCTGACCACTTGGATGTACTTTGGATCGATCTCGACGCGGTTGAGCACCTCAGGTTCGATCAGCGTAAGGGTCTGTCCCGGCTTTTTCGGATCGGTTGTACCACGACGAATCTCTTTGACGAGATGTGGACGAATTCGGTAGCCTCCGTTGGCAATCGTCGATACATACTGTCCGATTTGCATCGGTGTAAACAGGTCGTACTGACCGATCATGGCATCTGCAAGGTTGCCGTAATAATTGTAAGGGTTCGGTCTGCCAGTACTTTCACCTGGCAAATCAACTCCTGTTTTTACTCCTAAACCAAACTGAGCGTTGTAGTAATCGAGAACAGAAAACTGTCTGATCCAATTTTCGCCACCTCTTCTCAAAAGACGAACCGCCATTTCATACATATACGTATTGTTTGACACCTGCAGGGCACGGCGAGCATTAACAATCCCATGCCCTCCTGGCTTCCAGTTCCGTTTATACGTCGAAGTTCCGATCTTCAACCCACCGCGGTCATTGATCGTTTCATTAGGCGTAGTCAAGCCTTCCTGTAGAGCAATCATAACGGACAATGGCTTATAGGTGGAAGCAGGTGGATACGGTGTATAAATGAACCGGTTTGCCTCGTTTGGAAGGATCAACGACGAGTAATTCTCGTTGAATTTCTTGCGATCATAATACAAATTCAAATCGTAATCAGGGTAGCTAGCCATCGCCAAAATTTCTCCCGTATTGGGATTCATCACGAGAACATGGGTATCTTTGAATTCTTTTGGCGTGGTCGGCTTTTTCTTAAATGCTTCAAATTCCTCTTTTAAGATCGCTTCGACCCTACTTTGAAAACGCCAGTCTAATGCAAGCACGAGATCATTACCTGGCTCAGGCGCCCTACGCAACGTCTTTTCAACCGTCTCGGAATTTTTGTTAACATGGACATCCATGATCCCATCCTTGCCTCGTAAAAAACGCTCGTAGGAGCTTTCCAGTCCCGTGACACCAATCCGGTCGATCGCATTATAGCCCTGCGCTACGTATTCCTTTAAAATTTCGGGCTTAATGGCGTTGATATAGCCCAGAAAATGGGTTCCAAATGCTGACCCATCCGGATCCTCAAAAATTTGTCTGACTGGCTCCAGCTCTACACTAATCCCTGGCAGCTCTGTCCGTCTTTCTTCGATTTGAAACATCTCAGATTGTGTAATATTCACCTTGACACGACGCGGGATATAACTAGCCAACTGTGGAGAGCGCAACTCCTGTAGCAGGGAAAGCTTGTGCCACTGGAATTGCCGTTGTTGTTCGTTCAATGGCAAAGGAATATCCATACCGAATAAGTTAACTAACCGGAGGAGATCCATATCCGATTTATCTGAGAGTCCGGTTGGAGACGGTAGCAACCGAATTTGTGTCTTTACCTCTTTGGCCAAATCGGTTCTATCTTCTTTGTCCAAGGTAAGGCTTATGTCCAGATTTGCAGTAATTGTATATTTCAACAGATCTGTATCGGACATGTTATTAAAATCCGGAAGCTGCTGACCTGTTCCTTTTAAATGGGTAGTCAGTTTTTTAATGACTTCATTGCGCTCACGATCATCAAACGGAGACCGTACACGCAGTCCTACATACATAGCCGTTTTTACGAGTTGGAAGTCAGACATCTTGTCCACATCTTCCTGCCTCGGAACAGCTTTTAATTTGGCTGCAATCTGTTCCTTCAGCTTACTCGTTTTCTCCCTGTCAAACGCGACAGGCAGTGTAGAGCGCAGCTCGATCGTCTTTTTCAGGAGCTCTTTATCCGTCCCGAATTTCGTGATATCCGGAATTAATATTTTTGCTAATCGATCCGCTACCTTTTCTTCATCAATATCTTTGCCCTGTTCTTCGACGTACTGAACGGTGTAAACGGGCTTATTGGAGACGAGAACAACGCCATTTTTATCAAGAATTCGGCCGCGCGGAGCAGAAATAGGCAGCTCACGAATGCTGAACTTTTCCAGCTCGTGTCGATACTGCTCTCCTTCTACCAACTGCACAAAGGCAAGCCGTAAAATAATCGCTGCGAAGAACAAAAATACGATCAAGAACAATATATTCAGTCTCACAGGTATGTGAGATTTCGGTTCTTTGGCCTCTTCCACGAGCTTCTCCCTCCTTTCCGGGTCCCTTATTCCATGAGCAAATCTCGTTTTGCCAAAATTTTATTGCACATTCTCATAATAGGAACGTACATAATCAAGGCAAACGCGAAATTAAAGACCACACTCGGCAAGATTTGTCTAGTGAGAATCCATTGAACGTCATAAGGGGCAGCCGAAAACAAGCGAAACAGGCTGTACAGCAGCCACTCGTGGCCAAACAGGATGAGGATGGTTGTCACGAGCATCATCCCGAACCCGCGTTGGAACAAAAGCACGATCATCCCCGCAAAGTAGCTGGCTACCATCATAGACATCATGTAAATGCCAATGACTTGACCAAACAGGACGTCTTGGAGAAAGCCAAAGGCAAGCCCGTAGTAAAGACCTTCTCTTCGCCCCAAAAACGCCGAGATAAAAATGCAGCATACAAGCGCA
Source organism: Brevibacillus sp. SIMBA_040 (assembly GCF_046535075.1). NCBI lineage: Bacteria > Bacillati > Bacillota > Bacilli > Caryophanales > Paenibacillaceae > Brevibacillus > Brevibacillus sp. SIMBA_040. The sequence goes on from NZ_JAWRXI010000004.1 coordinate 88,995, forward strand.
AAGCGGGGTACTGTCGTCCATGACAGACCCCATGTCTCTGGTGAGAAGACTGGCATAACAGTTCCTTCGAGGACAAACAACACCACTACAGTCACTGTCAGCAGAAAGCGAGCCATTACTGTCCACCCCCAGCTGGAGGCGGTGTTGTCCCAGTTGAAGCGGGCGGTACCGCTTTACCATTTGCCCCAGGTGCTGATGTTTGATTTACTGGCTGCTGCGGAATGACTTCACCATTTGCTGAAATGGAAAAATTGCGTTCCACAACCATAACCTCGTTCAATTGTGAGAAATCGGCGCTCGGCTGGATGTACGCCGTTTGAGTCAAGCCATAGTCATCTGGTTCGACGCGCACGATATAGCCGATCGGCAAGTTACGCGGAACGACCCCACCAAGACCCGAGCTGATCACTTGTTGTTTTGCTTCAATTTTCAGGCCCCATGGAATTTTTCGCATGACGAGCATACGCTGTTGGGAGTCATATTCTTCTACGACACCGCTGATGTTTTGATAAACCTCTACACCGTTTACGATTTGTTTCGCCTGAATATCTGCAGAAATGTGGTCACGTCTTTCGTAGCTGGTCAACAATTCCACTGTGGCAGAGAAATTGGCGACGCTTTGTACGCGACCAATCATTCCATTGGAGGTAATCACGGCCATATCCTTTTTGATTCCTTGCTTTAAGCCTTGGTCAATGGTAATTACGTTGTTCCACGTATCTGGATTGCGCGCTACAACTTCAGCAAAAATAAGGTTATACGATTTGAGAGAGCCTTGTGCCCCTACTATTTTCCGAAGACGCTCATTCTCTGCTTTCAACTCATGCAACTCTGCGCTCATTTGCGCATATTGATCAAGCCCGGCCTTGAGTACTTTATTTTCTTCGTAAACGCTGTACGCATCATCAATTTCCTTAAAAAAGCCAGAAACAGCCTGAGCAGGGCGATAAAACAAGCCCTGCACCACGCTGAAGGTATCTTTGAAAAACATTTCTGGCCATGTCAGATTGACTCGTTCTCGAGATGTGTAGCCTACGACTGAAATGAGCAAAACCAGGCCAACTAGTACGATAATAAGCCGCTTGTTCCCGAAAAACGACATGCCCTGACCTCCGTTTATTTACCCCGTTTTTGTCGGGAAGAGGTGATCCCATGCTTCGACTTGAACAGATGAATGTTATCCAGTGCACGCCCTGTACCGATGGCTACACAGTCCAGTGCATTCTCCGCTACATGCACAGGCATCCCCGTTTCTTTGGCCAACAAGCGATCCATATTACGCAGAAGCGCTCCCCCGCCAGTCAATACGATACCCCGATCCATAATATCTGCAGCAAGCTCCGGCGGACTTTTCTCCAAAGTTACCTTCACCGCTTCCACAATCGCTGCCACTGTTTCGGCCAATGCCTCAGCAATTTCCGTACTGCTTACCGACAAGGTTTTTGGCAGGCCTGACACGAGATCGCGTCCGCGAATATCTACATTCTCTGCCTCTTCTGGTGCAATCGCAGAACCGATCTCCAGCTTCAGTGTTTCAGCTGTGCGCTCCCCGATCATCAGATTGTAGCGGCGCTTGATGTATTGCATGATAGCCCCGTCCATTTCATCTCCGCCCACACGAATGGAGCGGGATGTAACAATCCCGCCTAAGGAAATGATCGCAACCTCAGTCGTACCGCCACCGATATCGACAACCATACTTCCTGTCGGCTCCCAAACTGGCAAATCCGCTCCGATCGCTGCGGCAAACGGCTCCTCGATCGTATGTGCTTCTTTGGCGCCTGCCTGCTTGGTCGCGTCTTCAACGGCGCGCTTTTCTACAGCAGTAATCCCAGATGGCACGCATACCATTACATTAGGACGACGGCTGAATAAGCCTTGGTTTTTTTGCGCCTGATTAATGAAATAGCGCATCATTGTTGCTGTCGTATCGAAGTCGGCGATAACACCGTCTTTCATCGGTCGAACAGCGACGATGTTTCCAGGCGTACGGCCAATCATGCTTTTCGCCGCGTTTCCTACCGCTTCAATTGAATTGTTGTTCGTACGAATCGCCACAACAGACGGCTCTCGCACAACAATTCCCTTCCCTTTCACAAAAACCAATGTATTAGCAGTGCCGAGGTCAATCCCCAAGTCACGTGTAAATCCTCCAAACATAAAAAAACTCCCTCCGCTATTTTACAATTGCAAGCATTTATAAGTACCCCTGCTCTTTTAAGCTGATGTACTTGCCATCCCCTATGATCACATGATCCAACAAGGAGATTCCCACCAACTCACCCGCTTCACGCAGCGTATGCGTGATCGCGATGTCTTCCCTGCTTGGCGTGGGATCACCACTCGGATGGTTATGTAGGCAAATCACTGATGCGCTGCTGCGACGGATCGCTTCTTTGAAGACTTCTCTAGGGTGCACGATGGAAGCGTCCAGACTGCCTACAAAAATCGTCTGCTTGCCAATCACGTGGTTCTTGGTATTGAGAAAGAGACACACAAAATGCTCCTGTGTCAAATGAGCCAGCTCTGTTGACATCAATTCGGCCACATCGCGAGGTAGTCGGATAGAAGCCCGACTTTGACGAGGAACGGCAACTAATCTGCGGCCTAATTCAAACGCAGCATGCAGCTCTATCGCCTTGACCGGACCAATTCCTTTTAGCTCTGTCAGCTCTGCATGGGAGGCATCAGCCACCCCTCGTAAATCGCCAAACCTGACTAACAACCTCTGAGCAAGCTCATAGGCAGTCTCTTGTTCCCTGCCTGTCCGCAGTAAAATGGCAAGAAGCTCTGTATCAGACAAATGGTCTGCTCCTTCTCGAAGCAACCGCTCCCGAGGACGTTCATAGTAAGGGACGTTTTTCACGGTTATTTTGTTACAGGTATTTGTTGCCATTTTTCTACCGCCTCCAGCCATTTTCACTTTTATCGGAACGGCTGGCATGGAGGGCGATCATTAGAAGTATGGCCGTTGCCACTTGAAGCCAAGCTAGACAACTATAAAATCACAATACCAAAACGAGAGAGCATATTGGCAGTCAAACATAGCGGAAGACCGACAACTGTAAAATAATCGCCTTTAATCCCTTCCACGATCGTAGCACCAATACCCTGAATTGCATAGGAACCTGCCTTGTCCATCGGCTCCCTCGTTGCAATGTAAGATTCAATCTCCACTTTTGAAAGCGGACGAATCTTTACCTGGGTATGGCTAAACGATACTTCCGAACGCTTAGTTGCAGCATCAATCAGCGCGACGCCACTGTATACAGTGTGTTCCTGACCTTGCAGCATGGACAGCATTCGGAATGCGTCACTCTCGTCCACTGGCTTCCCTAAAATTTGTCCGTTTAAGACAACAATGGTATCAGAGCCCAAGACAATCCCTTCCGTCAACCGATCAGCGATAGCCGCGGCTTTACGTAGAGACAGCTCTTTCACTACATCTTCCGGTGAAAGCCCTGGTGCCGTAGTCTCATCCACATCGCTGGTCAAAATCTCAAAGGCAATACCGAGATTTTTCAGTAGCTCTCTGCGACGAGGCGAGGATGAAGCAAGAATGAGAGATTCTTTTGTTTCCGTCATTTTTCACCCTACTTTATGCGTCGATGTATCCAAAATGCGAGGGCAAGCCCTCCGATACTGGCTAGATTTAGTTTTACCTGGAAGTTCAGGTCGTACTTCAAAATTTCTAAATCTGCCGCAGGTGACCATGTTATCATTTTGCTCTTGGCCAGAAAAGGGACCCAGGGACCCAAAATCTCCCCTACAATGCTGCCGAACAAGAGTCCACTGACCAACAATAACAACAGTATAAGCGTATCTTTTCCCATAGCTTCCCCAACTCCCTTTCTAGAAGGGATTCTCTTTTTGCCATCAATAAGTTTAGCAAATGGGGGAGTGTGAAACAATCCCTGATTGCTCTTGGTAGTTACTGTATATAAAGAAAAGACCTCCTGCAAGAAAACATTGCGGAAGTCTCGTGCTCAAAGGCGAACCTATTCTTTTTTCTGTGCCTGCTGGAGCAGACCCGCGTACCCCTCCAAATACTCTAGTACACCCGCCTGTACTTGCCATGCATAGGATTCGGCGCTTTCTACTTTTTTACCTGCACTCGCTTCTGCCATTTTTTCTCTGGCTGCCATCGCCTGATTGATGCCATTTACCATCGCTGTATACTGCGGCTTCATGGCTTCGGGAACTTGCACCATTCGGCTTGATTCCAAGAATTGGCGATGCTGTTCCTTGAGCGTTGCTGTCTCTTGGGGTGAAGAGGAGAGCTGACCTGTGGTAATGATCAGTCCAGAGTGGGATGACAGGGTTTGGATCAGCTTTGCTCCTTTGCTGAAAAAGCCACTCACATCCGGTGCGGCTCCTGATGTCTGGACAACCGGAAGCGTGCCTTGAAAAGTGGGGAAGGCAAATTCTTTGACGTAAACATCCATTCCTTTGTTCTTCAGACTGGTCGCAAATCCGAGAACAGCATCTCTTGTAGGCGCAGCCGCTGCAAACATGTATTGCTTGGCACTGTCCTTGTACACTAGATGAGGTATGCCCATTTTATCGAGCGGCTGAGCAACTGTATCTGGAGCAGCATCCTTTTGAAAGACGCCTGCTTGCGCTACAAACATATTGATCTGTGGCAGCTGAAGCGTAATTTCACTCTCGCTACCGGCTGACGAAGAAGTGGCCGGAGTTGCCCCTCCTACGCTGCCTGCCTCCCCTGGCAAAACAGGACCTGCGAGCTTCTGATTATCTGTAGCTGGACTTGCAGCCGTCAGCGTCTGCACTGTATCCTCTAACACTGTACGATAAGACTCCGGGAACTCTTCCTTTGTAAAAACCGTCAGTACCAAAAAGCCGAACAACAACCCGACAGAGATTGCTCCCCCAGTAGTCAAAACCGTTTGTAAGACTGGTCCCTTTGGAAAGTAGGAGAAGAGCTGACTGACCTTCGTATTACCAAACCTCTTCTCTTCAAAAACCTCATGGTGAATCTCTTCATGCTGCTCGACGAAATCCGGCATCTCTGCCTCTCTTGGTGCCTCACGCTCTCCCATCTCTCGCAGCTGCTTCATCCGATCCATAGCATCATTTCCATTTTTCACATGAATCGGACCTGGAATGGAAATCGGGGGTGCTTGAATTCGCACGCGCGGCGGCAATTCTTTCTTTGGTATTTGCTTATCTGCGCTGTCCTCGCGTTTTTCTTCCCAAAACTTCCCGTTCATTTTAACGGTGACATTATTTCGTTTTTCTCCGCTCATACTCATGCCCTCCCAGCAACAGGCTCTTTGTACTAGCTTACGTTGCCTCTGGACGGGTTATGACACATACTAGTAATTCTATCAAACAAAATCTAGCACAAGAGAAAGCAGCTGCCAGAGCATACCTATCGCCACAAAAGGTGCAAAAGGCAGAGTATGTCTCGTACTGACTTTTTTCGCGAGAGATAAAAAGAGTGCCGCCAGGAAAGCTGTCACGCATGTAATCGTAAGCATAGACAGGAACTCCTGAAAGCCGAGTGCAAAGGCCATAAAACCAAGCAGCTTGGCATCTCCCATCCCCATCGCAAAAGGTAAGCAGAAACTGAACAGGGCAAATCCCAGGAAGAAAACGGCCCCGGATAAAGCATGCATGGACCAGAGATAATCCTTGATAAAGAGGAAAGCCACTATCACCGAAAAGAGCAGCCCGAATAAAAGCGCACGGTTCGGAATTCTCCTCTCGTAAGTATCCGTCCGAGCTACATACAAGCACACCGTTAGTAAACAGAAGTACAACACGACGTGACCGGTATCAGACTGTCCAAAAGCTATGGGTACGACCACATTACTACACCTCCCTGAAAGAGAGCTTACTCCTTTAATCTGGCACAAAAAAACACCGACCCGTAATCATGATCGGTCGGTGCTTCTTCTTATTTTTCTCCATCCAAATCCCAGGTGAGCATCAGGCCTGCGTGGACGAGTCCACCACCAAAGCCGTATAAAAGGAGTGTGTCGCCTGATTTTACCCTCCCCTGCTGAATCCCCAGATCAAGCGCCAAAGGGATGCTGGCCGCCGATGTATTGCCGTAGTGCGTCATGCTGACAAGAGTCTTTTCGATCGGGAAATCGCTCTTCTCACAAATGGACTCAATCATCCGCAGGTTGGCGCTGTGAGGAATGAACCAGTCAACATCCTCCAAGCTTTTACCTGCTCGGTTAACCACCTGCTCCATCCCTTTGGGAATCGTGGTAGCCGCCCATTTGTACACTTCTCTGCCGTTTTGGACGATGCAGCCAGTTGGTGTCAAATCGCGCCCGAACATTTTCTCTGACATGCCAGAGCGGTAGACATGTATGCCTCCGTCTCCTTTTGAGCCTGAGTAGAAGGAATGAAAGCCCGGAGCCTTCTCATCTCTTTCTACCAAAACAGCCCCGGCACCGTCTCCAAATAAGATGCATGTCGTACGATCCGTGTAATCGGTCACTTTGGACAGGGTTTCTGCAGCCACTACCAATACTTTTTGATGCAAGCCTGAGGAGATCATCGTGTTTGCAACGTGCAAGGCATACGTAAACCCTGCGCAGGTCGCTGATAGGTCCATCGCCCCTGCCTGCTCGATTCCAAAGTGAGCTTGGATTTGGGTAGCAACGCTCGGGAAAGGATAATCGGGCGTGCTTGTGGCGACGAGAATCATATCTACATCGGTTACGCTTTTTTGATACGTTTCGATCAGCTTTTCAACAGAGGCGATTGCAAGATCGCTTGTAAATTCCTTATCTGCGGCAATTCTTCGCTCACGAATCCCTGTTCTCTGAAAAATCCATTCATCGGAGGTATCAACCATTTTCTCAAGGTCGTTGTTGGTCAATATACGTGTCGGAACGTAGGTGCCAATTGCGGTAATACGTGCTGTATTTTGAGTAGAATTCATCACCATACGATTATCACCTCATGTATTTAATGACCTTATTATAACACTAACTATTAGTATCTGGTACTAATTTTATTTTAAAAAAGACCTGAACCAAACGGTCCAAGTCTTCATATGCTACGTACGCTTATTTTTCCAGCTTTTCTGCAAGCCAATAAGCCGATTTCCAAATATCTCCTGCCCCCATCGTCAATACGAGGTCACCAGGCTGCAAATCTTTGAAAACCTGCTCCTGCATCTGCTCTTTTGTCGGGATGTATTGTGCGCGCGGATGGCTATTGATCCGGATTTTTTCCACCAATGCCTCAGAGGTGACTCCCTCAATCTTTGGTTCCCCAGCAGGCGAATAAATGTCTGTGACAATCACCTCATCTGCTTCCCCAAAAGCACGACTGAACTCATCCATGAGGAAGAATGTGCGAGTATAGCGCTGAGGCTGGAAGACAGCAATGACTCTTCTACCAGAAGCTCTTGCCCCGCTTAGCGTCGCAATGATTTCTGTCGGATGGTGAGCGTAGTCATCCACGACCAGAATATCACGTGCTTCACCAATAATCTGGAAGCGTCTTTTCGCTCCACGGAAGGTAGTCAGTGCAGCTGCAATCTGCTCAAATGACAAGCCGGTATCCAGACAAACGATAATTGCGGCGAGTGCATTCGCGATATTGTGATTGCCAGGTACAGTGAGCGTCAACTCTCCCAACAGCTGATCCTTGTGATAGATCTTGCAGGTGCTGCAACGGTCGCCGCACTGAATTTCTTCCGCACGGAAATCTGCCCCCCCACTGATCACCGGGTCAATCGAATACGAAATAACAGTCTCTGTTACCGAAGGAAGCACTTCCCGCACATGCGAATCATCGATGCACAAGACCGCTTTTCCTCCTGGCTTTAAATGACTGAGAAACTTTACGTACGCCTGCTTCAAATTGTTAAAATCACCGTCGAAATGCTCCAGATGATCCGGTTCAATACTGGTTACAATCTCATACATCGGTCTGTATTCCAGGAATGAACCGTCGCTTTCATCTGCCTCTGCAATGACATAATCACTTGTTCCTGCCTTTGCATTGGTTCCAGCATTCATCAGCTCTCCGCCGATAATAAAGGTCGGGTCAACTCCGCACTCTTCCATTACATGCGAAATCATAGAAGTGGTCGTGGTTTTGCCGTGCGCTCCTGCTACCGCCACACCTGTCCGTTCGTTTAAAATGCGGGCGAGCATCTGCGAGCGATGCATGACCACAATCCCTTTTGCCTCAGCAGCAACTACCTCGGGATTGTCTTTGGGAATGCTGGTGGAGTATACGATGATGTCTGCTCCCTCCACGTGGGCAGCATGATGGCCGATATGAACGACCGCCCCTCTTGCTTCCAGCTTTTTCGCCAAATCGTTCATGGCGACATCAGAGCCGGTTACCTTGTATCCAAGGTCGATCAAGACGCGGGCAATGGCACTCATGCCATATCCGCCTATGCCCACAAAGTGGACGTGCCTAGCCTGATCCACCCTATTCACCTGCCTCTTCTACTGTAGTGGGAAAGAATGCGCGCACTTGGGCGATGAAGTAGAGCGAGCCGCAGACAACTAAGCAGTCATCTGATTTCGCTGCTTGCTTCTCCTTCGTCCAAGCAAGTAGAAATGCTCGCCAGTCAGGAACGGTATCGAGATGCTTCTCTTCCCATCCGCCTGATTGAAATGCATCGTGCAGCGCTGTAGCTTCAGCTGCACGTGGAAAGTCGAACGTCGTCACATGAATAGTCTCAATGCGAGATCTGAGCGGTGCGAGCGTTTCTGCCATTTTCACAAGCGGCTTATCCGAAAGCCCTGAAAAGAGCAGATGCAAGCGCTTGCCCTGTGGCAACAAACGATCCAAACTGCTTACGAGCGCTTCCATCCCCTCTTGGTTGTGTGCCCCGTCCAAGAGTACCAAAGGTCTTGGGGAGACTACTTCTAGACGACCAGGCCAGCGCGTTTGTTGCAAACCTCGAAACAATTCCTCCTCTTCCAGCAAAAAAGAGAAATAGTTGCGCAAAACATCGATGGTCATCAGAGCTACCGAAGCGTTATGTGTCTGATGACTTCCGTTCATAGTCAAACGGTAGGAGGACTCATGGCGCCGGTGAATACTGTGATAACGAAACTGTTGTTCACCCAGCTGTTCCGACATCTGTTCTCCATGAAAATCCTTACCGAATTGATAGAGTGTACTACGTGTCTGATTGGCACGCTTCTGGAAAACCGCGAGTACTTCAGGTCTGGTCTCTCCTGTTACGACAGGCACGCCAGGCTTGATAATCCCTGCCTTTTCCCAAGCGATGTCTACCAGATTGTCACCCAAAACATGTGTATGATCGAGTCCAATGTTGGTAATGACGGAAACGAGCGGGATGACGACGTTTGTAGAATCCAAACGTCCGCCAAGTCCCGTTTCCCATACGACTACCGCAGGTCTTGCCACTCTTGCATAATACAGAATGGCAATCAGCGTAATCACCTCAAACTCTGTAGGCGATCCAAACTCTGTTTCCTGTTCGCAGCGATTCACCAGGGCCTTTACCTCGTTCACCAACTGCAGCAGGTCTTCCTCTGGAATCATATTCCCATTAAAACGAATACGCTCCCGAAAATCGATCATATAGGGAGAAGTAAACGTACCAACACTGTAGCCAGCTTCCATCAGCATCTGCGTAAGATATGCGCAGGTAGAGCCTTTACCATTCGTGCCTGCTACATGGATGAACGGCACTCTACGCTCGGGGTGCCCCAGTTCTTCCAACACCCATTGCATTCTTTCCAGCCCTGGCCGTTGACCAAAAGCTAGTAGGCCATGCAACCAGTCAAGCGCTTGTGTATATTCGACAAATTCTTCTGCATGCATACCACAATGCTCCATTCTCAAAAATATGCGGTTAGCTAAAGGATCATTCGCCCTTCAATTCAGCAAGTCTTGCAATCACTTTATCCCGCTTTTCCATGTAGTCGGCCATTTTGGCTTTTTCTTCTGCAACCACTTTTTCTGGTGCCTTTGCCATAAAGCCTGCATTGTTTAGCTTCTTTTCGATCCGCTCTACTTCGCCGTGCAAGCCGGACAGTTCTTTTTCCAAACGCTTCAGCTCTTGATCCAAATCAAGCAATCCAGCCAATGGCAAGAACAGCTCTGCTCCGGTCACAACAGCAGACATTGCCTTATCTGGCGTCGCTAGCTGCTGATTGATTTCCAGTCTCTCCGGATTACAGAAACGAGCAATATACTCTTCACCACGCGTCAGACGCTCTGCTGCAGTCGCGTCGCTTGGCTTGATCAGAAGCTCGATCTTTTTGGACATCGGTACGTTTACTTCTGCACGGATGTTACGTACGTTGCGGATAACTTCCATGAGTAGAGACATTTCGCTCTCTGCCTCAGCAAATACCCAATTTTCGTTTACAACTGGCCAAGGAGCTACCGTAATGCTCTCTCCTTGGTGCGGCAATGCCTGCCAAATTTCCTCTGTCATAAACGGCATGAACGGATGCAGAAGCTTGAGAGTCTGATCGAGCACCGTTACGAGCACGGATTGCGTTGTCTTTTTCGCTGCTGCATCTGTACCGTACAGTGGCAGCTTCGCCATCTCGATGTACCAGTCGCACAGATCATCCCAGATAAAGTTGTATAGGACACGGCCTACTTCTCCGAATTCAAAGGCATCAGAGAGGCGTGTTACATCCGCAATCGTTCTTTGCAGGCGGGACAGAATCCACTTGTCTGGTGTAGACAGCTCTCCGCTCAGATCAATATCGTCGTAGCTGAAGTCAGTCAGGTTCATCAAAGCAAAACGGGACGCATTCCAGATCTTGTTGGCAAAGTTGCGGTTTGCCTCAACCTTTTCCCAATAGAAGCGTTGGTCGTTACCAGGTGAGTTACCCGTTGCCAATGTGAAGCGCAGCGCGTCAGCACCGTATTTTTCAATCACTTCCATCGGATCGACACCGTTGCCGAGCGACTTGGACATTTTGCGTCCTTCCGAGTCGCGGATGATACCATGGATCAAAACGGTCTCAAACGGGTTTTTTCCAGTAAATTCCAACCCACTAAACATCATACGTGCAACCCAGAAGAAGATGATATCGTAACCTGTTACGAGTACGTTTGTTGGATAGAAGTACTTCATGTCTTCGGATTCTTCCGGCCAGCCAAGCGTAGAGAATGGCCACAAGCCCGAAGAGAACCATGTATCGAGAACGTCATTGTCTTGCGTGAGCTGGTGGCTGTGGCAGCTTGGGCACTCTGTCACGTCATCACGTGATACGATGGTTTCCCCACAATCGGAGCAATACCATGCAGGAATGCGATGTCCCCACCAAAGCTGACGCGAAATGCACCAGTCGCGAATATTTTCGATCCAGCGCAAATAATTTGTTTTGAAGCGCTCTGGTACAAATTTAACACTGTCTTCACTCGCAGCGTTCTCCAGCGCCTTATCTGCGAGCGGCTGCATTTTTACGAACCATTGCGTAGACAAATACGGCTCAACTACTGCATCGCTGCGTTCGCTGTGTCCAACCTGGTGAATGTGCTCCTCCACCTTGAACATGATGCCTTGTTCGGTGAGGTCCTTGATGATTTGTTTACGGCAGGCAAAACGATCAAGACCTTTGTAAATACCTGCTTCGTCGTTCATCGTACCTGTTTCATCCATAACAACGATTTGCGGCAGTTGATGGCGCAGACCGAGCTCAAAGTCGTTAGGATCATGTGCTGGCGTAATTTTTACAGCACCTGAACCAAATTCAGGATCAACATAGTCATCAGCCACAATTGGAATTTCACGTCCAACTACCGGCAAAATAACGGTTTTCCCAATCAAATGCTTGTAGCGCTCGTCTTCTGGATGGACAGCTACGGCTGTATCCCCCAGCATCGTCTCTGGACGTGTCGTAGCCACTTCGATATGTCCACTTCCATCAGCCAGCGGGTAGCGCATGTGGTGCATAGCACCTTTTACTTCTTTGTAAATAACCTCGATATCGGACAAGGCTGTGCGCGCTGCCGGGTCCCAGTTGATGATGCGGTTGCCGCGGTAGATCAGACCTTTTTCATAGAGGCGAACGAAAACCTCACGTACTGCACGAGACAAGCCCTCATCCATCGTAAAGCGCTCACGGGAATAATCCAGAGCCAGACCTAGCTTTTCCCACTGCTCACGGATGTGTGAAGCGTAAATATGCTTCCATTCCCATATCTTTTCCACGAATTTTTCGCGTCCAAGATCATGACGGGAGATGCCTTCCTCACGCAGAGTTGCTTCTACGCGAGCCTGTGTAGCGATACCCGCGTGGTCCATCCCTGGTAAAAACAACGTGCTATATCCTTGCATCCGCTTGGTACGGGTGATGATATCTTGGAGTGTCGTATCCAGTGCGTGCCCCAGATGGAGCTTCCCTGTGACGTTCGGAGGCGGGATCACAATGGTGTAGGGCTTTTTATTCGGGTCGCGGTGTGCTTTAAAAAACTCTTTTTGAATCCAGTACGGATACCATTTGTTCTCTGCTGCCTTTGGATCATAATTTTTCGGCAGCAGCTGGTCAATGTCTTGTGTTGGCTGTGTTGACATATGTGACTCCTCCTTGAAAAAAATAAAAAAAACCCCTCATCCAAAGGACGAAAGGATTATTTCGCGGTACCACCTTTGTTAACAAGCATCGCGCAAATCGACCATGCATGTTCCCTCTGACAAGATAACGGTTGCGATCCGTTTCCAGCTACTTTATTACCTTCACTGGAATAACTCCCGGGCGACCTTCAGTCATTTTTCCCTAGAGAATCTCGCAGCAACTGATTCTCCTCTCTGCTAAGGCATCCTGACCTACTCTTCCCGATCATCGTTGATTAGATATGTAATTGACAATTAGCTCTACGTTATTATATACAATCAGCCCGTTATGCGTCAAACCCGGTTTCACCCGGTTTTTTCGGCCTTGCAAACGCTGATGCCCAGTGCATCGGTAAAGCCAAGTACACTTAGTATGTCCAGTATTTCTTCGCGAACATTAACAATTTCCACTTGTTTGCCCAAAGCAAGCAATTCTTTCGTTGTAAAAAAAAGACTGCCAATACCGGAAGAATCTACGAAGGATACACCTTGAAAATCGACAGTAACGGTTTGATTTCGCCCTCCATACTGTTGGATCAATTCACCTACTTGATCACCGACAGCCATGTCCAACTCTCCGGCGAAAAACAACGTAGCCTGCCCGTTTGTCTCTGTTGCTCGGTAGTCCATGCTCTAACTCCTCTCAAAAGGTATCGGTACTACTGACGACTTCCTTCTCTATGTACTATAGTACCCGCTCTCACTCATTTACAAACATTTGACACATTCTTGAAATTCCCTTTATGTGGCAATGACACATTCCAAAATCAATTTGGTGCCTGCCAGCGAGCTACCAAGATACACCCGATCACAATATTGCAGCATCACCTGAAACCCTGCCCCAAGGGAATGCCGTGTAGAAAATCCGTGCTGCAGCGTCACGCGCGGCAAATCCTCCAAAACGATTCCTTGACCTGTGTCGTGAATAACAGCTCTGCACAAGGTTTTGTCTGTTGAAATGTGCAAGGTGATTGTTCCCCCACTGCCATGCTTAAGCGTATTAGAGGCTGCCTCATTGACCGCTACCATAAACTGCAGTAATCGTTTATCAGAAAGACCGACCGGTTCTAATGCACGTTTAAAAGAACGTCGCAGCTCTGCCAGTTGCTCAGGTGCCCGTAAATCCATTGCCAGAGACTTATGACCTTCCCGTAGCAAGAAAAACAATTCCTCGTCACTTAACAGAAGAAGCTTTTCTTTGGTAACGACCGCCAAAATGTCCCTGTAGATTTCCCATTCCCGCTGCTTGCGTTTACGCTCTTCCAGAATCGCCGCCGTAACATCGATGAGCGCAATTCCACAGCTTTGATCAGGCAGTAGAGATGCATATAATTCAAACACCTTTTGCCCATCAGAGGACATGATTTGTTCTCTCACAGATGCACCAGCACCCGCAGCGGACTCCACCAAGCGCCTCATCTCACGCTCAATATCACGATCTGCACGGCTAGAACCGATAGAACGCAAGCTTCCATTATCGTAGAGATACAGAAAGATTGTCTCGATCCGCCGCAAGATCGATAGCTTTTGCAGCTCTTGCTTGATCAAACGTCCACGTTTATCATCCCGTTCTTTCCAATCTGATATAACGTCGATCGGGTTCAACTCGTCACTCATGTGCCAATTATGAAATTCATCGAGCAGAAGCCGTTCCAAAACTTCCTCTCGACGCAATACTTTTTCTATATCAATGACGTAGTAGGGTACACCGGCAATTCCTCGAAGTCCACCGCCAATAATCCGGAAATCTGCTGCCAGCTCTACCTCCATACGTCCATGCAAAGAATGCTCTTTACTGTACAACCCGATTGCCGTCCGACTCACTGCATGCAGCTGCGCTACCGTTGTCTCCATCGTCGCAAGATTGGTTACCTGTACCGACCTAGGTGGAAGTACTTTTTGCGCAGACCCCCCTGAGCGCAGAGCATCCAGGCAATTACGACAATCAGGATTGTCCGGACACTGCTCACACAGAATCACGGTTCATCCTCCTGTTCATTGGCGTTTTTTTGCTGGATTACTATTTTGTATCATAACATTCCGTTAGCTATTGGACTATATCGGAGGTGCAGACTGAAAGTGAAGGATCAGCACAGACATATCATCCAATTGCTTTTCTCTTCGCGTCATTCCCCATACATGCGATTCGACCCGATCGATAACCTCATCATTTGTGCTTTCAGTCTCGTCCAATAAAGCAGATAATTCCACCAGCCATTGCTGCAAGCAACGAAATGCATCTTTTCTTCCCGTGTTGACCAATCCATCTGTATAAATGAGGAGAATGGCCTCCTCTTTTAAGAGTACTTCCTCAAGCGGATAAGTGCTATCAGGCAAAAGCCCCAGTCCGACACCTCCACTGCAATTCAGGACGGATTGTCTGCTTTTGGAGAGATACAGTGGTTGAGGATGACCTGCACGACTGAGAAGCAATTTATGCTCATAGCTGTCATAGACGGTAACCATCATCGTGATGAAAGATCGGGTCTTCGATAAATTTTCGTACAGCAGCTGATTCAGTCTTTCAAGGATCTCGTCTGGGGACCAGCTCGTCTGCAAAACAGCTCTTGCTGCACTTGAGATGCCCGTTGCTAGTAAGCTAGCCGGCAATCCGTGACCTGACACATCGGCCACGATAAAACAAACATATCGATCATCAATCCGAATATAATCAACATAATCGCCGCCAACATAAGTAATCGGTGCATAGACAGTACGAGCTCTGAGGCCTTTGATAATCCATTCTTCTTTAGGAATGAGCATCGATTGAATGCGTCTGGCGAGCCCCATTTCTGTTTCCATCACCCCAAGCTCCAGCGCTTGATGCTCATGCAGGCAGCGCAGGATGAGCCCTCTCACATTTACCAGCAGCACTTGAAAAAAGGATTGCTCCAGCTCTGCATGCCCTTGATCAGCTACCGATATTTGCGCAACTAGGCAAACATACCTCGGGATCAAAGCGGTATCCCGCTGTTCTGAAACAATCATCCGCTGGTTGACCATATGCGGGTTGCCTGCATTATCTATTGTTCCACGCTCCAGGCGGTAGTAGACCTCTCCGCTCTCCGACACCAGAGATAGCTGCAAAAAAGTGAGCGTATCCATTTTGGCAAACCACGTATCTACCAGCTCTTCTATCACCTGCTGAAGCGACTCATAGTTAACTTCCCGCAGGCTCTGCTCATTGCTTGCCAGAAGTAGGTATTCATAATTTTGCTTGAGACCTAGAACCCGGGACAATTGCTCGTTCTGCAACTGAATTTGTTCCAATTGATTCTCATATTTTTGCTCGAGAAGACTGGCTGCGACTAATGTCTCATTCATCAAATTACGATTTTCACGACTTGTCAGATAGACGCGAACCAGTCCAAACAAGATACCCGCTCCAAGCCCTACTCTTCCATAAAAAGGGATATCTGGTATGGCGACTAGCATTCCTAGGATCGAAAGTAGTATGATCTGCACCATAATCGCATCCTGCTTCCCGAGCTTCTGTCTTTCAAACAAATAACGATACTCGGTGTGGGCTATATAAACCGTTCGCTGTTCGCCAAGCCTATCATGAGCGAAAAACAAGCATCCAAACGTAATCAGTACGCACCAGATCATGACAAAGGGCGGAACCATCGGTGTCATCATCATAACTGCGATAAACATGATCGTTGACAAGAGCAGTCTTCCTCGTTTTAACCGAGCCGCTCCCTGCAATTGCCGGATGAGGAGAAGCAGACTGATTGCCGGCAACAGCAAGTAAAATCCACCTTGCCAATAGATCATCCTGGGTGTATGCCTATTTTCATGGTTGGTAAGATCATGAAAAATAACCAGCAGCAAGAAAGTGACAATCAAAGCAAGCGTGTCTAGAACCATTTTCCACCGCTCATAGGTAGCATGTGAAGCGAGTGGAAATACGTGCAGTGACCTGAGAAATAAAACATACGTAAGCAAAGAAATAGGCAGGCTCAACTTCTGGATCCACCATACAGATGATAGTGCCAGCAAACTACCGGTGCACCAAGCAATGAGTCCGATTCCTTGCAAAAAAGAAACGTTTTCCCACCGTTTCGCTCCATTCCATTTTTTCGATAAGAGAGCGATATAAACACCGCAACCGCTCCCCAATCCG
The DNA here is from genome assembly GCF_046535075.1 of Brevibacillus sp. SIMBA_040. Taxonomy (NCBI): domain Bacteria; kingdom Bacillati; phylum Bacillota; class Bacilli; order Caryophanales; family Paenibacillaceae; genus Brevibacillus; species Brevibacillus sp. SIMBA_040. The sequence continues at coordinate 105,680 of NZ_JAWRXI010000004.1, forward strand.
TATAACAGCACTTCCCAGATCATTTGTATCACCTTTATATATAAGTCCTGGCCTATCTGCCCATTTACCTTCCCTTTTGCACGTGCCTTCAAACCTTTCCAAAAGAAATGTCACGACACCCACTGACGTTATAGGCACTGTCCTAGGTTGCTACGCATAGACTGAAATGAGGTGATCTAAATGAATTTCCGTTGGAAGTACAATCCCACTTATTTGCGCATCAAATATGGCTGCAAACAAGTGCTGCTACCATTAATTGGATTTCAATTTGTAAGAACCATCCTTTTTCCCACTTCCTTTGATGTCGTATTGCTTGGACTTCTCGCCGTAGTGTACGTTGCCATCGTCTTGGAATGGTTATGAACAAAAAAACAACGCCCCACGCGGTGAGACGTTGCTATCTAAAAAGCTTGCTGGACCCAGCGATGCAGGCGCATCAAGCGGTCCATATTTTTTTCAAACCGTTTCACTGCGTATAGCTCACTCCACTCTCGACGATTGTTGTAATATATGTCCGTATCCCGCATGATTCGCTCCGGATAGGAGAGGAATGCTGCGAGTAGCTCGATCTCTTCGGGACGCAAAGGAAAGATTGCCGCATAACGGTGAAACAATTGAGATGCACCGACCTCATCCCCTGCCATCTGAAAGTAAGTCCGATAAAACAAGGTCAGATCGCGAATCGGTGTATCGAAGCCAGCACGCTCAAAGTTAAGCAGCTTTCCTTTGCCCGATCGATCCGGCACGATGTGGGCGGGATGCGGATAACCGTGTACCAGAGCCAACCGAAAATGGGCGTGCGTCTCATGCCTCTCTCTCCAATCGATTAAGAGGGCGGTAGCCGACTCCGCCATTTCCGCAATGAATGCCTTATTTGCTAGAAACACAAGGTCAAACGGCGATTGATATGGACGCTCTTGTGCGACTTCTCCTGCTTTCTCCATTTGGTTTTGCCAGTACTGCCACCGATTCAATAAAGAGTCGATCAACGGCTCCACTTGTCTGGGGTCATCAAATTTGTAGTTTTGGGTTAGGTGATGCATTTCGGCCAATCGCTCCAGCATGGGCGTCGCCCATGCCAACGGCTCATTCGCCCACTGCTCGCTGCCTGGCTGCCAAGCTGTCAAATAATAGGCTTGATTTCCGATTTCAATGTATGGATCATCAAACTTCGTATAAAGAAAGGGTACAGCCCCATCCCATCCACGATGCTGCAATTCACGGAGCACATCACTTACAAACAGCAGACGTTGGCCGGAAGCCTTTGATCGCTTGCAAACGTACGAGCCATATGGAGTTGCTGCTTTAAATACATTCGGTTCTTTTATGACATCGATCGATTGTGCAAACATGTCATACTCCTGAAACAATGGAAAAATGTCATCAAAGCGGCTCATCTACTCCCTCACCCCTTGATCGCTCGGCCCGATCGGCAATATGACGCAGCAGTTGATCGACTGCCTGCTGGCTTTGCAAGGCCTGTTCAATACTCGCTGCTGACACCTCCTTATTGCGCGAGACTCGTTTTACATACGTCTCCACACTCTTCCAGACTTCTCGTGGCCTGGCCATGAAAGCAAGCATTAGCGTATAATCCGAGTATTGAAGCGGTTTGACTTCCTCATATCCGTCCAAAAAGGCATCAATCTGCCGTATGTCCATATGCATCAAATACATGTCTCGAAGATAATTTGCTACATCCCGTTGCTGAATGGAGAGTGTGGGGCGAAAAAACCCTCTCAAGTACAGCTTGCCATTCACGATCCCCCAGTTGTCGCGCAGCAAGTCCCGATGGGCGACAGTGACGGTGTCTGGCGCAATACTATCATGGGAAAGCATCATTGCCGATCGCTCCATCCGTTGCAGAAGCGGGGACATTAATTCGGCTACCCAGCGCTTTTCCCCCTTCTGCTTCCCGTAGGTCGCTCGATACGATTCGACTACAGCCTTGGCTTGTGCCCATTTTGATTCGGCATTCATCTGCTCTTGCTTTAAATAATCTGCACCGGCAAGTATAGGACTCTCCTGCTGTGACAGATGCATCATTCCCACAACACGGCCACTTTGTCTGGCAAATTCCTCTCCAGGCAAGCATGCTTCAATGTGTCTGAGATGATCTGTCATGGTCACTCCACGTTTGCCTACAATCAGAAACGGCTTGGCTTCCCGCGTTCGTATAAATCGTTCCAGCTCGCGGAACCCATGACGTGCCAAGCGTTCTCGCCATGCAAATGACCAGCGCATGACATCGACACGCGGCCAAACATGCAATTCTTTCGGACCGCGGTTTGTCTCAAGTAAATAGCAGTCATCGAGCGGCGTGACTCGAATCACGCGCGCTCGATAATGCTGACACACATCAGAAATGTCGATCTTGTCCACGGTCCCACACTCCTTACTGTGGAATGTACAGGATTTGCCCGGCGACAAGTTGCTCGGTAGCCAACCTGTTTACTTCCACGATCTTGGAAACCGGCAACGAATAGCGTTGAGCTATATGCTCCAGAGTTTCATCACGTTGAATAATGCACATTTTTAGCTGGCTGGAGCGTTCTTCCTTTCTTTTGACAAACGATGTGAGATTTTGCATTGCTTCAGTTGTCGTTGGCGCTGCGGAAGAAGCCATTCCTTTGCGGGATGAGCTGGATGACGATTCTGCTTCTTGTGCCAAAGCCTCCTGCTTCGCACGGCTTGCTTGGGAGAAGATCGAAGTTATGTTCACATTCCCCGGCTCTTCCCGCGAAGCTTTTCCTGATATAGCTACACGCAGTTCGACTTCCTCGTCCTCTTCCTGCTCGGCAATAACCGGCTCTGCCGCAATTTGCGCATCCTCATGGACCTCAGCTGCCTCCACCGAATCTACCACCTCAGCCACTTCGGCTACCGCTGGAGATTCATGCTGTTCACTGGCAACAGGTGTGTAATCGGGAGGTTCCTGTTCATGAATCGCGAGCACAGGCTCATCTTGCTCCTCTTCCTGGGACCTCACATCTGTCCATCGCTCATCATACTCTGCTTCGATTGCCTGGGTATTATAGGAAGCCGAATCATACGCTGCCGATTCATATGCCGTAGATTCTGCTCCCCACACCTCCTGTGACTCTCTATGGACTTCTTCCGTGACTTCACCATAGCTTTGTACCACATATTCGCCCTGATAGGACGTGGAGAGGGCAGGAGCGTCATACAAAGAAGGAGATTCAGCGGAGTCATATGAGGCTGGCATTGCCTGGCGCTCCATCTCGTTTTCCAGCTCGTTCAGCTTTTGTTCAATCTCGTCTAATGAAACGGGTTGAACCTCGTTTTCCTGTTCTTCAGATGCTACATGAGCAAATTCCCACGCTTCTTCCTGGCTTGCCTGGACCGTCTCTTCATTTTGATCATAGAACTGCGGATGCATCTGCTGCTCTGGCTCCTGTACTTGCGCTTGGGCTTGTTCTGCAAAAGCAATGCCCATAATCTTCAGCTCGGCATCAATAAGCATTTGATACGGTGATTCCAGCTTGTAATCAAAGCTGTCCACAATGGCATAAATGTCGCCGATTTCCGCGATTCTCTCCAACGGAATTGTGATGTTTAGCGGAATACGATGTCCAATCTGCTCCTCCCAGCCGTAAAAACCTTCCTCTGTAGCCTCTTGGCGAAACGGCGAAAACGTCATCGCTTCAACCAGAGTTTCCGTTCCGCCGCTATTTGCCTCCGCGGCCTCTCTGATTGGCTCGTACTTCCCGAATAATTGCAAACAACCGGTAATGGAGATGTAGGTTTCATTTTCCAATACCTCTACATCAGGAACCAATTCCAGCTCTTGCAATTCGCCTATTCCAGCTTTATCGGATGAGAGGAAAATGGTCTCCTTGATGGCAAACGAGAGCAGTCCATCCTGTAACGCCATTCGTGCTCCTCCTTTCAGGTGCAGGACATTTCCCTATACTATATGGACAGGACAAGTCGTTTAGCACCCGAAAAAGGAAAAACCGGGGTTTATCTCCCCGGTTCGACTGAAGCGATTAGTTCTGATACGGCTTTTTTTCCTTGATCAATACAATCCGGCACGCCGACACCACTGTACGAGGCGCCTGCAAGCAAGACCCCTGGCAAGCTCGACTGAATTTTACCCTTTACCTCCTGCACCCAATCCAGATGACCGACCACATACGGAATGGCATTCTGGAGGCGCGTTACTTTATAAAAATCCGGTTGCTTCGGAATGCTCATGATCTTGCGCAAATCGTGGAGCACTACCCCCAGCACCTCTTCATCCGTCTGCTGCATAAATGACTGCTCGCCTGCCTTGCCAACAAAGCTGCGCAGAAGCACTTTGTTCCCGGGTGTCGTATGCGGCCATTTTCGGTGTGCCCACGTGCATGCCGTAATTTTGGCCCCAGAATGACGGGGCACAATAAATCCGGTCCCTTCCATTCCTACATCGACCGCGCTCTCACCAAATGCCATGGCGATGGTTGCAACCATATGCGGTTTAGCCTGTGGCAAGGATGGTACAGATGCATAAGGACGCAAAAGTGGTTCTGCTACAGCATGCGGCACCGTAAACAGGACAGCATCTGTCTCGAGCTGCTGTCCATTTTTAAGAATGAGAGTGTAGCCGCCATTCTCTTTCGTCTGCAGCTCCTGGACACCTGTTCCTTTTAGTATGCTCGAAGCCGGCAAGCTTTTTTCGATTCCCTCCACCAGCGACTCCAAGCCATTTTTTAGCGTCAGAAAAATGCCCTTTGGCTTCCCTTGACCGCTTGATTGCGGACGGGAGTGCTTCATGGCCAGAATCAGGCTTCGATGTTGTTTTTCGAGCTGGGCGAATTGTGGAAAACTCGCGAGCAGACTGAGCTTGTCGATGTCACCTGAATAGACGCCAGAGAGAAGCGGTTGAATCAGGTTCTCAATAACCTCATCCCCCAAACGACGACGAAAAAAATCACCGACGGAGATGTCTCCATTCCCTTCAGTTGCAGGAAGAATCAGATCGGCTGCAGCACGAATTTTACCAGTCCATGATATCAGGTCCGTGCTCACAAACGGCATGAGTCTTGTAGGAACGCCCATCACCGCCCCCTCAGGGATAGCTACGAGCTTGTCCTTGTGCCAAATGTACGCTTGACCTGTGCTGTTGCGGACCAAATCATCCTTGAGACCTAGATCGGTTGCCAGCTGCGCCGCACTTGTTTTTCGCTCCAAAAAAGAGTCTGGCCCTTGCTCGATGACAAAGCCTTCGTGCCGCCACGTCTTGATCTTTCCTCCCAGACGATCCTGCTCCTCAATCAACTGAAACCGAATCGGAAGACCTTTTGCCTCGATCTCCCGTTGTAAGTAAAAAGCGGCGGTCAATCCGGTGATACCGCCGCCAACAATCGTAATATGGTAGGTTTTCTCATTCATCTGATTCGATCCCCTAGTTCGCCAGCTTCTTCTCGACAGCATCAGCCAGACAGGAGATAAAGGCAGGTCTGGCATTTGGCATCGGAGGGCGATAGTAATGGACGCCCAGCTCATCCGTCACTGCTTTGCATTCCATATCATTATCGTATAGGACCTCTAAATGCTCAGCAATAAAACCGACCGGGCAATAGACATAGGCTCTGTAGCCATGCTTGGCATGAAGCTCTCTGGTCAAATCCTGCACATCGGGTCCGATCCACGGCTCTGGTGTATTTCCGGCACTTTGCCAGCCAATTGCGAAATGAGCAATACCCGTCTCTTCCGCAATCAGCTTTGCCGTTTCCTCCAGCTGCGTCGGGTATGGATCACCTGACTTCAGAATTTTTTCAGGCAGGCTATGCGCAGAAAAAATAACAACAGCGTGCTCACGATCCTCTGCGGACATCGAAGCAAACGTATCCTGGATCGCTTTGACCCAATACGAGATGAAGCCTGGCTCTTTGTACCAGCTTTCAATGCTGTGGATGAGCGGGCCATTCACGGATTCCGAATGCTCCTTGGCGCGGCCATTGTATTCCTTGACACTATAGCTAGAGTAATGTGGCGCAAGCACTAAACTGATTGCTTCTGTGATCCCGTCTTTTTTCATCTGATCGACTGCATCCTCGACAAACGGAGCGATGTGCTTGAGTCCCAAATAACAGACAAACTCGCGATCAGGGTAACGCTCATTCATTTCCCGCTCCAACGCGCTTACCTGCTCGTCCGTAATTTCGGCAAAACGATTCACTCCACCTACTGCTTCGTAGCGCTCAGTCAAATCATCCAACAGTTCCTGTGGAGGCTTGCGTCCTCTACGAATGTGAGTATAATAAGGCTCGATCTCTTCACGACTTCGCGGCGTGCCGTACGCCATCAACAAGAGCCCTGTCTTTTGCTTGGACATTTTTCTTGCACCTCCGAAATTACGCGTTGGACTTGTAGCTGTGGATGAACGAGGTAAGCTTTTGCAGCGTTTCTACCCTTGCATCCGGGAATACCCCATGACCGAGGTTGAAAATGAAGCCTGGCTGCTTCGTTCCTTCGTCCAAAATCTCTTTTGCTTTGGATTCGAGCTTTTCCCATGGAGCGAGCAGCAAAGTCGGGTCGAGGTTTCCTTGCAACGTTTTGGTTACGCCCATTTCTCTTGCTGTCGTAATGGATGTGCGCCAATCCAGTCCGACTACATCTACAGGTAAACGGTTCCAGTCCATGAGCAAATGGCCAGCGCCGATTCCGAAATAGATCGTCGGTACATCTGTTTCCTTCAAAGCATTGAAAATGCGGGTCATGACTGGCGTGATAAACTCGCGGTAGTCTTCATCATTGAGTGCCCCTACCCAAGAATCAAACACCTGTACAGCCTGTGCCCCTGCTTTAATCTGGGCTTTCAGATACGTAATCGTCATGTCACCCAGTTTATCCATCAGCGCTTGCCATGCTTCAGGTTCGGTATACATAAACGCTTTTGTCTTGTGATAATGCTTGGAAGGTCCACCCTCAATCAAGTAGCTCGCGAGGGTAAACGGTGCACCAGCAAAACCGATCAGTGGAACAGAAAGCGTCTCACGCAAGATTTTGATCGATTCCAAAATGTACGGAACATGTGTCTCCGGGTCCAGATCATCCAGCTTTTGTACATCAGCCAAGGATTCGATCGGATTCGCGATGACTGGGCCAATGCCAGACTCGATATTAACGTCCACGCCAATTGGCTTTAATGGTGTCATGATATCCGCGAACAGAATCGCTGCATCCACGCCAAGCTGTTCAACAGGCAGGCGAGTTACTTCCGCGCAAACTTCTGGTATGTAATTCATTTCAAAAAAGCTATGCTTCGCGCGGATAGCACGGTACTCCGGTTGATAGCGACCGGCTTGGCGCATGTACCACACCGGCACATGTTCCGTTGCTTCCCCTCTACACGCTTTCAAAAAAGTATCGTTAAATGGTTTTGCGGTCATGAAATAAACCTCTCCTTGCACAATAATCTTTCCCAATAATTATGATACCATTGGCCCCTCCCCTAAAACGGGCCCTATTGTGTCAAAATCTTTTCGTTTCTTTAGTTTCCAATCCTAACCATCAGTCTTTCCAAACTTCTCCTATTGAATGCGGATATCACCTGTAGTTGACCGGACATTCACAGCTGGGCCGCCAGAGCCGATGGAGCCATTTACCTTGTTTTCGCTTTTCTGCTCATAAGAAAGTGACTTCCATGAAGTCTTGATAGAGCCGGTTTCTGTCGACAAATCGAGACTCGCTGCCACTGGCTCTTTATCGACCTTAATACGAATATCACCGGTTTCACTTGCAATGGAAACATCATGTACAAGCTCAGGGAGTAGTAGTGAATCAATCTCACCGGTAGTCGTTTGAATCTGCACGGTAGAGCGAATTCCAGAAAGCTTCATATCACCCGTATCCGTTTGAATATCCAGCGAATCTCCCGTAAAACCATCCAGCTCTACATCTCCCGTGCTGGATACAATATTCGTCTTCTTTACACTCAGCTTTGTCGCTTTAATATCACCTGTCGCCGTGCTCAGGTCTAATTTTTCATACTCTTTCTCAGGCAATGACAACTCTACTTGAAGCTTGCCATTCACCGGTAAGAACAGATTGACATGAAACTTTTCTTGGACGTCTACTTTAAGTGTACCATCTGACAGCACTGAACTTGTAAACTGTATACGCTCCCTCTGCTGGTCGCTCGCTTCACCAATTAGTCGCACACTGGCGGTGGACGATTGACTTGGGGTGATGACCACATCCGCCATGCCTGTAGCGATTTCGAGTGACGTAAACGGCTCCTGAATGGTTCGCACTTCATCCACTTGAGCTAATGAAAAAGAAAAATAGTCCTGTTTTGTAAACATCCAAACGAGTCCTGAAGCACCTAGCAAAAACAGCAGCAAACTGATTCCAAAAATCTTTTTTCCCCAATGTTTCATCTTATTTCCCCCTGATTAGCTGCACATTGAATTGGAGGTACCGTATAAATTGACGGTATAGCCACTTTGTCAGACGCAGCAAACCCACTCCAAGCATGCCACCAAGCCCCAAAGAAGTCAGACTGCCAAACAGGAGTAACAAACGTTCATGTGAGGGAGCAGGAACCCCGTATTGCAGGTAGATCCCGAACGGAGCAACCAGCAAAGAAACCGAAATGGCATAGCATGCCATGAGTATACCCATTAGCGCCATAAACGGTCCGAGCACAAAAACCACATTGAAAAACCCTAGACTGATGGTTGCAATAACCGCCCTTGTCATGTTGCCGACGCTTACATTGGATTCGGCCTGGTCAATGCGGTAACCAGCCAACAGCTCTTTCGCCAGCAATCTGGGATTGCCCAAGCTCTCAGCAATCTCGTGCTCACTTTTTCCCTGCTTGACTCCCATAAGGAAATGCTCGGTATAGTCAGCTAAAATGTCTAGCCGTTCCTTGTCGGGCAAGCCACCAAGCAGAGCACCCAATTCATCCATAAACTCACGCCTCGTCATACCCGAGCCCCTCCTTAATGATCTGATTGACACCGCGATTGAAAATTCGCCATTCCAAAATCAGATCGTTCATATATCGGCGTCCTTGCTCAGTTAACTGGTAATACTTGCGTGGTGGTCCTTCTTGCGATTCTTTCAGGTAAGTTGTAAAAAAGCCTTCCTGAGTCAAGCGTCGGAGTAAGGGGTAAACGGTACCTTCGGCGATATGAAACTTCTCCGAAATACTATCAACTAATTCATAACCATAGCGGTCATGGTTTGCTGCCAGAACGAGCACACACAGCTCCAGCACACCTTTTTTAAACTGAACATTCAAATTGCATCACCCATGTAAAAGCTTACCAAACAGCTACTGTATATTGCAAGGTACTTTAAGAAATGAAAGGACAGGAGCCGGATCTGACACGCCCCTGTCCTTTAAGTGCAATTCCTATTTTACTTCTACGATGCGGCCCTCTACTTTTGGATTTACTACCTTGCGCTTGATCAGGCCTTCCTCGACAATACTGTACATGGACAAGCCAGTGTTGAAGAATGGTTTTTTGAAGGATTCATAACCGTCTCCACCTGCAGCCAGGAAGTCGATCGTTGCCACTTTGTATTTTTTGGTCAAATCAAGTGACTGCCCGCCTACTTTTACTTCCAGTACGCGCTCACCTACTGGTTTCGAAGCGTTGTACGTAAAGCTCATGCCGCTGATTTGCGGGAAGCGACCAGCACCTGTTCCCACTTGGCTCACACCGTTTTCGAGTGCTTGCTTCAGCTCTTCACCGGTTACTTCTACTACGGAAAGTGTATTGTTTTCAAAAGGCAGCAAGGTGTACAGGTTTTTCTTCGTGATATCGCCTGCTTCCAGCTGTGTGCGGATTCCGCCACCGTTTGCCAGTGCTACATCAGCTTCATAGCCTTTGATGGACTGAGTGCGCTCAAGCATGATGTCAGTAATCAGGTTACCAATGTTTGTTTCTTTCGCACGAACCAGTGTACGATCACCATCAAGTGGAACCTCAGACTTTGCGATGACGACGTTCATCACAGAGTCGATCTGCTTCACGATCTCTTGAACCATTTTGTCTACGTCTGGATCAGCCACAACGTTTTCGTCGTACTCTTTCAGACCGCCGCTGAATGCAACCAGCTCTTTGCCGAGGTAGTACAGATCAGCACGTCCCAAAGACTTACCGTACTCCCAGTCTTGAACGATGTAGGTTCCGTTTACCAGCTCAGGTGTTGTCAGTGGAGTATGGGAGTGTCCGCCCACGATCAGATCGATGCCTGGTACGTTTTTCGCAATTTCACGGTCTACGTCAACACCAATGTGGGAAACGACGATCACGTGATCCACTTCTTTTTTCAGCTCAGGAACAACCGTTTTCGCTACTTCAACTGGACTTTTGAAAGTAAGGCCTTTTACGTTGTCAGGGTGAGTCAAAACTGGTGTATCTTCTGCTACGAAGCCAACGAATGCAAACTTTTTGCCGCCAATTTCAGCTTTGAAGGTAGGTACCAGCAGTTCTTTGCCATCCGCTTTGAATACGTTAGCAGAAATCACTGGATGCTTCAGCATGTCGCGCAGCTTGAGCAGCTGCTCGAAGCCGAAATCGAACTCATGGTTTCCAGCTGCCATTACGTTGTAGTTCAGGCTATTGAGGATCGGTACAACAGATTCACCCTTGAATTGGTTTACGAACACAGTTCCTTGGAAAGTGTCACCTGCATCCAGTAAGAGGAAATTGTCGTTCTCAGCACGCCATTCCTTGAGCAAGGTAGCAATTTTCGCAAAGCCGAATTCTTTTTGGCCTTTATCTTCTTGGATATGTCCATGTGTATCGTTTGTATGAGCAATCGTTACATGTGTAGTCGCAGCATCGCCCAATGCCTGAAAGAACTCCCCGCGGGTTACGGTTGCTTTGTTTTCCAAAGCAAGCTTGTAGCCCAGCTTCGCAGCCATTTGCGTCAATTTTGCAGAGGATACTGCTTGTGTAGGATTTTTATAATCGTCTTGAGTCAGAACCCCTTGGGATTTTGCCCAATCAAAATAAGGAGTCGACCAGTGTGCACCAGCTGCTGCAGCGCCGACTTTCGCATCTTTCAATTTAGAGAATACAACTGCAACCTCAGCCAGGTTTACTGAGCGATCCAATGCCAGATCACCGTTTTGACCAGCAGAAATAATGGATTTTTTTACCATCCAGTCAGCGTGGTTTACTGGGTGAAGCGGTGCAGCAAATGCAGAGCCTGCCATCAGGGAGGCAAAGACAACCGATGCAAACGCCGTCATCGTAATGCGACGAGCCTTTTTCATATAGAATTTCCCCTCTCTATTATGTAAAAATTGATAGAATACCTCGTCTATTATAGCAAATATTTCTAGGACTATGGTGTGGTTTTCATTAACTCTTCGTCAAAAAAGCACGGATCGCTGCCGCCAATTCCTGCGGTGCCTCCAGCATCCCCATATGTCCTACGTCAGGCAGCAGCACCTGTCGGGTGTTATCGCCTTCCACGGTAAATGTCTTTTCCGCCGGAATGACCTGATCCTCCGTACCTGCGACCAATAGCACAGGAAGGCTGGTCTCTCTGAGGACATGTGTACGATCTGCACGATCACGCATCCCTCGCAGAGTATTGATGGCACCAATCGGGATAGTGGAAAGACCAATTTCCTTCGCCAGTTGTACTTCATCTGGCATAGTTGCTACATGGCCTTTGGCAAATAACTTGGGTACCAACGCTTTAATAAACGGCTCGATTCCGTTTTCGCGAATACTGGTCGCACCTTTGTCACGATTGGCCTTGGCTTCCTCGTCATCAGGATACGCTGTCGAGTGAATCAAGCCGAAGCCCGCCAGCTTGTCCGCATAGTTTTCTGCAAAGGCTAGCGTCACGTAACCTCCGAGAGAATGACCGAACAAATGGATCCGTGACAGACCAAGCTCATCAATGAATTGCGCCAGGTCTTCGGCAAAACGCTCCATCGTATATGGCTCATCAGGGGCAAAGCTCGCTCCATGTCCACGCAAGTCCACTGCAATCACGTGATTCGTCTCGGAAAGCATCGGGATTACTTTTTTCCAATACCCGGAGCTGCCACAAAAGCCATGCAGCAAAATAACAACCTCGCCTTTTGAGCCTTCCTCCACATAGGCAATTTTCTGTCCATTCTTGAGTTCCGCGAATTTCATCATCTGTCCATCTTCCTTTCTTGGTCTTTGTTCAAAATGGTGCCCTCTGATGCCAGCCATTAAACCTGTCTGTTTGCCTGGCCCCAAGCTTGTCTAAAAACAGGATACTGGCATGATTGGAAAATCTGCAAGCATCGGAAGGCTTACATTTTCTTCGTAAAAATGGTGCTTTACATGGCTGCTGTAAAGGAAGTAAGACAGGCAGTCGTAAGAGAAATCCCTACAGGCTTATACTAGCCTCAGAAGAACTGCTCGCAGCGCGACTGCTTTCCTGCGAACATCATGTATGGCTGGCGATTGATCTTTCAGTAAGCGAGTCTCTCGAAGCTCCCACAGGCACCACGACAGCGATCGAAGTGTTTCTTTGTAAAGAGCTGCATCTCAAACAAAAAGACGCGGCCTCCTCCTTTATCACACTTCTTACCTGAATTTCTTGGAGATTCGCTTCACAATTTTCTTAATTTGCTTCTTGCGGTGAATCAATACCTTTGTAATAAATCTCCTTTCCGACTTCCTCAGACAGCCCTTTGGTACTTTCCTCACCGCTTTTCGAATGACTGAATTCGACAGCCGCTTTATTTTTTTGACCATCTTGTTTAAAGATTTTCGATTGTCGAGTGTGAAGCGCTTGAGTCCCTTGGGAATCCGTTGCTTCTTCTTACTGCCAGAGTGCATCGTAAACTTGTAAGCTCTCTTTTTCCGGAATTTTCTTTTGGCCCTTCGCAGGCTCCACCTGCTAGGCTTTCCAAACACTGCGATCCCATGGTCAATGAGATACCATTTGTAACGCTTGGCTTTTCTTTTGCGGTATAAGATCAAATTGCGATTGTTTCGGTCGGGGTTCATAATCCATGCGTCAAAGGCGACGATTCTTGCCAGCAAATCTGCTTTTTTCACTTTTTTATGTGGCTTGCGGTATACTCTCTTTTTCGCCTTTTTCCACGGGATTACCTTGTTTGCACTGGCTTTTTGCGACAGCAGTCCTTTTCGTCGAATTCTTCTAGGTCCTCTAACCGTTACTTGTTTTACCTTTGCCGCGGGAAGTCCGACGCTTTTCGCAAGGGCTGCCGCTATAAACTCATTCGCAACGAGGATACGGTGCTCCCTACGCTGCTTCTTTTGAGCAGGGAACTTAAAGAATCCTTTTTTTCCGTTGCGCTTGATGACGAGCCAAATAATGCGACCATATCGTTTGCGAAAAAGCTTGCGATATCTCCATCGCCTTCTGCCCACCCTTGTCCATCTCCTCCCTTGTTTTTATATAGTATATGGAGAGGGGGGAAAAGGGTGAGAACCAGCGAAAAGAGCACCTCTTTTTCTAATAAAAGAGGTGCTTATCACGTAGACGACTATCAGAGTGGAATAAAGATTTCATAAGCATTTTCAGCGCGAGTCGCTGCATGAACAGTCGGTACGTAGCGTTCGTCGTAGCGTTCCAATCGCACATTCTTCTCATTTGGTTGATGACCGTTTTCACTCAGCCATGAAAATAGATTTTGATAAGTTGCTTGCACCTGCTCCATCGGTCCTGTGTGAGTAAAACGAGCGTACGTTCTTTCCGGGACAGTAAAACCGACCATGCCCAAAGGAATGTGCTCAAACCTCTCCACCTCGACTACGAGGTACTCGGTATACATGCGATGGGCATGATTTTCGTCACTGATGTCATAGCGTATGTTTGGTTGGATCACGTGAGGAATTTCTTCCTGACGCTGCAAAAACGTTTTCCATTGTTTCGGCATGAATTCTACGAGCATCGGAAAAGTGCCTGAAAAACTGAGACCGATAAAATGCTTTTGCGGAACTGTTACAATCGTCCCTTCCATTTTCGCTCACCCCAATTTAGAGATAGTGCTTGTCCGAAATATATCTAATGAAGCAACTTGGTATTTATATCCAATTGTCAAGGAAATCTATAAATTGGTCAACTACAAAATGATCGAGGCGGCTGCTGGTATCCAACCTGCGAGAAGTGCTCCCCCATCGGGATGATTGCTTACGCACAGTTCACCTCCATGTTGCCTAACAATTCTTTGTGAAATGGTTAACCCTAGGCCGCTGCCACCGGTTGAACGATTTCTGGATACTTCACCACGATATAGGGGTTCAAAAGCCCGGTTCAACTCTTCCGCAGAGAAGCCCGGCCCTGTATCACGTATCGAAAGCTTTACTTTATTCCCATCCGTAAAGCAGTGAACAACAATCTCACCATCTGAGGGAGTGTGTCTGACGGCATTCTCCAAAAGATTGTTCATGGCACGTTCCAATAAGTGCGTGTCTCCCTTGATCATGCATGAACCTGTGAACTTAGTTGAGATAGAGATCTGTTTTTGTCGAGCCAGCGGACTTAGACTATCAATAGAATTACAGAGGATGAAGGTAAGATCAACAGGCTTGTTGTTACGTTTTGTCTCTACATATTCCATCTTTGTATAGGTGAGAAGATCCTCAACCAATCGATCCAATTGTGCCGATTTATCCCTACAAACCGCCAAATATTTCGTTATTTTCTCCGGTGATTGAGCAATTCCTTGTTCCAACCCATCCAAGTAGCCTCGTAGTGCAAACAACGGGGTCCGTAGATCATGCGCGACAGCAGCAATTACGAATCGGCGTTCTTCTTCCAGCTCCACTTGTCTCAGATGAGATTGTTGAAGCCCTTTTACCATTACGTCAAATCCATCTCGTACTTCAGCGATTTCCGTGATCCCAGACATAGGTAACTTCACATCCCAATCCCCTGTTGCTATCTGTCTAGCTGCAATGCTCATCTTTTCCAGGGGACGCAAAAGAAGCCTGCGCATTACGACACCGATTATAATAAATGCGAGAATCAGTCCAGAAACCATCGAAATGATTTGGACAATATTTGACTTCGGCAAAGAAATGATAACCCTTCCTACTAAACGACCGTCTTCTATGACTGAAAATTTTTCAGTCGACGACAAAGCGCTGCGACGCCCCGGGTCAGAGCGATAAATTTCTCGATCTGAGGCTGATAAAATAACCACATCCAGCTTCGTTTTCTGCAAGAGGCTATCCAATTCATTATGCCAATTTGGGTCCATCCATTTGCCTGTGCTGGTTTCGATCAAGTGAATCGTCTCAGCCAAATTTCTTTGCAGCGTCTCATTTTGCTTCTGACTTTTTGATAAGCTAAACGTTTGGTTTTCCATAAAGTGAGCCGTAACGTAGAAGATCCATGGCAATGAAAGTAGGAAGAAGAAGCAAAGCAAAGTAAATGTCCGAATGCGAATCGTCCTCATCTTATCCTCCCTCGAAGCGATACCCTACTCCCCATACGTTGAGCAGAAACTGCGGATGGTTCGGATCGGATTCGATTTTCTCGCGAAGCCTGCTGAGGTGGACGCGAATCGTATGCTTATCGCCCACGCCATCCCAAAATTTCTCAAGTAATTGCTCATAGGAAAAAACATGTCTGGGGTGCTCTGCTAACAATCGCAGCAATTCATATTCTTTCGGTGTGAGTACTACGTTTTTCCCTTCCACGATCACTTCTCTCGTCGACAAGTTAATTTTAATACGACCATAATCCATGATTCTTCTATCTATTTGCTGCTCAGTACCGAAACGCCGCAATACAGCTTTTACCCGAGCAACAATCTCTCCCGGCGAAGCAGTCTTGACTATATAGTCATCTCCTCCGAGCGTCAGCCCCCTGATCTTGTCCACATCATCGCTGCGGGCACTCAAGAAAAGTATCGGAACGTTGCTTTCCTTCCGAATTTGGCGACATAGTTCAAATCCATTTTGTCCAGGCATCATGACATCAAGAACGATGCAATGAATAGCGCTTTGTTGGAACAAGGCCCAGGCGTAAGCGGCATCACAAGCAGTTAATACCTGAAAATTTTCGTTTTCCAAAAAGTCCCGCAATAGTTCAACAATACTGTGGTCATCGTCCACAACGAGTATCGTATGAATTGCACTCATAAATATCCCACCTTCACAGCCTAGTTTACCATTTTTCCACTACTCTCAAATAAAGCTCTCCGTATTGTGATGGTTTGTTTATTGTTTTGTGACTATTTGACACCCTCCTTTGAGATATTCGCTTGTTATGATGCTATTGTGAACGCGGATAACAAGGCCCGCCATAAACAGCACGTTCAGCCAAGCTACTGGTGAAGGAGGAAATTGTCATGTTATCAGTCCAAGTCGTACTTTTTGACAGCTTCGACCTGCTGGATGCCGTCGCACCTTATGAGGTTTTTTGTGCAGCTGCGATGCAGGCTCCAGGGTCTATACGAGTAGAATTCGTCACAGCCGAAGGACCACGGTCTGTGATGAGCGGTATCAATGGGGTAAAAATGGAGGCAACCGGCAGACTGAATCCAGAGAGCGCGAGCATCATTCTCATACCTGGAGCGTCCGGTGACGTTGAAGGAGATGGCCCCGATTCCATCCCCGCTATTTTGAGTCGCGCCCTGAAAACAGAAGTAACGGGTCTGATTGGACGAGCACTCGAAAGAAATGACACGATCGTCGCCACGGTATGTGGTGGTTCTCTGTTGCTAGCCATGGGTGGTCTTTTGGAAGGCAGACCAGCGGTAACGAACCATCTGGGCATGGGTTTACTTGGCGCAACCGGGGCAATTCCCATCTCAGCTCGTGTCGTTGATGACGGTAATTTGGTTACAGGTGGCGGCGTAACTTCGGGACTCGATGTAGCATTGTACCTGGTGGAACGTGAGCTAGGGCCACGTCTCGCTGTCGCAGTGGAACAGCTGTTTGAATTTGAACGAAGGGGAACGGTTTGGAGAGAGACAGGAATGGCACCTGTCACCGATCAAGCATTGAAAAGCGACGAACCGAACGTCCTTGTAGACTCAGAAAAAATGACTTACGACACCCTAGATTACGAAATCACGCAGGCATCCGTCTACGAAGGCGATTGGGATACTTCGATCGCTACACCAGTTGGCAATCTGAAGGTCAAGCTCTCGATATCGACAAGTAACGGTCTGATTCAAGGGACAGCAACTCAGGGAGATGAAACGGTTTCGTTTTTGAATCCTTTGCTTCAAGACAACAAGCTTAGCTGGTCTCTTCAAATTTCGAAACCAATTCGCTTGCAGCTACATTTCGAAGTGACAGCCAGAGGCGACCACATGACTGGAATTGCCAGGGCAGGCATTCTTCCAGCATCCAAACTAGCGGGAAAAAGGGTTTTCTCATCCGGAATTTGACTATTGGGGATTACAGAGGTGTCCGATCGTGATTAAGAAGAAATGGTTTTTCGGCATATTGACCTGTGTCACTATGCTTTTCATCCTGTACGCATTGGTGAAAAATTTTATGCTCGATCCCGGCGCGACGGAATTTTTAAGTCATAAAACAGAAGTCAAGCGAGAGCTGAATCTCCCCGTCTGGTTGAATGTCATGTATGTTCATGTTGCATTTGCATGCATCGCCATGGCATCGGGTCTGCTCAACTTTTCCACTCGTATTTTTGAAAATAACCGTACATTTCATCGTATAAACGGCTACCTATATTTCGTGTCTGTACTTGTTGTCGTGGTCACTTCCGGATATATGGCTCCTTACTCCACCGGAGGAAAAATTAGCAGTATGGGGTTCAATGCGCTCAATATTGTTTGGCCGGCATTTACCATTACCGCGCTGGTTCAAATCAAAAAGAAACGAGTGACTTCCCACCGCAACTGGATGATTCGAAGCTACGCCTTTTGTTTTACAAACCTGTTTATTCATCTCATCACTGCTCTTTTTCATCAGGGATTCGGTCTCGTTTACGCTACCAGCTATACCATTGGCATTTACGGCTCTTTCGTCCTACTGCTCGTCATTCCTGACGTCATCATCAGAGCAAACGGTCATTCTAAATAGGCAGTCATACAGCCAAATAAGCAAAAACACCTCCTGAATCAAGTTCCAGGAGGTGTTCGTCTTCTATTACAGCTTTTTCATCGCGTTGTAGCTTGCTTCAATCGTCCGCTCGATGTCTTCCTCTGTGTGCGCCAGGGAAACAAACATGCCTTCAAACTGAGATGGCGGAATCATGATGCCTTCGTCCAGCAAATGGCTGAAGTACGCGGAAAAGCGCTCTAAATCAGCTGATTTTGCTGTTTCGTAGTTGATGACCGGTGTATCTGTGAAGAACAGACAAACCATGGAGCCAATACGGTTCAAGGTGTGCGGGATTCCGAGCTTGCTTGCATTATCAGCTAAGCCTTCTCCGAGTCTTGCCGACAGCCTTTCCAGCTGTTCGTATGCACCTGGCTTGCTGAGCTCTTGCAGCGTAGTCAAACCAGCAGCCATTGCCAGCGGGTTGCCTGATAGTGTTCCTGCCTGGTAGATCGGACCAGCCGGAGCGATTTGCTGCATGATTTCCCGTTTGCCGCCGTATGCGCCTACAGGCAAGCCGCCACCGATGACTTTACCCATCGTTGTCAAATCAGGTGTGATGCCAAACAGCTGTTGTGCCCCGCCCAAAGCCACACGGAAGCCTGTCATGACCTCGTCAAAAATGAGCAATGCTCCGTACTGCTCAGTGATTGCTCGCAAGCCTTCCAGGAAGCCTGGCTGTGGAGGGACAACCCCCATATTGCCACCGATTGGCTCTACAATCACTGCTGCCAGATCGTCGCCGTAGCTTTCAAAGGCGAGCTTTACGCTCTCCAGATCGTTGTATGGAACAGTAATTGTATTCAGTGCAGTTCCCTCTGGTACGCCGGGGCTATCCGGCAGACCCAGTGTCGCTACGCCAGATCCTGCCTTAATCAAAAGACTGTCTGCATGTCCGTGGTAGCATCCTTCGAATTTCATGATTTTATTGCGCTTCGTGTAGCCACGAGCCAAGCGCAGTGCGCTCATGGTCGCTTCGGTTCCCGAGTTGACCATCCGCACCACTTCAACAGATGGCACGATCTCACAGACGAGCTTTGCCATTTCTGTTTCCCGGTAAGTAGGAGCACCGAAGCTCGTACCGAGTGCAGCCACTTCCGTGATGGCAGCCAGCACCTTCGGATGGGCATGACCGAGGATCAACGGACCCCAGGAGCCGATGTAATCGATGTAGCTGTTTCCATCCACATCGAAAATGCGAGAGCCTTCCCCTTTGGAAATATAAACAGGGTTGCCGCCTACACTTTTGAATGCACGAACCGGACTGTTTACACCACCAGGTATATACTCTTGTGCTTCTGCAAAATATTGAGTGGATTTTTCTCGATTCATCTTCTACTCACCTCGCAGCCATTTTGCAACATCTTTGGCATGATACGTAATGATCAAATCGGCACCTGCACGCTTGAACCCAACTAATGTTTCCATCACGATGCGCTGTTCATCGATCCAGCCATTTTGTGCCGCTGCCTTCACCATGGAATACTCTGCGCTAACATTGTACGCCACGATCGGCAGGTTAAAGCTTTCACGCAGACGCAGAACCATATCCATGAAAGCAAGACCTGGCTTCACGATCAAAAAGTCTGCGCCCTCTTTTACATCCGAAGCGGCTTCGCGCAGTCCTTCACGCGCATTGGCAGCATCCATTTGGTAGCTTTTGCGATCGCCAAACTGTGGAGTGGAGCACGCAGCTTCACGGAATGGGCCGTAGAAGGAAGACGCGTACTTCACTGCATAAGACATGATCGGAATATGCTGATATCCCGCTTCATCCAGTGCTTCACGAATCGCAATGACAAACCCGTCCATCATATTGGAAGGCGCGATAATATCTGCCCCTGCTTTTGCTTGGGAAACCGCGGTCATGCCGAGTAGCTTCAATGTCTCGTCATTATTCACATTGTTTCCGTGCAAAACCCCGCAATGCCCATGATCCGTGTATTCACACAGACAAGTATCAGCGATTACGATCATTTCCGGGTAAGCTTCCTTGATCTGGCGAATCGCCTGCTGTGTAATCGCATCGTCGTTGTAGGCTTCTGATCCGCAAGCATCCTTGTGATCCGGAATTCCAAACATCAGCACAGACTGGATTCCTGCCTCTGCGATTTCTTTCATCTCTTCAGCTAAGCGGTCCAGTGAAAACTGATATACACCTGGCATTGAAGAAATTTCATTCTTGATGTCAGTTCCTTCTACTACGAACAACGGATAAATCAGATCTTCCATGCGAATATGATTTTCCCGAACGAGGTTGCGCATTGCCGCACTGGAACGCAGGCGGCGATGACGATCAAATGTTTGTGCCATATGGGTTCCCTCCCAGATTCTCTATCAAAGCCTCTAGTAAACCTTCTACGGTGTACTCGCTCGCCACCACCTGAACGACTAGTCCATGTTGTCGCGCTGTTTCTGCTGTTATCGGCCCGATGCAAGCAATCCGTACCTGGTCCAGCCAGCCCGGAGTCTGGAACGGAGCCATGGCAGAAACAAAGTGATTCACCGTTGAAGAGCTTGTAAACAAAATAACATCGATCTTGCCCTGCTGGATTTGCGAAGCTGCTTCTGGAGCCAGCTCAGCGTCAATGATGGTTTGATAAACATCTACCTCCGTGACGTCCATCCCAAGCTGTGCAAGCTCTCTTGGCAGCATCTTGCGTGCAATATCTGCTCGCGGCAGAAGTACCCGCTGCCTTGGAAGAAGCTGATCATGCAGACTGGTGAAGAGCCCTTCAGCTACGTAATCCGATGGGATGACTGCTACGCTCAGTCCATATGCGATCAGTACCTCCGCTGTCTTAGGACCCACTGCAGCAAGCTGACTTGTGATTGCGTCTACGCCAACACCCAATGCCTTCATGCGCTCGAAAAAGAAGCGCACACCATTCACACTGGTGAAAATCAGCCAGTCGTAAGTGCCAAGCTGCGCAATTGCTTCATCCAGCTTGCTGTAATCGACAGGCGGCACCATTTTTAAAAGGGGGAAGGCATACGCCTCTCCACCCAAATACTCGATTTGCTCTACCAGCCCCCGCACCTGGCTTTTTGCTCGCGTCACCATAATGCGCTTGCCGGATAATGCCCCGCGGGACCCAGTGATTGTCATTGCTGATTGTCCCGCAGTACTTGCTCCAGAACTTCCCCTGCACCTTGTGCGAGCAGTGCTTCGGCTACCTGAATACCAAGTGCCAGCGGATCGTGGCCAGTAGCTGTATTTTTAAACATCTGCATGCCATCAGGCGAACCAACCATGCCCGTCAAAGTAATCAGATTGTCTTCTGCCACCGTGGCATAGGCACCAATCGGTACCTGACAGCCGCCCTGGAGCTTGTGCAGGAAGCTGCGTTCTGCTGTTACCGCTCTGCGGGTCGGCTCATGGTCAAGACGATTCAAAAGAGCCAACGTCTCTTCATCATCTGAGCGACATTCGATCGCGAGCGCACCTTGACCTACAGCAGGCAAGCTGATCTCTACCGGCAAAAATTGCGAGATCTTTCCTTCGAAATTCACACGCTCAAGTCCAGCTGCAGCCAGGATGATCGCATCGAAATTGCCTTCTTGCAGTTTACGCATGCGTGTATCGATATTTCCTCGCAGAGATTCGATTTGAATGTCCGGGCGATGCGCCAAAATCTGTGCGGAGCGACGCAGGCTGCTTGTGCCCACGAGTGCTCCCTTCGGTAATTCATCCAGCGTTTTGCCGTCCTTGGACAGCAGTACATCACGTGGATCTACACGCTTTGGAATCGCCCCGATGACCAAGCCTTCCGGCAGCTCTGATGGCATGTCCTTACAGCTGTGAACGGCAAAATCTGTCTCCTTGTCAAAAAGAGATTGCTCGATTTCTTTTACGAACAGCCCTTTTCCACCTACCTTGGACAACGTTACATCCAGGATGCGGTCTCCTTTTGTCACGATTTCATGCAATTCAAAATTAGCCTCAGGCACAATGCCTTTCAGTTGATCGACGACCCAATTTGTCTGGGTAAGCGCCAGATTGCTGCGGCGTGTTCCTACTTTCCAGTTTCCCATGACAGCCTCCTCAAACAGCGGTTACCACCAGCTGTGAAATGTATAAGTATTTGCGCCCAAAAAGTTAATGAGCAGAAGTAAAAACGCCAGTAGGTTCCATTGTGCCAGCCTACGCCTTTGCATCGTATCCCGGTACCTTTGATACAGCCACAAGGAGTAGCTGGCGAGCACTGTGACCGAAAGAACGACTTTGGTATCGAGCAGGAATTTTTCGGGTAACACCATTTTTCCCCAAATAATCCCCAAAACGATGGAGAGCAGTAGCATCGGCACCCCCAGCATGTTCATGCGATACGCGTAGCCTTCCAGCTGATCGAGACTGGGTAAGCGGCGCAATAGCGGCGACCAGCGCCGTTCCTTCAGCATCTTGTGCTGCAGCAGATACATCGACGAAAAAATCATTGAGAGTGAAAACGCCCCGTAGCTGAACATCGCGAGCGTTACATGCGTCAATAGCAGCTCTGAGGTAAGCACACTGGATACGGCTACAATCGGTGTCTCTGGCATAAACATAGACATAACCAGCACAACAAACCCGATAATATTTGTAAAAAATACCAGCAAATCTATTCGAAAAAAATAGTGAATAGCAAGCGACAGGCTCACTAACACCCAGGAATAAAAAAAGAGCGTCTCAAAAAGGGTAATGACAGGAAAATAGGCTTTCATGACAGTTTGTGAGACGAAAAAAGTGGTTTGCAAGGCCCAAACGACAACAAGCAACCCGAAAGCCAGACGATTGACTTTCTGGTTGCTCTGCAAGAAGTCGTTAAAATAGAAGAGAACACTTGCAGCGTAGAGAAAGATCGTCAGGTCGTAGATCCATCTCACCTCGGCCATGCATTCTCCCCTCTTTCTCTATCGATATCTATTCGTCGCAAATATGAATGATATGAATGGCTTACTCTCTGATTCTTGATACCAGTGTTTGCTCACGAGTGGACAGCTGTTTTTTTTTGTCATCTGCCCAGATCGCTTCCTGCTCTGTGCGTTCCAGAATTTCTTCCAGCGCAAACATTTTGGAGAAAACGTCGAGTACCTCTTCCCCGTGCTTGGTTGCCGCCATTTCCTTCAGACGAACGACAGGATCATGCATCAGTTGATTCACAATTCCTTTGGTTGTCTTCCGGATAATATGAATTTCTCTTTCGGACAGATTTGGTAGCTTGTTTTCGATCTTCCGCATGGCTTCCCCTTGAATGGTCAGCGCTTTTTCACGCAAGGCAGCGATCAACGGCGCTACTCCCAATGTTTGGTACCATGTCGTGAAAGCTACGATCTCTTCTGCAATCATGACATCCAGTCTTTCTGCTTCACGCGAACGCTCGGCAACGTTGCTGGCAACGATTCCTTCCAGGTCGTCGATATCGTACAAAAAGACGTTATCAAGATCGTGCAGGTCTGGATTCAAGTCTCGCGGCACAGCAATATCTACCATGAACAACGGGCGATGCTTCCGCTGCTTCATGATCGGAGCCAGCTCTTTTTTGCCCAGGACATAGCCGTTTGCCCCAGTGGAGCTGATAACGATGTCTGCCACGAGCAGCGCCTCAGGCAGCTGCTCCATCGTACAGGAGTCTCCTTTGAACTTTTCAGCCAGCAGCTGTGCCCGCTCCAAAGTCCGGTTTGCTACCACCACATGCTCCGAGCCATTTGCGTGCAGATGCTTCGCTGTCAGCTCGCTCATTTTGCCCGCGCCAACGATCAATACAGACTTGCCTGCGAAAGAGCCAAAAATCTTTTTCCCAAGCTCAACTGCCGCATAGCTGACGGAAACGGCGTTTTGTCCGATTGCTGTTTCGGTATGCGCCCGTTTGGCAAATGTAATAGCCTGTTTGAACAGCATATTGAATACGGTACCTGTCGTCTTGTGTTCTTGGGCAAGCAAAAACGCATCACGCACTTGTCCCAGAATCTGCGTCTCTCCCATGACCATTGAATCCAGACCAGACGAAACACGGAACAAATGATCAATCGCCTGATCGTTTTCTTTTATATAGAGATGATCCTTAAATTGCTCTTTCTCCACACCGAACCACTCTGCCAAAAAACGGCGAGTATAGTCGCGACCGACATTAGCCTGATCGCAAACGACATAGATTTCTGTGCGGTTGCACGTTCCAAGAATGATACATTCCGCAATGCTCTTCGTCTGGGAGAGAAGATGAAGAGCGCGGGAGGTCCCATCATCGCTGAATGTAAACTTTTCGCGAATTTCGACAGGTGCCGTTTTGTAGTTAAGGCCCAACAAAAGAATATCCATAACATCCTCCCAGATTGTCTTTCCTGCTATCGCAATATGTAAAATGCACTATCATTATAACATTATGTCCAGAATCAGCCACGAGTAATTGTGAAAAGTTTATTAACGCAAGTGTAATTTGTCAAAAATAGGCGCGATATTTCCTGTCGAATTAGAAAGGTCGAAGGCAATGTAAATCATCTTGCCATCCCCCAGCGAATACCGTATCATGCAGACTAGACAAAGAAACTACGTAAAAGATTCGGAAAACGTCGGGAGGAGAGAGGAAGGAATTGAGAAAACCATGGATGGCAGATATCACTCTGCTTCTAATCGCTTTTATATGGGGGACGACGTTTCTCATTGTTCAGCAAGCAATCGCTTCGTTGCCACCCAATACGTTTAATGCAGTGCGCTTTACCGTTGCGGCCTTGTTTCTCTTACTTATTTTAGTGATCAAATCACCTCAACAGCTCAAACAGTGGCGCGGCCCACTACTCAAAGCAGGGATCATACTCGGTTTTTGGCTCTGTCTCGGATATGCGCTGCAAACAGTTGGTCTCCTGTACACAACACCATCTAAAGCCGGCTTCATCACTGGCCTGTCTGTTGTCCTCGTACCACTGTTCTCGTTTATGCTGATGCGCGAGCGTGTCAAGCCGGTAGCTGTCATCGGAGTCATTCTGGCTGCCGCCGGACTGTACCTGTTGACACAAAACCAGGAGTTCTCCTTTAATCTGGGTGATATTCTCGTCTTTGGCTGTGCAATCTGTTTTGCCATGCAAATTGTATTTACGGGTAAATACGCTCCACGGTTCTCAGCACTTCCACTCGCGATTGTACAGCTTGGTACAGTTGCTGTGATGAGCTGGATTTACGCCTTTTTCTTCGAGGATTGGAGCCGTGCTTTTGACCCCGCCATCATATTCCTGCCGGAGGTCGCCACAGGACTGGTCGTGACGTCTATTTTTGCAACAGCGCTCGCTTTCCTGGCTCAGACCGCCCTGCAAAAGCAAACCAGCTCTACCCGCGTCGCTCTAATTTTTGCTTTAGAGCCTGTGTTTGCCGCACTGACTTCATACGTGTTCATTCACGAGGTATTAAACGGCAGACAGCTAACGGGCTGCCTGATGATTTTCACAGGAATGATATTGGCAGAGCTGCCTATTAAGGAATGGCTCGAAACCGCCCGCAAACGAAGGGCAGACGGCGGCAGCAAATCAGCGTAGAAAAAGGTTCCTACTCCCTCGCGGGGTTAGGAACCTTTTTCATATCCGTTTTTCACGTCGGCTTCTTAACTTCCTGCATGACAGCATCTACAAACAGCTTCATGACCTGGCCGCACACTTTTTCTGGCAGACGCTCCGTCCGCTTGAGCCACTGCTTTAATTTAAGCAAATGAAAGGCCGCCTGTGGAATCCGGCCACTCGTTCCGTTCTCAATCAGAGCTACAGCCGATTGGCCTACCTTCGCCCAGTGCCGATACTTCTCAATCCACGACCGCGCTTCCTGTGCCAGCTTTTGATTCGTCATGCCACCCAAGAGCTGGTGCGCATTTTGCTCCATCTCATGGAACAAACGTGTAAGCTCCTGGACGGCTTTTTGACGATCTCCCTGAAGGAATTGAAAGCGAAATGTCAGAAACGCTTCAAGCAGGCGAGGCGACTCCATCTCACACAAAAACGAGCCCTGGACATTATCGGCAAACGACAAAAACGCATCAGCGTCCTCTTTGCCTACGATGTCCTTCACCGCAAGCTCCCACGCATCTTCTGGCTCATATCCTAGCGGATCACTCAAATACGCTGCCGTCGTAATCAAAGGAATCTTCGAGCACTCTGGTCTGGACATCGCATTCGCCACATAGCCTGCTGAATGATTCCACAAGTCCGGATCACGATGCCTCAGTGGTCCGATATGCAGTTCATTCGCCATAGCCAAATCGTTAACAGGATAGTTATCCCAGTAAAGAGGCTTATGGCCTGTAAACTCCTGAAAGCGAATCGCGTCCCCATCAGTTAAATACGGCGAGCAAACAAAGCGCCCTGTCCAAAAGAGGTCAATCTCTTGGGGCAAATGGCGCCCCAGATACATCACATAAGGCTCCTTGCCGATGCCGTTGTACTGCGTCGGACAAACGACCAGCTTGACCTGCTCCGGCCAGCTGCACATTCGCTCCCATACACGCAAGGTAACTTGCACATGAGCATCAGCGAGATGATTAAAGCGGTCAATATCAGCATCGTGCAAAAGGTGCATCGGGATGTCATCAAAGAACAAGCCAAATTGCCGTACGCCACGCTGATACATTTCTGAGTATTTCTTTATCAGCTGCTCCAAATGCTCTGCGCTGCTGTACTCCATGCTAAGGCCTGGACTGAGGCAATATACAAAATGCATGCAGCCTTTGTTTGCCCTTGCGATCAGCTCTTCTATTTGCACGAGCGCTGACCCCGGGTGTGGCTTCATCCATCTCTCTCGCAGGTACAAATCGTCCTTTGGAGAGTAAAAATACGCATTGTAACCATAGCGTTGCAAAAAGTCGATCATGTCTAGCCGCTCCGCATGCGTCCAGGGCGTTCCGTAGAAGCCTTCAATCACACCGCGAACGGCAAAGCCCGCCAGCTCGCTCACGAAAGCTGCCTCCCCTTCTCCCCTCCGGTTTGGGGTCAGACTGCTAGGATGGTTCCGTAGTTTTGACGCCAGACTGCTCAGTTGAAGGTGCTGCTGCTTCTTTCCTGGCTTCGTCTCCAGCACGCAAGCGTCGCATGATTTCTCCCCACAGCTCATCCTTGCCTTGTCCTGTCTCCGAGGAGAAGATGATGATCGTATCATCACCGCGAAGCCTCAGGCTTTGACGGATGACTTTAATATGCTGCAGCCAACGGCCGCGCGCAATCTTATCTCCTTTGGTAGCAACAACGACGGTCGGAATACCGATCTGCTTGCACCAATCGTACATGGCAATATCGTCCTTGCTTGGAGCGTGGCGAATATCCACGAGCTGGATGACAAATCGCAATTCCTCACGATTTTTCAAATAGCCCTCGATCATTTTGCCCCATTGCTCTTTGATCGTTTTCGCAACCTTGGCATAGCCGTAACCAGGAAAGTCTACAAAATAGAGCATCTGGTTTACGCGGAAATAGTTCAGGGTCTGTGTCTTTCCAGGCCGTGAGCTGATCCGAGCCAAGCCCTTGCGATTCATCATTTTGTTCAGCAAGGATGATTTACCGACGTTGGAACGGCCTACCAACGCGATCTCATGCAGGCCGTCCTCCGGGTATTGTTTAGGTCCTACAGCACTGATGACAAACTCTGAAGAGGTTACTTTCATGATTTGTCACCTACTGGCTGTTTCGTTAATGCAATGCGCAGCACTTCGTCCAAATGCTCTACTGGGTGGAACGTCAGTTCATTGCGGACGGTCTCTGGAATATCCTCAATGTCCTTCTCGTTGTCTTTCGGCAAGATGATGGTCGTGAGGCCCGCGCGATGAGCGGACATGCATTTTTCTTTCAGTCCTCCGATTGGCAGCACGCGACCACGCAGGGTGATCTCGCCTGTCATCCCCACTTCCTTTTTAACTGGAATTTGGGTGAGCGCAGATACGAGAGCGGTAGCCATAGTGATACCGGCAGATGGACCGTCTTTTGGAATAGCGCCTTCCGGGAAGTGGATGTGAATATCATTTTTCTCGTGGAAGGATGGGTCAATTCCCCATTGATCCGCACGTGAACGAATATAGCTGAAGGCAGCCTGGGCAGATTCCTTCATGACGTCACCCAGCTTACCAGTCAAGGTCAGCTTGCCTTTCCCTGGCAAAATGCTGACTTCGACATTCAGCGTATCGCCACCAGCCTGAGTCCATGCAAGACCAGTAACAGAGCCAATCTGGTTGCTTTTCTCAGCCAATCCGTAGCGGAAGCGAGGCTTGCCGAGCAATGCTTCCAATGTGTTAGCAGTAACCACTACCCGCTTTTTCTCACCGCCCACGATCAGCTTCGCTGCTTTGCGGCATACATTGGCTGCTTCGCGGTTGAGATTGCGAACCCCTGCTTCGCGTGTGTAAAGACGCACCAGCTTGAGCATGGCATCCTCGTTCATTTGCAGCTTATCTTTACCCAGTCCATGATCCTCCATTTGCTTAGGCAAAAGATATCCGCGCAAAATATTCAGCTTTTCCAGCTCGGTGTAGCCAGAGATCGAGATGACCTCCATCCGGTCCAATAGCGGGCGAGGAATCGTATCTAGGCTGTTCGCTGTCGTGATGAACATCACGTTCGTCAGGTCGTACGTTTCTTCTATATAGTGATCGCTGAATTTGTCGTTCTGGTTAGGGTCGAGCACTTCGAGTAATGCAGACGCCGGGTCGCCGCGGAAGTCCGAAGCCAGCTTGTCAATTTCGTCAAGCAAGAAGACAGGGTTAATCGTTCCAGCCTGCTTCATGCCTTGGATAATACGCCCTGGCAATGCTCCTACATACGTACGACGATGACCGCGAATTTCTGCTTCGTCCCGCACCCCGCCAAGGGAAATGCGTACAAATTCACGCTCCAGCGCCCGTGCAACTGAGCGAGCGAGAGATGTCTTACCCACACCAGGAGGGCCTACCAGACAAAGAATTGGACCACGCATGGCGTTTACGAGCTTTTGCACAGCCAAATACTCGAGCACACGCTCTTTTGGTTTTTCCAAGCCGTAGTGGTCCTCATCGAGAACCTTTTTCGCATTGTGAATATCGAGGTTATCCACCGTTGTACGAGTCCAAGGGAGTGCGAGCAAGGTATCGATATAGGTACGAATGACCGAGCCTTCTGCAGAGGTTGCCGGCATTTTTTCCAGGCGCTCCAGCTCTTTCTCGATCTTGGTCTTGATACGCTCGGGAGCATCGGAGTTCTCCAGCTGTGATCTGAGCTCATCGACCTCGCCCTGGCGCCCGTCTTTGTCACCCAGCTCTTTTTGGATCGCTTTCATTTGCTCACGCAAGTAATATTCTTTTTGCGTCCGTTCCATCTGTTTTTTGACACGGTTGCCGATCTTGCGCTCCAACTCCAACACTTCGCGCTCGTTGTTCAAGATGGTTAGGAGGATTTCAAGACGCTCCTGGATGTTGGTCGTCTCCAAAATTTCCTGTTTGTCCTTCATTTTTAGTGGAAGGTGGGAGGCAATTACATCTGCCAAACGTCCTGGTTCTTCGATGTCAGTCACAGAGGTCAGTGTCTCTGGGGAAACCTTTTTCGACAGCTTGATGTATTGCTCGAAGTGGTTTAAGAGCGACCGCATCAACGCTTCTACTTCGTTTTCATCGGCCTTTTCCTCTTGCAGATATGTAATGGAAACGACGAAGTAATCATCTTGTTGCAGATATTCATCAATCTTTGCCCGTTGCAAGCCCTCAACTAATACACGAATCGTACCGTTTGGCAGCTTCAGCATTTGTTTGACACGCGCAACGGTACCGATGCTGTAGATTTGCTCAGCATCTGGTTCTTCTATGTGGACCTCTTCCTGCGTAGCAAGTAAGATCTTGTTATCGTCTACCATTGCCTGCTCCAATGCGCGGATGGACTTTTCCCGTCCAACGTCCAAATGGAGTACCATGGTCGGATATACAAGCAATCCTCGCAACGGGAGAAGGGGTAGTTCTCTTTTACCGGAACGTTCGCCCAAGCGGATGCACCTCTCCTTGTTGATCTATCCCTCTTACAAAGAGCCTTGTTAACAGACAAAAACGGCTTTTGAAGCCGTTTTTAAGTCCAGCCGGCAGAATTGAAAACACCCCAAAAAGTGAAGGTTCATGAGTCATTCCTGCCCATTCCAAGCACTTTTTGGGGACCCATTTCAATAGCCGGACGGGCCTTAAGGCTCTTTGCAAGCAGAAGCTTTTTTCCATTGTAGCGCAAACACAATCCGATGTCTAATCCACGGGCGCTCTGGACTGTTACAGGGACATAGGCGAGGAAGCCAAATCGTCTGCAGGCAGCTGGAGCGTGAACCCTGGCTCTTCGGTTTCCTGCTGAGTTGCTTCCGGCAATGCTAGCTCAATGACCTGTGAGACAGTGGTAACCGGAATGATCTCGATCCCTTGGATATCGTTAAAAATGCTCTGCCAGTTTTCCTCCGGGATTAACACGCGCGTAGCTCCCGCTTGTCTGGCTGCCTCTACTTTTGCTACGACTCCCCCCACCGGTTTTACCTTCCCGTGAATACTGACTTCTCCCGTCATCGCGAGCAGATTGTCAACCGGCTTTTCCTTTATCGCAGAGTAAATCGCTGTGGCAATGGTAATACCCGCAGATGGACCGTCTACCGGAATCCCCCCCGGAAAGTTAATGTGCAGATCGTAATCGCACGGACGAACTCCCATCCGCTGCAAAACGGTGATCACATTTTCGATAGAGCCTTTGGCCATCGATTTGCGGCGAATCGTCCGGCTGCGACTACCCACTTCTTCTTCCTCAGCCATCCCCGTCATGGCGATACGTCCTTGACCTGGCAGCTCTGCAAGTGAGGCTGTGACCTCCAGCTCCATGACACTGCCCATATTTGGCCCATATACCGCCAGTCCGTTAACCAGCCCGACTTGGGGAGTATCGTGTACATGCTTCTCTGGGCGCGGTGATTTTTGACTGCTGTGCATGACCCATTCCACGTCAGAGGCATGAATTTCCTTACGCTGTTCGGTCAGAGCAATCCCCGCAGCAATTTGAAGTGTATTTATCGCTTCCCGCCCATTGGTGGCATAGCGCTCGATGACCGAAACAGCGTCATCGTCGATCGTCATCTGCATTTTCGGTATCGCAGTGCGAACGATGCTTCCAATCTCACCCGCTTTTAACGGACGGAAAAAGATTTCCAGACATCGCGATCGGAGTGCAGCCGGCAATTCATCCGGCAGTCTTGTCGTAGCGCCAACCAATCTGAAATCTGCTGGCAAGCCGTACTTGAAGACATCGTGAATATGCGAAGGAATTTGGTTGTTTTCCTCGCTATAATAAGCGCTTTCCAGCATCACTTTCCGATCCTCCAGCACTTTGAGCAGCTTATTCATTTGAACAGGGTGCAGCTCACCAATCTCATCGAGAAAGAGCATTCCGCCATGGGCTTTGGTAACCGCTCCTGGCTTGGGCTGTGGAATTCCTGCTTGCCCGAGCGAGCCTGCCCCTTGGTAAATCGGATCATGAACAGATCCAATTAGCGGGTCCGCAATTCCACGCTCGTCAAAACGTGCAATCGTTGCGTCAATCTCAATAAACTTGGCATCAGCTGAAAAAGGGGAAAGCTGATTCTTTTTCGCTTCTTCGAGTACCACCCTCGCTGCTGCGGTTTTTCCCACACCTGGAGGGCCATAGATGATGACATGCTGTGGATTTGGTCCACACAAAGCCGCGCGCAATGCACGAAGTCCATCCTCTTGTCCTACGATTTCTTCCAATGTACTCGGTCTTGTTTTTTCAGATAGCGGCTCTGTCAAAGCAATCATTCTCATTTTTCGGATGGTGTCGAGGTCCTTGCGCGATTCCTTTTCAGTTGAGGTCTTGTTGTTTCTCTGCGCTCGCAGTAAGTTCCAGAAGTAGGTGCCGATAATGATTCCAACCACTACTTCTATAACTGCAATGACCAATGTATAGTTCATGTGAATCCCTCCCATTGCGGCTGGATGCTTTTTACCGATATGTAAAAGCGTCTCTTGAACGATATCAAGTAGTATTGCCCCGCAAACGAAGTCATAAACCATAAACCAGTGCAGCACAGGAGTTACCAAATCATTCAACCAGAATAAGAAAAAACCACCCCGCAATATACGGGATGGTATCGTGTGTATATATTCGTTGATTAAGCAGTTTCGCCGCGCATCTCTCTGCCGTCTTTGGTAGTAAGCTGCGGCTTCACTTTGTCGCGTACTGTTTCTTCCGTAATCACGCACTTGGTGACATCCTCGCGGGATGGCAGCTCATACATCATATCCAGCATGATTTGCTCGATGATTGCACGCAATCCGCGCGCACCAGTGTTTCGCTTGATGGCTTCTTTCGCGATCTGCAAGAGAGCACCAGCGTCAAACTCCAGCTCTACTCCATCGAGGCTCAGCAGCTTTTGATACTGTTTGACCAAGGAGTTTTTCGGTTCGGTCAGGATGCGGATGAGTGTTTCTTCATCCAATGGCTCCAGCGTCGCAAGAACTGGCAAGCGACCAACAAACTCTGGAATCAGACCGAACTTCAACAGGTCTTCTGGCAATACATGCTTCAAGTATTCGCCAGCTTTCAGATCTGCTTTGACACCATCGCCGAAGTCTGAACCAAAGCCGATGACTTTTTTGCCCAAACGACGCTTGATGATTTGCTCTACGCCGTCAAACGCACCGCCACAAATGAACAAAATGTTGGAGGTATCGATCTGGATAAACTCCTGATGCGGATGCTTGCGTCCGCCTTGTGGTGGAACACTCGCGACCGTACCTTCCAAGATTTTGAGCAAAGCTTGCTGTACGCCTTCACCAGAAACATCACGAGTGATGGATGGATTTTCAGACTTACGTGCTACTTTGTCAATCTCATCGATATAGATTATGCCTTTTTCCGCTTTTTCTACATCGTAATCAGCCGCTTGAATCAGCTTGAGCAAGATGTTTTCCACATCTTCACCCACGTAACCCGCCTCAGTCAAAGAGGTTGCATCCGCGATTGCGAATGGTACGTTCAGGATACGCGCCAATGTTTGTGCGAGCAACGTTTTACCGCTACCAGTTGGACCGATCAGCATGATGTTGGATTTTTGCAGCTCTACATCCTCGATCTTGGCGCCGGAATTGATCCGTTTGTAGTGATTGTATACCGCAACCGAGAGAGATTTTTTCGCCATGTCCTGTCCGATTACATAATCGTCAAGGATTTTGCGAATATCTACCGGTTTTGGAATCTCTTTCATATCAATTTCTTCTTCAGTGCCCAGCTCTTCCTGTACAATTTCGTTGCACAGTTCGATACACTCGTCACAAATGTATACACCAGGACCAGCTACCAGCTTGCGCACCTGTTCCTGGGACTTGCCGCAGAAGGAACACTTCAGTTGGCCTTTGTCGTCGTTAAACTTAAACATGCGCTTCACCTCACAACAGGTCAGTTTTTGCGTTCAATAATCGTGTCAATCAATCCATAGGCCTTTGCGTCTTCTGCGCTCATGAAATTGTCGCGATCGGTATCCTGCTCTACTCTCTCGTATGGCTGACCCGTGCGCTCGGACAAAATCTGATTGAGTTGGCGTTTCGTTTTGAGAATCCACTCCGCATGAATACGGATATCCTCAGCTTGGCCACGCACGCCGCCAAGCGGTTGGTGAATCATCACTTCACTGTTCGGCAATGCAAAACGTTTCCCTTTTGCACCAGCCGCGAGTAGGAATGCACCCATACTTGCAGCCATGCCCACACAAATCGTGGACACATCAGGCTTAATGTACTGCATCGTGTCGTAGATAGCCATGCCTGCTGTTACAGAACCACCTGGTGAGTTTATGTATAGGGATATGTCTTTGTCCGGATCCTCCGCCTGCAAAAAGAGCAGCTGGGCTACTACCAGATTGGCAATCTCGTCGTCAATCTCTGTGCCCAGTAGAATAATCCGGTCTTTCAAGAGGCGCGAGTAAATATCGTAGGAGCGCTCGCCTCTGCTGGTTTGCTCGATGACCATAGGTATTAGCATATGTATCTTCCTCCTTTACCGGTAAAAGGGATTCCCCTTTATTTGAGAAGGATCGCGCAAAAAAAGTCCAATGGTGGAAAAACAAGGCACGATCTTCTCGTGCCTTGTAGTCTTCCAGCCAGCATTCAGGCGTAGCCTGCCCACTGACCAATCATGCGTTCTTCCTAAGCTTATGCATTTACCTTGCTTTCTGCAACTAGGAAATCAACGGTTTTGCGAGTTTGCACATCGCGGTACAGTGCTGCCATACCGTCTTGAGCGGAGAAGATTTTACGCAGCTCGTCTGCAGGGCGGCCATAGGTTGCAGCCAGCTTTTCCAGCTCTGCTGTTACGTCTTCTTCAGTCGCTTCGATGTTTTCTGCTTTGCCGATTGCTTCCAAAGTCAGGGACGTGCGAACACGGGATGTAGCGTCTGCACGCAATTGATCACGCAATTGGCTCTCATCCATACCGGAGAACTGGTAGTACAGCTCCAGTGTCATGCCTTGGTATTGCAGGCGTTGACCAAATTCGGATACCATTTGATCCAGCTCATGCTCAACCATTACTTCTGGCAGTTCGATCTCAGCATTTTCAGCCGCTTTCAGCACGAGTTGTTCACGCACATATTGATCTTTTTCTTGTGCTGTTTTATCTTCGAGTTTTTTCTTGGTGTCAGCTTTCAGCTCTTCCAGTGTGTCGAACTCGCTCACGTCTTTTGCGAACTCATCGTCCAATACCGGCAGATTTTTGCGCTTCAGGCTGATCAATTTTACTTTGAATACCGCTTCTTTACCTGCAAGGTTAGGAGAGTGGTACTCTTCTGGGAAGGTTACCGTGATTTCTTTTTCTTCGCCTACGTTCATTCCTACTACTTGCTCTTCGAAACCAGCGATGAAAGTACCGGAACCCAGCTCCAGGGAGTAGTCTTCCGCTTTACCGCCTTCAAAAGCTACACCATCTTGGAAGCCTTCAAAGTCGATTACAGCCTGGTCAGTGTTTTGTGCTGCGCCTTCTTCTACTGCTACGAGTTCTGCATGACGCTCTTGCATACGCTTCAGTTCAGCGTCTACGCTCTCATCGCTTACAGTGAATTCTTTTTCTTCGATGCTGAGGTTTTTGTAGTCGCCAAGCTTCACTTCAGGCTTCACAGTTACAGTCGCCTTGAAGATCAGGTTTTTACCTTTCTCCATTTGCGCTACGTCTACTTCTGGACGATCTACTGGCTCAATACCAGCTTCACGAACAGCTTGTCCGTATGCATTTGGCAACAGGATGTCAAGAGCGTCTTGGTACAAAGATTCTACACCAAAACGAGCTTCGAACATTTTGCGTGGAATTTTTCCTTTACGGAATCCTGGAACCTGAACTTTTTGTACCACTTTTTTAAACGCCTGATCCAATGCTGCGTCTACTTGCGAAGCATCTACTTCAACCGTCAGGACTCCCTGGTTATTCTCTACCTTTTCCCAATTTGCTGCCACGTAAACTTCCCCTCCTAAATCGAATCAACAGAACATCGCCAGCCGCGCCGTGAAATCTTCGCAGGCTCGGATGATAATATTCTAGCCATTTTAACCATTCTAGTATAGCACAAATCTTTCACTTTACAAGAAGCCGCCGAATCAGCGCCGAAGCGAGTAATTCCCGCCCAGATCCCGCACCGGATTGCCCATATGATCATAGAAAGAAACCGTCACATTCACAGCCTTTGGTGTGACCCCTGACTCCTCCAAAATAGCGTACGTCGGAACATCGAAGCCGCGGGGCATTTGCAGGCTGCCCGGATTGAGAAACAAGATTCCCCTCTCCACACCACAGGCGGGGACATGAGAATGACCAAATACAACCACATTGGCCCCTGTCTCCTCCGCCCTGTAATGTAGACGCAAGAGAGAGCTTTTGACGCCATACAAATGTCCGTGAGTCTGGAGAATGTTCAGGTCACGCCAATGGGTTTGCTGCTCTGTAGGCACTGCCTTGGTTGTGTCGCAGTTTCCGCGAACGAGAGTCATACCCGAAAACGGCTCGCGCTCGTGATCTACACAAAAGTCTCCACAGTGCAAAATTTTCTCCACTGTATGCCTATCTGTCACCTGTCTGACCTCGCGTACCAGTCCATGACTGTCACTCATTACGAGAATCCCCATCGCGACTCACTCCCCTGTTCTCTCTCACCTTGGAGGCTTTTGTGTCCTCCTCTTCACTCTAAAGGGTTCCTGCTCCAACCTATTTGAGTGCTTCTAGCAAATGATTCATCGCACGTGCTCTGTGACTGATCTGATTCTTTTCCTCAGGCAAGAGCTGCGCCATCATCTTATCCATTTCTGGAATGTAGAAGACAGGATCGTATCCAAAGCCATTTGTTCCTTTTGGCTCTTTTGCAATCAAGCCCTCACATGAGCCTGTCGTTATTACAGGCTCAGAGCCAGGCACCACGAGCGCAATCGTACAGCGGAAACGCGCTGTACGCCTCTCCATCGGCACACCATCCAGCTCATCCAGCAGCTTGTGCCAGTTTTTTTCATCCGTAGCATCCTCACCAGCATATCTGGCGGAGTAGACCCCTGGTCGACCGTCCAGTGCGTCTACCTCCAGCCCGGAGTCATCACCAAGCGCAGGTAGATTTAAGTATGTAGAAATCTCTAACGCCTTTTTCAATGCGTTGGCTTCAAAGGTTTCGCCGTCCTCTATCACTTCTGGCACGCCCTCAAACTCGGCCAGACTGATTCCTTCCCATCCGAGATCAGCAAACAGACGATTAAACTCTTTTACTTTACCCTGGTTGAGTGTGGCCAGTACGACCCTTCTGCGCTCAGACATGGCTTTGCTCCGCTACGTTTTCTGCAAAGGAAAGCGACACACCTGCGAGGGCCTGTTTTTGACTTTGGATGAGATTATCGATACCGCTTTTGGCAAGGGCGATCATTTCCTGAAGCTGTTCGGGAGAAAACGGTGCATCTTCACCAGTTCCTTGCAGCTCAACAAATTTTCCTTTGCCTGTCATGACAACGTTCATATCAACAGTCGCGCTCGAGTCTTCCTTATAATTCAGGTCAAGCACGGTTTCTTCACCGACGACACCGACTGAAGTAGCTGCAAGAAAATCGTTCAAGGGCAATTGCTTCCACGTACCGCTGTCCACCAGCTTTTGCATCGCATCCACCATCGCTACATACGCTCCTGTAATCGAAGCAGTACGCGTTCCGCCATCTGCCTGTATGACGTCACAATCCAGCCAAATCGTACGCTCTCCCATCGCTTCTAAATGAACGACCGATCGAAGTGCGCGTCCGATCAGACGCTGAATCTCCATGGTACGTCCTCCAACTTTTCCTTTGGACGACTCCCGGGCGTTACGTGTCGCTGTTGCTCTGGGAAGCATGGAATACTCGGCTGTGATCCAGCCCTTCCCGCCACCACGCATAAAAGGTGGAACCCGATCTTCCAGAGTCGCCGTACAAATCACCTTGGTATCTCCTACTTCGATTAGGCACGATCCTTCTGCGTGTTTAATGTAGTTGCGCGTAATAGTAACGGGGCGCAACTGGTCATGGGCACGGCCATCCACTCTCATTCCAAGTTCCTCCTAAATCACTTTGATACACTCCGCTCATTATACCAGAGGCAGGAAACGATCTGCCACTGCCCAAACACCGATCCTCTATTTACATCAATTGCAAATATTCGCATGACTTTACCATCGTCAATTCCCCTTCGCACAAAAAACGCTTGCCACTCGATTTTAATTTGAATAATATCTAATTAGATAAATTACTAATAAAAAGGTGATGAATTCATGTGAAACTGTACTCCGTCCTGCAAAAACCGAATGTACGAAGGCTGCTCTCTGCAAATTTGTTAAGCGGTATTGGCGATTGGTTCAACAGTGTAGCTGTACTTAGTCTACTGCTCGAAATTACCGGAAGCGCCATGGCCATCGGCATCACACTGGCACTTCGAACCTTGCCACATCTCATTTTCGGCCCATTCGGTGGCTGGTTAGCCGATCGCTTCAACCGTAAAGGCGTACTCATTGCTTGTGATTTGGCCCGTGCTGTCATTGCGCTTTCTTTTCTGTTCGTTTCCAAGGAAGCTGATTTATGGATTGTGTACACGGGTACATTTTTACTCGTTGCCTTTTCCGCGATGTATAATCCGTCCCGACTCTCCATCCTCCCACAAATCGTTTCCCGAAATGAATTGGCTTCCGCTAACGCACTTGATCAAAGCGTATTTGGGATCGTCATGGCCATCGGCTCGCTTGTCGGTGGTGTGTTTATCGCCTTGTGGGGGAGCGATATCGCCTTTCTTTATAACTCCCTGTCGTTTTTGGCTTCAGCAATCCTATTAGTCAGACTGAACGTCCCAAAGAGTCAGATTCAGGAGGATGTACAAAACCAAACAGCATCCGAGCAAGCCACCACTTACAAGGATGTGCTTCATTTCATTCAAAAGACTCCCATCGTATATTCGGTTTTGCTGCTTACGACTCTATGGTCAATCGGCGGCGGAATTATCAATGTGCTGATCAGTGTATATGCCTATCAAGTTTTTGATGCAGGAAAAATGGGAATCGGGCTGCTGTACGGGGCGATCGGACTTGGCTTTATTGTTGGCGGAATGATTGCAGGACGGCTCCAACGCTACCCGTATGAGGTTGCTTCAGTCGGCCTTGCAGTTGAAGGATTTGCATTTTTGTTGACCAGCTTCTCCCCGACGATTTACGTCACCGCCCTTTTTTACGCGCTGTCTACGATTGCAGGCGGAATGGGAAATGCCAGCCTGAACACACTGTTGATGCGTCATATCAGACCGCAGTATCACGGGAGAGTGTTTGCACTGGAGATGACTCTCTCAAACGTACTCATCGGCTTATCAATGCTGGTCGGAGGTTGGGTACTGACCATAGCTGATCCTCGCTTGGTAGGCTTTATCGCAGGATGTTTTGTTACGGTATTCTCGATCGTGGTCGGCCGCTCCATCTGGAAGATGGGAAAAGCGAATCAAGCAAAAAACCACGCCCGAGTGGACGGGCGTGGCACAGAAACATTTGTGGATTAGAACTGCATCGAATTGAGTTGGATTGGGCGACTGACAGGCTTCGTAAAGTCAGTGTTGGCAAGTGGTTTTCCCTCAACCAGGAGCTGTACCTTTTTGGCCCCGGTGCTTTCCGTCAGTGAAAGAACGAGAGATTGCAAGGCTTCCGGACTTGCTTCTTTTCCGTCATCGTATTTGAGGATATCACTACTCAGATTGACGGTAATCAATTCTTTTTCCTGTTTGACATCCAGCACACGGGTAGTACGGAGCAGCGAGCTGAACAGTTGGGAGCCTTGTTTTGGACCCTTGATCAACTCCTCCACCGTCGCCTTGGCTACATCAGCGGTTTCG
Organism: Brevibacillus sp. SIMBA_040; assembly: GCF_046535075.1. Taxonomy (NCBI): domain Bacteria; kingdom Bacillati; phylum Bacillota; class Bacilli; order Caryophanales; family Paenibacillaceae; genus Brevibacillus; species Brevibacillus sp. SIMBA_040. Next base: position 145,048 of record NZ_JAWRXI010000004.1, read on the forward strand.
GGAACCAGACGAGTGACTGGCACATAGTAGGTGCGTGCATCATCCAGCTGTCCCTGGAAATAAACCGTAACCGCTGAGGTGTTTCCAGGGGTAGCGCCATCTGCCAGCTCCAGATTGACCCCTTGATTGCGATCAAGCTGAGTAATCGGTGTATTCGCTGCTGGCATCTCGGTCAACGGGGTTCCATTCACCCAGATTTGCACGCTTTTTACCGTACTAAACTCTGTCATTGCTCGGGTAACTGCGTCGAGAATCCGCTTTTCGTCCTTTTCGTCATAGGTTTTGAATTCCTTGGAAAAGTCGACTGTCGCAACTCCGTTTTTAATGAGTAAGCCTTTGACTTCAGTGCCCTGTGGCAATACGGCAGAGAATCCGCCTTGGAGCATTCCCTCTACTGGCCCACCTTTCACCATGTAGCTTAATACTTGCTTGGCAGGGCCTTCCACTTTAGGGAGAACCAACGAAACGGGTACCACATATCCATTCGCATCCAAGAGATACACAGTATGTTCTGAGGTCGCTTGGACTGCAGGCTCCGTCCCTTCTGTTCCTTCCGTTGCTGTACCAGCAGTCGGAGTTCCATTTTCGACACCTGCGACTACCTCCGATTGCGGCGGTGCATCAATACTGATTGTTTCTTTTTCCGGGCCAAAGAGACCGCAGCCCGACAACAGCATGGCGCTGACCCCCAGCACAGCCGTCATTTTGCCTATGTGTCTTTTCTTCATATCCCCAGCCTCCTCCAGACACTTTGTACTACCATGTATACGAGCAGGGCTTGGGTTTATGCGTTGAAAGTTTGTCTGACGGCTGCTATCTGAAAGTTATGCCTCGACCGATTTTTCCAGAGAGTGGTGCTGTACCTCGACGTGACAATCCAGCCACTCTTCTGCAATGGAACGGAAGCGATTTCTGTCACCGCTCGTGATGAACAGATGCTCTGGCTGAACGCTATTGCGGCTCTGCGCCTCCGTAATAATTTGACTTGACAGCTCGCGGGCTGTTTCCTCTGCGGAATTGATCAAGCGCACCTGATCTCCCATGACCTCCTGGATAATCGGTGCCAGTAGAGGGTAATGTGTACAGCCCAAAATCAGCGTATCCAGTTCTTCACGGATCAGCGGCGCAAGCGTCTCTTTTACTACTTCCAGCGCTTTATTTGAGCTGGCCTGATGATTTTCGACAAGCGGCACAAAATCGGGGCAGGCCAAGCCTGACACAAACAAATCTGGCTGAGCACGCAGCAAGGCACGCTCATATGCTTTTGTACGAATCGTTGTTTCGGTACCGATGACTCCGATTCGTCCGCTTTTGGTTGCTTGGACAGCTGCACGCGCGCCCGGTTCAATTACTCCGATCACGGGTAACGGTAAATAAGCCATCGCTTCTTCCAAGACGACAGCTGTTGCTGTATTACAGGCAATGACCAATGCTTTTAGTGGTGTTTGCCGAACAAAGTCAATCATTTGAAAGCTGAACGCGCGAATCTCCTCTGGTGACTTGGAGCCGTACGGACAACGTGCGTTATCTCCTACATATAAGATCCGTTCCTCGGGCAACTGACGCATGACTTCCTTGGCTACGGTTAATCCTCCCACTCCTGAATCAATTACGGCTATCGCGTATTCTCTACTCATGCAAATGTGTCTCCCCTGTTGTAATGAATATAGTACAGCATACCACTATGGCATTTGTGCTACTACCATATGCGGAGCCTAAATTTCTTGTACTCCGCGAATGCCGCACCTTCTCTGGGCTCCTGCCATAGATTGTAGAGGAGAATAGCCCACAAGAAGGAGGGACCTAAATTGGATGAGCAAACAAAACATTTACTGGATTGGAGCCAGTGGGGCCGCCAATGGATTGAACATCTGAGAAAAAGCAAACCGCTGGGCCGAGAGCTGGAACGGCATTTGCATAAATTCGAGGAGACGTTCACCCAAATCGGGAGAAAGGCTTCCTTACTTGATGCAAATAAAAATGAAGAAGAACTCCCTGCCCTTCTCTTTAAAGCAGAAGAGGTGCAAAAACAATTTCATCACTTCTTACGGTTGGCCCAGCTGCAGGAGGAAGAGCCTCCCGAGGAGACAACCACTGCCTCCGAGGCCCAGCCTGCTCAAAGTGTCCCCAGCATTCAGGAACCAGAACCTATTCCTGAGGTCATACCCGATGCAATAATCGCCATACCCACACCGATCGCCTATCCTTCTGCTCGTGAGCCCGTGCGCGTCGCCAGGCCTGTCGGAGTCGGTCGACATACACTTCCACCCTTGCCCTACGCTTACAATGCCCTGGAACCTTACATTGATGAAGCAACCATGCACATTCACCATGACAAGCTGCATCAAAAGTACGTAGATGACCTCAATACAGCTGAACGCAAGCTGGCCGAAGCCCGAAACAGCGGCAATTTTGATTTGATTCGCCACTGGGCGCGTGAGCTGGCTTTTAACGGAGCCGGTCATTACTTGCACACCATTTTCTGGCCTTCGATGAGTCCAAATGGCGGCGGAGAGCCGTCCGGAGAGCTGGCAGAAGCGATTAATCGTTACTTTGGTAACTACGACGCTTTTCAAAAGCAATTTAGCCAAGCCGCCGAAAAAGTGGAAGGACCTGGCTGGGCAATCCTAGTTTGGTCCCCACGAGCGCAGCACCTGGAAATTCTCACTGCTGAAAAGCATCAAAACCTTTCACAATGGGACGTCGTACCGCTCCTTGTTCTCGACGTATGGGAACATGCTTATTTTCTGTTGTACCAAAACCAGCGCGACAAATATGTAGAGGGCTGGTGGAATATTGTAAACTGGCCGTATGTCATGGAACGATACACGCAGGCTCGCAAGCTGCGCTGGGAGCCGCATTGATTATTTTGGTGAAGATGTAAGCACCCCTCCATTATCCCGTTTTCCGGTGAGGGGGGGTGGATCTGTGTTACTGATTGGGTAACCAGCATGTAAAAGTACTGCCAGTGCCGAGCTCGCTCTCGACCTCGATCACACCGCCCACCAAGATACAAAAGTGCTTGCTGATCGCAAGCCCCAGACCTGTTCCACCGTATTTTCGTGTGGTTGACGAATCTGCTTGCATGAAAGGCTGAAATAGCTTGTCCATCTGCTCGGGCGTCATACCGATACCTGAATCTTGAATCCGAAAGCAATAGCCCGATTTACTGTCACGTGCCTGCGGAAAAATATCAAAACGGATCGTGCCCGCTGTCGTAAATTTGCTGGCGTTACTGAGCAGGTTCATCAAAATTTGGCGCAGCTTCATGACATCTGTACGGAGCTGACCTTCAACTTTTGACACAATTAACTGGTTTTGATTTCGTTCGATCAGTGGCGCGATTGTGTTTTGCACCTCGCTAATCAAAACGGCCAAGTCGCAGCTTTCATAGAAGACATCCATTTTCCCCGCTTCAATCTTGGAAATATCCAATATGTCATTGATGAGCGAGAGCAGATGCTTCCCTGCTTTATTGATTTTCCCCAAGTCTTCTACAAAGACAGGCTCTCCCAAATCTTCAGCGTCCTCCATCAGCATCTCGCTATACCCGATAATGGCATTCAAAGGGGTACGCAGTTCATGGCTCATATTCGCTAAAAACTGGCTTTTGACCTGATTCGCCTGTATCGCGTCATCATGAGCTTTTTCTAGCTGGGCTGTCCGTTCCTTGACCAGCTGCTCCAAATTCTCGTTCAGCTCACGCAATTCCTGATTCATAAGATAAATCTCATTCGTCTTTGCTTCGATCTCTGAATCTTTCGTGGACAAACGCTTGGAGATGACGATACCAATCAGCGATAACCCTAACGTCATCAAGGTACCTGCTGCTATAAAATAAGCGAGCCACTCCTGGTCCAATAGTTTTCCTGAGGAAAGCGCAGTTCTGTCCTCAAGCGAAAAATGCGCTGCCATCATCCCAGTGTAATGCATGCCTGTAATCGCAGCACCCATGACGAGTCCGCTGGCGAGCTTTCTCCAGACAGCCCCTTGCTTTTCCCCCCTGCGAAAGGAAATAGCCAACCATAGTGCAGCCAGAGAGGCAACGATTGCATTTACGATCGAAAGTGAAAAATAAAGTGGATCGTACGTGATTTTAATCAGCATCGCAGACATCCCGATATAATGCATAGAGGCAATTCCAGCAGCAAGTAACAGTCCACTACCTAGCAGCTGACGCGAAGTAACCTGCTGACGGCAAACAATATGCAAAGCAATAAAGGATGCGATAATGGCAACGACCACTGAGAGAAATATAATGACCAGATCGTATGCAACTGGAACTGGCAAGGAAAAGGCTAGCATGCCGACAAAATGCATCGACCATATCCCCATTCCCATGGCAACCGCGCCAAATGAAATCCATAACCATCGCTTTTCCCCTGTGAGCGTGCTGATTCTCCCAACCAAATCAAGAACGGTATAGGAGGACACAACTGCAACGATATACGATAATACTACGAGTGCTGAGTCATGTGAACCACTAAGATGTTCCACCTAAAAATCCCTCTCTCTGCTTGTTCCTGCCCCCTATTATAACGTAAAAATACGGACATTTTTCCATGAGAATCGCGTCCTGATTTCGTAAAACGGCAAAAAAAGAAATAATCCCCCCAGACCTGCTTGTTTGGGTCTCAAGGGGGGACTGGCTCGCTGCTTTATTCCAACGGCAATCGTAATTCTCCTGCAATCGTTATATGCGCCTCACCGGCAACACGAATAACCGGCTCTTGGGCTGATGTATCGATTGTAATATAAAGCGTGCCTGGTCGATTAATCGCGTGTCCTTGGCCGACTACGAGGTGATGCTCCTCACCTGCAGGGAGCAAATTCTCCAAGGCCAGATACCCGGCTAGCGCCCCGTTTGCAGCGCCTGTTACCGGATCTTCTGGAATCCCGATAGCAGGTGCAAAGTCACGGGTATACAGATTGTAGCCGTCAGGAGCATCCCAGGAGAACAAATGCGTGGTCGTAATGCCATGCTCCTGGTTCATCGCAGCCAGCTCAGCCAGTGATGGTACCGCTTGATTAATGGCCTCTTTTGTTTGCACCGGGACAAGCAGATGCAGTCCTCCCGTAGATGCCAGCTTCATCGGATAGCGATCATCGATATCATCTGTGCCTATCCCTACCATCCTTGCAACTGCTGCAGGGTCCAAAGCTATTTCCTTGACGGAGGGAGTGATCTGTGTCATCGTTACCCGTTGCAATTGACCATCCTGTGCTTCGAGCTCGACCGGAATCAATCCCACATTGGTTTCGAATACGATGCGCTTTCCTTTTTCCAGCCAATCAAACTCGGTTGCTAACACCCATGTTGAGGCTACTGTTGCATGCCCACAAAAATGGATCTCGACGGTCGGCGAGAAATAGCGGATGCGATAATCTGCCTCTGGATGCGAAGACGGCAGCAAAAATGCTGATTCAGGCAGGTTCAGCTCATTGGCAATCTGCTGCATTTGCGGTAAAGTCAAAGTACTTGCATCCGGTATGACACCTGCTGGATTTCCGGCAAACGGTTTCCTAGTAAATGCGTCTACATGGTATACCTTCACAGCTTTCATCGTTTTCTCTCCTTCATGAACCGATGGAATCGTTCTTGCTTTCATCATAAATACAAGAAGATTCCAAGTAAACTGAAGGTTTCGCATATCTAGCATGAATAAAACTTCATGGAAGGAAGAAGTCGAATGACTTTGTTTCAAATGGAGGTACTCGTCGCAGTCAGTGATAGTGGCAGCTTCACCCGTGCAGGTGAAAAAATCGGCTTGAGCCAATCAGGAGTCAGTCATACCATCCATGCGCTGGAAAAGGAGCTGGGCATCAGCCTGTTCACCCGCAGTCGCAGTGGAGTCAAGCTGACCGCAGCAGGTGCACAGGTAGACGCGAGTGCACGAATCATTTTAGAACAAACCTCTGCCATCAAGAGAATCGCAGCCCAAGCTACAGGCATTCACCAAGCCACAATCCGCATCGGCTCATTTCCCAGCGTAACAAAAAGCTTTTTGCCAGCTTTGCTGCAATCCATCCAAAAGCTTTATCCACAGATGGAGACACGGCTGTTCGAAGGCTCCTACCAGGAAATCAAGCAATGGCTGCTGACCGGTGTGGTCGATGTTGGTTTTCATACTTGGCCCGAAGCAGGATTGGAAGGAACCATGCTGATTTGTGACAACCTGCAAGCAGTATTGCCAGCTCACCACCCTCTCGCTACCAAGTCCGCTGTGACATTGAAGCAGCTAGCAGATGAACCCTTCATCATGCCAATGGCGGGCTGTGAACGATTGATCGGCAGCGAGTTTAAAAAGAATGGCTTAGAGCCCCAAACGGCATATGAGGTAGCAGACAACGCTACGATCCTTGCTATGGTAGAAGCCGGAGTCGGAGTCTCAGTCATACCTGCCCTCACCTTGCCAGCCTCCTTGCCCCAGGTAACAGTCATGGAGCTCTCCCCACCCGTGACCCGTCACATTGGATTAGCTGTACCTACTCTGGCGAATGCCTCACCTGCATTGCTCGCTTTTATGCGAGAGGCCGAGCGCATCGCTACAAATTTTCAAAAGGACGTGTTTTGTAAGTGAAAAAATGGATAACCCTCCTACTCGCATTGGCAGTTATAAGCAGCCTTCTACTCGGAATAACTTTGCAACCCACTCTTTTGTTATCCATCATTAATCAAAGCTTTTTATTCGGCCTGTTCTTTTTGATGATCGGATGCCTTGCCCTTGTCGTTCGATCCGGTTTCTTTGTCGTCTTCTTGCGAGGCTTCAAACAGCTGAAAAGCATGTTCTTCCGCAAGCCCCGCATGATTGAGAATGATTTGTTTCAATCAAATGATCATGCCTTTGAACAAAAAAAGGAAACAATCGCACGGTTTGGAACGTATCTACTTTTGACGATAGGTGCCTGTCTGATTTTGTTCTCTCTCATTCTTACCTGCTTCTACTATGTTTAAGCATATTGCGAGACTTACACACTTAAAGAGAAGGAGGATTCCTCGCGTTGAGAATAGAGCATGAAATGATGAGCCTATTTGTAGATTTTGCTGTGAAGGATGGTCGAATCCGCCTGGTCACACTGGAAGGATCTCGGACAAACAAAAACATTCCCTCAGACCAATTTCAAGATTATGACGTTTCTTTTTTCGTAACGGATATGGATTCTTTCAGGGAAAATGATCACTGGCTTGACCAATTCGGGAAACGGATCATGATGCAAAAACCCGAAGACATGGAGCTTTTTCCGCCAGAACTAGGCAACTGGTTTTCCTATATCATTTTTTTGGAAGATGGCAACAAATTGGATCTGACGCTCATTCCCTGTGACGAGGTAGACGAATATTTTGCCAGTAGTGACGGTTTAGTAGAAGTTTTGCTGGATAAAGATAGTCGCATCAAAGGGGAAGTGATTGCGAGCGACCGCAAGTATTGGATCAAAAAACCGACGGCACGAGAATTTGATGATTGCTGCAATGAATTTTGGAATGTCGGGACTTATGTCGTCAAAGGATTAGCGAGAAAAGAGATCCTGTTTGCGATTGACCATCTACACGAGGTCGCCAGGCCCAATTTGCTGCGCATGATGGCTTGGCAAATCGGTTCGGAGCACGGCTATTCCTTTAGTGTCGGAAAGAACTACAAATTTATAGATCGCTATCTTCCAAAGAAAGATTGGGAGGTGCTGCTGTCCACCTACTCCGGAAATAGCTATCAAAGCATGTGGGAGTCATTGTTTACCAGCTATGAGCTATTTCGAAAATATTCCAAAGCGGTTGCAAAAGACCTGGGGTATACATATCCGATGTACGATTCTGCGATCAGTGCGTATACGGACAAAATTTATGAAGCGTGGGCAGAAACGAAATAAGTTGGCTCGTTTTTCCACGCTGTACGCAAAAAAGACGTTCCTGCATCGGAACGTCTTTTTATCATGCTCACAGGGTCAAATTCCTCAAATGATATGACAAGCAACCCAGTGCCCAGCCTCGGCCTCTTGCCATACAGGCTCTTCCTCTGCACAGCGTGCTGTCGCCAGCGGGCAACGAGTGCGAAAGCCACAGCCACTCGGCTTGTTCGCCGGACTTGGCAAATCACCCTGGAGAACGATTCGCTCCCGCTTGACAGTCGGGTCTGGTACTGGCACGGAAGAGAGCAGGGCCTGCGTATACGGATGAAGCGGGCGAGCGTACAGTTCGTTACTCGTTGCCAGTTCTACCAGCTTGCCCAAGTACATGACACCAATCCGGTTTGATATGTGCTTAACCATGGACAAATCATGCGCGATGAACAAATAGGTCAGACCGCGATCTTGCTGCAGGTCTTCCAGCAAATTCACGACCTGTGCTTGAATCGAGACGTCCAGTGCGGAGATCGGCTCGTCTGCAATAATAAACTCCGGCTCTACCGCCAGCGCTCTCGCAATCCCGATCCGCTGTCTCTGACCTCCACTAAATTCATGTGGGAAACGCTGCGCGTGATCACGATGCAATCCTACCAGCTGCAACAGCTCTGCCACACGCTCCCGGCGCATTCCCCGGTTGAGACCGTGAATATCTAGTCCTTCTGCAATGATATCCTCCACCGTCATGCGCGGATTCAGACTCGCCTGTGGGTCTTGAAAAATCATCTGCACATCGCGATTAAACTGACCTGCTTCCTTTCCACTCAGCTTGTGCACATTCTTTCCTTTAAACAAGACCTCTCCGTCTGTATTTTCATAGAGTCTGATGATCGTACGTCCCAGTGTGGACTTTCCGCAGCCGCTCTCCCCTACCAGACCAAGCGTTTCCCCCTTGTTGATCGTAAAGGAAACACCATCTACGGCTTTGAGGTCAAACTCTTGTCCAATCGAAAAGTACTTTTTCAAGTTACGTACTTCCACAAGTGCCTGCGTCATACTCCTTGCCTCCCTGCTGCAACCAGTTCTTCGATGCGTGGCGCCCGCGGGTCGTGCAGCCAGCATGCTGCCTGATGTCCCTTCGCAAACTCACTCGTTACCGGCATCTGTTGATCGCAAATTTCCATAGCAAAATCACACCGCGCAGCAAATGGGCAGCCCTTTGGCGGTTGGAATAAGTCTGGCGGACTTCCTTCAATCGGTATCAAGCGTTGCTTTTCACCCTCATCCAGACGTGGCAGTGAACGCATCAGTCCCCATGTGTACGGATGGCGAGGATTGGCAAACACCTCTTCGACAGTTCCCGTCTCTACGACTATTCCCGCATACATGACAACCATGCGGTGAGCAACCTCCGCAACCACTCCCAGGTCATGGGTAATGATGACAACAGATAGCTCCTGCTCTTCCTGAAGTCGCTTCAACAGGTCAAGAATTTGCGCCTGGATGGTTACGTCGAGTGCAGTCGTCGGTTCATCTGCAATAACCAGCTTTGGCTGACAAGCGAGTGCGATGGCGATGACAACACGCTGACGCATTCCTCCGCTGAATTGGTGTGGATATTGATCGATCCGTTTTTCCGGGTCAGGAATGCCGACCAGTCTGAGCATTTCAATTGCCCGTTTTCGCGCTTCTTCCTTCGTCACCTTTTGACTGCGAACGAAGCCTTCTACAATCTGGGTTCCTACCTTCATCGTCGGATTCAGTGCTGTCATCGGGTCTTGAAAGACCATCCCGATCTGCGTCCCCCGAATACCAAGCAGTTCCTTCTTCGGCAAATGTGTGATCTCTTTCCCTTCGAAATTCACCTTGCCCCCCACTATTTTACCTGGAGGATTCGGGATCAGCCCCATAATTGCTTGTGCTGTTACACTTTTTCCACAGCCGCTCTCGCCAACAATCGCGACCGTTTCACCTTTGTCTACATGAAAGGAAACACCGCGCACAGCCTGGACTTCCCCACCGTACGTCTTGAAGTTCACTTTTAAATTCTCGATTTCTAGCAAATGCTGCTTCATCGTTATTACTCCCCCCGTCTCTAGTCGCCTTTGCTGGTCGCCCAGTGGGCACTCTATTAAACGACCCTAGTCACGCAACCGCGGGTCCAGTGCGTCCTGCAAGCCGTCACCAAATACGTTAAAGGCAAACATCGTCAATGAAATCATTAAGGCAGGGAAAAACAGGCGCCACCAATCGCCAGTCAAAATAACACCAAGGCCATCGTTTGTCATCGTTCCCCAGCTCGCTACAGGTGCTTGTACACCAAGCCCCAAAAAGCTCAGGAACGACTCGGCAAAGATCGCAGAGGGAATCGTAAAGGTCAGATTCACGATAATGACACCAATTGTATTCGGAATCAAATGCTTCAATAAAATCCGTGTAAATTTGGCTCCCAGTACTTGAGCTGCCAAAATAAATTCCTGGTTCTTCAGCTGCAAAATTTGACCGCGTACCAGACGCGCCATCCCGGTCCAGCCAGTCGCAGACAAAGCGATAATAATCGTAAGCATTCCTGGCTCCATGACTACCATCAGCAAAATGACAACCAAAAGGTACGGAAGCCCATACAGCACCTCAATGACACGCATGATAATCGTATCGATGCGATCACCGCGCTTTCCACGCCCTGCCATGTAGCCAGCAATACCTCCAACCGTAACCCCGATGGCAAGGTCAATCAACGCTGCTACGACACCAATCGTGAGTGAAATCCTCGCTCCATACCATGTACGGGCAAACATGTCGCGTCCCAGCTCGTCGGTACCAAACCAATGCTCCGAGGAAATTTCCTGGTTTTTTGTCAACAAGCTCTGATCCGAATAGCTGTAAGGAACCATGCTCGGTCCAATAATCGCCATGCCCACCAGCAATACGATGATAACCAGTCCTAGCATTGCCAATTTGTTTTTGATCAGCTTGCGAATCACTTGCTGCGCATTGCTAAGACTCGGCCGTGAGATGACATTGGCCTGCGTGTTTTTGGTCAAAGGGCGAAATAACGGTTCTATTCTTTGTTCCATTGCCAATGGTTATCTCTCCTTATTGGTCAGCTTGATCCGCGGGTCAATCAGGGTGTACGCGATATCGATCAAAAAGATCGTGACAATCAAAATCGCGCTGTAAAAGATCGTCGTCCCCAAAATCACCGGATAGTCACGGTTGAAAATACCATCTACGAAGTACTTCCCGATCCCTGGAATCGCAAAGATTTTCTCCACGACAAATGTTCCTGTAATCAAAGAAGCAATCAATGGTCCCAAAAACGTAACGACTGGCAAAATCGCATTGCGAATACCATGGCGAATGACAATGATCCACATCGGTATGCCTTTTGCCTCCGCTGTACGAATGTAGTTCTGATTCATGACTTCAATCATGCTGGCACGCATGTATCGCGTGATGACCGCGACAGGACCGAATGCCAGGGCAAGAGACGGCAAAACGGTATGCATCCACGTCCCCCATGTTGCAACTGGAAATATCGTAACTTTAATTGCAAGATAGTTGATCAGAAGAGGCGCCATGATGAAGCTCGGTATCGCAACACCCATAACAGCCAGTGCCATCGCCACATAATCGAGCCACTTATTGCGGTTGAGTGCAGCAATAATCCCAAACAGGATGCCGAATACGAGAGCTACACTAATCGCTTGAGCCCCAAGCCAGGCAGAAGCGCCAAAGCCATCGGAGATCATATCATTGACCCCGCGCGAGTCGGATTTAATAGACGGACCCAAATCAAACATAAGCAAATTTTTCAAATAAAGCACGTACTGCACGGGCAGAGGCTGATCCAGATTGTATTTCGCCCGCAGATTGTTGAGAATTTGCTCTGGAAGCTGATCCGATTCAGAGGCAAACGGATTGCCCGGGATCGCATGCATCAAGGAAAACGTCAGCGTCACAATGATCCAGAGCGTGACGATCATCATCAAAACGCGTTTTACCAGATAGTTTGACATCGAAGTCCTCCTCGTTTTATTTCGCCAGCTCGTAGATAGCATGGGCGTAAATGGCCATCGCCTTCAGCAGATCATCGATTTCGGCGTACTCATTCGCCAAATGAGCGGTGGATTCTTTTCCTGGGAAAAGCGGTCCGTAAGCAACACCAGCACTCATGATTTTCGCGTAGGTAGCTCCCCCGGAGGACAACAGATGAGCAGGTAGCCCAGTATGCTCCTCATAGACGCGAGACAATGTTTGTATGACGGGATGATCCTTTGGTACGTAATGCGATTCGGAGGTTCGCAGATTGGAGATTGTCCAGCCTAGCTCGTCCACACGCCGCTCCAACTTTTCTACGTATTCCTGACAGGAAATTGTTGCTGGGTAGCGGATATTCAGGCGGACACTGCCTCCCTCGCTTTGGTTATAGCGTAATATCCCTGCATTGACGGTCAGCTTGCCTGATACCTCATCCTCGCAGGCCATGTGCATCTGCTCGCCATAATGATCCTCATGCAAAATGTCCGAGAGAAGCGAAAGAAACGAAAACTCAGAAGCTTCAAACGAGAGCGTTTTCAAAAACGATGCGAGTAGTGTTCCGGCATTCACACCTCGGAATGGCTCCATCCCGTGTGCAGGCTTGCCTGCTATCGAAAATTGCAGCTGCCCGGCTTCTGTTTGCTCCAGTTCGCCAGTCGCGTGATGCATGCGAAGAAACTCCCTCCACTGCCCGACAATCTCCTGGAGGGCTGCTTCATCCTTTGCCTCATGATCGAAGTTAATAACGGCAACCGCTTTGTCCGGAACACTATTTCCCTGGTCACCTGAGACGAACGATACCAAGCTCCAGCCATTGGCTTTCCCCGCAGGTACATGATGCGGGATTGTCAATGTCGGATTGATTTGACCCTTTTCCGCATGTGTCATTGGAAAAGAAGAGTCGGGAGAGAAGCCGATTCTCGGAACCTGATCGTGCTCGGCAAAATATTTCATGCACAGCCAGCCGCTTTCCTCGTCCGTTCCGATGATAAAGCGAACACGCTTCTGTAATGGCAGCCCCGAGTCCTTTACCATTTTCAGCGCATAATAGGCGGCAAGTGCCGGACCTTTGTCGTCGATGGCTCCACGCGCATAAATTTTGCCATCACGTATGCTCGGTTCAAATGGAGGGGTAATCCAGCCTTCTCCCACCGTCACGACGTCCACATGCACGAGGACGCCGACTTCCTCCTCTCCATCCCCGTACGCGATCGTTCCTGCATAGCCCTCCAGATTTTTCGTCTGAAAGCCGTCATTTTCGCCGCGTGCGAGCATCGCTTCCAGCGCCTGTGCGACCCCTTCGCCGAAAGGCTTCCCTTTCGTTGCCGTCGACATGTCTTCGATGCTGTTGATCGCAAGAAACGCTTTCAGATCAGCAACATAAGCTTCTTTTTGCAATAACACTTGCTGCTCCCAGTACTCCTTCATGTCAGTTCGCCTCCATTTTCCTCATCTGAAAATAGGAAAGAAACGCCTCTCCCTTGGATGAAATCTGACTCCCTTGTCTTCCTTTCCCGACGTGAATCAGCTCTTCCTGCTGCAACAGCTTTAACCGATAGCGTAGCTGCTGTGATGACATCGTAAGGCCCGTCTCCTGCAACTGCTCCTGTAGCACGTATCTGCCCGTCCCACCTCGCTTCAGATTGCGGAGGATCGATACCATTTCCTCCAGAAACCCTCGCTTCTCGAATTCTTCACAGATCGCAGCGCATTCGTCTGAGAGAGAATCCGCAGGCAAAGGTGAATCCAGTACCTCGCGGAGAAATGGCAGCTGGTACACATACGCTTCATCCTCGACCACGTGTGCCAAATATTCCACGACATTCTCCAGCTCGCGGATATTTCCTGGCCACTCATACTGCTCCATCGCCTTTAGCGCTTCACCCGACAACGTAAAGGGAGCCCGCCGCAAATCAAACGAGTACTTTTTCACAAATTGCTGAACCAGCCAGCCGATGTCCTCACGACGATTGCGCAGTGGCGGCAGATGGATTGGCAAAATGTTCAACCGATAGTAAAGATCAGCACGAAAGGAGCCTTCGCGAATCATGCGCGGCAAATCCTGATTCGTCGCTGCGATGACGCGTATATCAGTCGGAATGACCTTATTGCCCCCAACTCGCATGATCTGGCGCTCCTGTAGTACGCGAAGCAGACGATTTTGAATCGCTCCGCTGGCGTCTCCGATCTCGTCGAGAAAGATCGTGCCCTTGTGAGCGAGCTCGAACCAGCCCATGTGTCCGCCCTTTCTCGCTCCTGTAAAAGCACCCTCCTCATAGCCGAACAGCTCACTCTCCAAAAGCGTCTCGGAGATCGCTGCAAAGTTGACACCGACGAATGGCTCTCGTCTGCGCGGCGAGGCATTGTGGATAGCCTGGGCGAGCAATTCCTTTCCCGTCCCTGTCTCACCCAAAAGGAGTACCGTAGAGTTGCTACGGGCAATTTTCCGGGCGATCTGGATTACTTTTTGAAAGGAAGGGCTTTCCCCGTAAATATCTTCAAACTGGTATTTGGCTACCAATCCTTTGCTGTAGAGACGCATGCGATAATCATGCTCCAGCTTTTCAATCTCTTGCGCCTTGCGAAACAACAGCAAACTCCCGAGAAAACTGCCTTCCATGACAATATGCATTTTGCGGAAAAAGTAGGTTTTGTTCGCCCAATCTACCAAAATATCCTCGTTTTCTTCACATTGCGAAATACATTCGTAGAAATCCTGCGGCAAGCAGTTCACCGCTGCCTCACCCACGACTTGGCTTCCTCCGAGATTGAGAGTGTCGATCGCTTTTTGATTGACGAATCGAATCAGTTCTTTTTCATCAAAGGCGATGACCGCATCCTCGATCCGATTGACGATGGACTCCAAATACTGGCCAAGCAGGCGAGCATGCTGGATTTCGTGACTTAATTGCTTGGTGATATACACGAGCGATTGCATGGCACGAGCTGTCACTCGTTGAAAATTGCCGCTGTTAAAATGAGCGTAGATTGCCAGCCACGTAGACAAATCAATGCTGCGCGAACCGATATCCACTACCTTGCGTATGTGCGCAGGAACATGCTCAGGCTCGCCCGGAGTTACAGCGATTTCGATATCTGGCGGATAATCCGCACCCGGATAGTACGGGTAGATGTCAAAGTCCATTCCCGATGCACGCAGCAGCTCAGCATTTTCAAAGGCCGTTTCTTCTGTGTCGCTGACGAGCAGCACCTTGACTCCCTTTGGTATCTCCAGAACGCCGCGCAAATTGTTGTACGGCAGCATCCGTATCGCCACAATTATTTTCGAGCCCTGTGGTACGTACGGCTCTACAAGTGGCATGATGCTATTGGTCGAAATAACCACCAATGCTCCCGGGCTAATCGACCGAAGCGGCAACTGGTCGACCCGAATAGCCTCAATGTGGATATCTTCAGAAACGCCCAGCTCATGGCATTGACTTACAACGTTTTGCAAAAACTCATCCATCTTTGCAACAAAGGTGACTGTTTTTTTCTCCATTTCACTCGCTCCAGGATGTAAAGTGAAGACAAGAGCTGTAAAGAAACGTAGCTCTTGTCTTCGTCTATCTTACTATTTTTTACCGATCTCTACCCACTTGTAGTCGAGCGTTCCTACTGGGTGGCGGATAATGCCTTTTACATTCTCTTGATCCATGAATACTTTCGTATTGAAATAGATCGGTACGAGCGGCATGTCATCCATGAAAATTTTCTCTGCATCATGCATCAGCTGGAAGCGTTCTGTCTCATCAACGGTGTTGCGAATTTTTTCAACCAGTGCGTCGTACTCTTTGTTGCTGTAATTGATCCGGTTACCTGGATGATCAGTCACGAACAGCTCCAAATAGTTGACCGGGTCGCCGTAATCGGCTGGAATGGTCGAACGGGAGAACTGCAAATTACGTGCGCGCTGATCGGACAAGAATACTTTCCATTCCTTGTTCTCCAGCTTTACATCGACACCGAGGTTTTTCTTGTACATCTCTTGCAGAACCTGTGCAACCGATTTGTGAGCATCACTTGTATTGTAGGTCATGGTTACTGGCGGCAATGTCGTCCAGCCTTCCTCTTCCATTCCCTTTTTCAAAAGCGCTTTTGCTTGTTCAATGTCGTTATCCTTGATGAAATCTCCGCCTTTTTCGCGGAAATCACCGCCAGTCGGCTCAGGGAAGCCGAACGGTACGTGGGCGAGTGCTGGAGCCTGCTTACCCTGTACCACATTGTCGATCAGAGTTTGGCGATCGATTGCCAGCGCAAATGCTTTGCGGATGTTGACGTTGGTGAAAGGAGGCATCTTGGTATTCATACGGTAGTAATAGATGGATGCTTCGGATTCTACCTTTGCCTCTCCCGAATCAATCAGCTTCTTTTTCATGTCATTCGGAACTGTTTGTACCATGTCGAGCTGGCCGGTTTTATACATTTGGTACTGCGTATTTTCATCGTTTACCATGACCCAATCAATTCCCGCATATTTCACAGAATCCTTGTCCCAATACCCGTCGTTTTTCACGACCTTTACAGACTGATCATGTACCCAATCTTCCATTTTGAAAGGACCGTTTGTCACGAGAGTGGAAGCGTTCTCAGACCACTTCGGATTGCTCTCTGCTACCTTTTTGTTCACAGGGAAAAAGGTTGCCTGCGTGAGAATATGCAGGAAATAACCTGCTGGCGCCTTGAGCTGTACTTCCAGCGTCTTGTCGTCTACTGCTTTTACCTTGACTCCATCTGCATTTCCTTTTCCGTTGTTAAACTCCTCCGCTCCAGCGATGTAGTAAGCGAGGAAAGCCGATGGGAATGCATTGTTCGGATCGAGAATACGCTTGAAGGCAAATTCGAAATCCTGGGCGGTAACCGGGTCTCCATTTGACCATTTGCTATCACGCAGGGTAAAGATATACGTCTTGCCGTCTTCA
Organism: Brevibacillus sp. SIMBA_040; assembly: GCF_046535075.1. Lineage (NCBI taxonomy): Bacteria > Bacillati > Bacillota > Bacilli > Caryophanales > Paenibacillaceae > Brevibacillus > Brevibacillus sp. SIMBA_040. The sequence goes on from NZ_JAWRXI010000004.1 coordinate 161,850, forward strand.
CTTACTGTCCACTTCTCTGCCATGGCAGGCTGTGGCTTGTGATCCTTGTCGAGACGCGCCAAGCCTTCCATCGTCGCATTCAGTACTTCATTGGATGTACTGTCGAAGCCCTTTGGCGGATCAAGAGAAGGTGGCTCTGTCTTCAAATTGAGCTTGAGCATCGCGGTCATGTCCGCTTGTCCACTATCTGTCTGTGGTGCTTGTCCTGTAGCTCCTCCCGTGCCTCCTGGCTGTGCTGGCGCTGCCTGTTGGCTACAGCCAGTCACTGCCAGTACAGCTACCAATGCAGCTGTGCTGAGAAGCCTCCATCCTTTTTGCAACTTCATGTCATGTGACCCCCTTTTTCTTTGTGAAGGAATGGTTATAGATAAACGGCTCCCGAATGAGATGCCATTTATGCACGTAAGGATTTCTCTGTCGCGCTGAGTGTGAAGGCCGCCTCAATACGACCGACAACTGTACCACTCATGTTCGTAATCGCAGGGTTTGTATATTCTGCAAGATCGTTGAGCGGGCCATCGATGCCAATTCCGAGCTGACGCAGGACTTCGTTGACTACCAAATTGATGGCACGTGGTCCCCCGTCTTCGATTTTCACAGCAATTCCGAGCCCTGTTTGACGATCTCCCAGACAGTACACGGATTCTGCTCCTGCTTTTCCGACGATTCTGCCTTTAAAGGCTGTCATCAAATCGGTACAGTAGCGATTGTTTCCTCCTACCATCTCTGGATGTGCCGTCATGGCATCCGTAACACGAATAACCGCTTGCTGACGCGTCGGATTCGAGATGACCTCTGGTTTCGCAAGCTTGGCAAAAGCCCACGCGTAATTCGCCAGAGGCAATTGATGAACAGGGACACCACAGCCATCTGTTCCCATGTAAATCTTTTCTTTTGGATATCCTGTCATGTCTTCTACGACGTCGAGAATTCGCTGCTGGACAGGATGCTCCGGTAAGTGATACGTAGCAACGTCCTCTCCCATATGTGTTGCAGTCGCGATCATTCCGGAGTGTTTTCCAGAGCAATTGCTATAAATCGGCGTGAGTGGTTTTCCCTCGCGGATCAACTGCTTGTAGCTCTCCTCATCACGTGGTACATGAGTGCCGCACTGCAAAACTTCCTCTGGCTGTCCAGCACGCTCTAGCATCCACATGGCACGCGAGCGATGACGAGGCTCTCCGCTATGGGACGCACAGCATAGAGACAAGTCCGCAGCCTCCAATTGATAGCGATCTGCAGTCCCTGTTTCGATGACCGGGATTGCCTGCATCGGCTTCATGCTGGAGCGCGCATACGTCAGCCGATACGGATCACCGTATGAATAAAGTAATGTACCTTCTGAATTGACGACAGCGATGTGACCGAGATGGGAGCTTTCTACCTTTTCTCCCCTGTATACGTTGGCTACCACGTTCATAAGAAGTCTCCTTTGATAATGAATGATGGAATGTTTGTGCATTTCTATCTAAGCAAGTGGCGTGCCAACTCATGAAATCCACCCACAAAAACGAATCTTCTGCCTATTATCAATAATCTGGACTCATGAATAGTTACCTTTCCATTCGTAATAGGTCACCCTACTTATGTTAATAGGTTATCTCATTCAGTTAATAGGTTTATTTTTAATGATACGCGCATAGAAATACCCCTTTTTCCCAATCATTTCTGGGAATAGGGGTACCAATCAGGTTTTTATGTTCTTCCTATTGGACGAAACGATCATCTTACGTTACTTTTATGTATAGAGCATTCACTTGTTTTACAGCGTATATATATGAATAGAAAGAGGGATCTCAATCTATGTTGAAAATAGGTTCACATGTATCTTTCTCTGGCAAAGGACTTCTAAATGCTGCCCAAGAAGCAACTGCGTATGGCTCTAGCACGTTCATGATCTATACGGGCGCTCCGCAAAACACGCGTCGCAAGCCGATCGAAGAACAGTTCATCGCAGAAGGAAAAGAAGTGATGGACAAGCACGATATAAACGAGATCGTCGTCCATGCCCCTTACATCATCAACCTCGGTTCTTATAAGGATGACACCTACGAGCTGGCAGTTCGCTTTTTACAGGAAGAAATACGCCGTACGGACTACCTCGGTGTGAAAAACATCGTGCTTCACCCTGGTGCCTACACCGATAAAGATGCGGAATACGGCGTTGCACGTATCGCCGAAGGTCTTAATGAAGTGCTTAGCGGCGTTAAGGACACAAATGTAAACATTGCGCTGGAAACGATGGCTGGCAAAGGGACAGAAATTGGCCGCAGCTTCGAAGAGCTAGCGGGGATCATGGAAAAAGTGGAAAACAACAGCAAGCTGCGCGTATGCATGGATACTTGCCATATTCACGATGCCGGCTACGATATTGTCAACGATTTCGATGGAGTACTCGAGCAATTCGACCGGGTCATCGGTCTGGATCGTCTGTCCGTCGTCCACCTGAATGACAGCAAAAATTTCCGTGCAGCGGGCAAGGACCGCCATGCTCCTGTAGGTGCTGGCTTGATTGGGTTTGATGCGATGAAATACATCGTCGAACACGAGAAGATTCGCCATTTGCCGCTCATTTTGGAGACACCATGGATTTCAAAGGAAAAAGGCAATGAGCGCCCGATGTATGAGGCTGAGATCGCTTTGCTTCGCGGTAACGTAGAGAGCCGCTTCGGTAGTGACTTCCTCGACCATGTGGAACGTATGGAGTTCTTTTTCCACAAGCACGAAGTAGATCGTCGTCTGTTCGTAGTAAATACCTGGAACCTGCTCAAAAATGATGCCAAGGCAAAGAAAGCTGACGGCCGCGAGCCGATGGAGCGCCTGTACGACATGATTGTAGATGCTAAGCTGTTCGAGGAGCTGAGTGAGGAGCAAATCAATCAGCGTATGGTGGCTTGGTTTGCCGGCAAGCAAGCATTTTAACGGATAATCACCTGTTCCTTGGAACGGAGCACGTACGAAAAACGAGGTTGCACCTGTGATGTGCAGCCTCGTTTTTTCTCATATGCTTGTGGTTATGGGGTACTCGCAACCCGCTGCAAATCCGCTTCCACCATCATGTGAATCAATTGCTCCAGATTCGTTTTGGGCGTCCATCCTAATTGCTGCCTTGCCTTTTCCGGATTACCCAGCAATAGATCAACTTCTGCTGGCCGATACAGCTCAGGTTCGATTACTACATAATCCTGGTAGTCTAATCCCACATAGTCGAATGCAATCTTGCACATTTCCTCAACTGTAGAAGTTTTTCCTGTGGCAATGACAAAATCATCCGGATTATCCTGCTGAAGCATAAGCCACATCGCTTCCACATAATCGCCGGCAAAGCCCCAATCTCGCTTGGCCTGAATGTTGCCGAGGCGCAGCTCCTTTTGCTTTCTTCCCGCGATTCTGGCAACAGCATGTGTCACCTTTCTCGTAACAAATTCTAACCCGCGTAGCGGTGACTCATGATTAAACAATATTCCGTTACAGCTATACATTTGAAAGCTTTCCCGATAGTTCTTTGTCATCCAATATCCAAACAGCTTTGACACAGCATAAGGACTACGTGGATAAAAAGGGGTATTTTCTGACTGCAACGGTTCCTGAATCAGCCCATACAGCTCACTAGAAGACGCTTGGTACATTTTTATGCCTGGGTCCGTTTCGCGGATCGCTTCCAATACGTGCAGGACGCCCATCCCTGTCACTTGTGCGGTAAGAATCGGCTGCTCCCAGGACGAGCCGACAAAGCTCTGCGCGGCCAAATGATAAACCTCATCTGGTTTACATGCTTTTATGGAACGAGTCAGCGAAGAAACATCAAGCAGATCTCCGTCTTTGTACTCCACCTGATCGGCAATCCCCAAGTACTCCAGCCGCCACCTGTCGATGGTAGCGCGACGAGGAACCAGTCCAACCACTCGATACCCTTTTTCCAACAATAGCTTTGCCAGATAAGCGCCATCTTGTCCGGTGATTCCTGTTAGGAAAGCCGTTTTCATTAGGCACTTCCCCTCCTTCAGGCTCTGTCAAGATTTACTCTCCCGCAAGTTCCATTGATCATCTCTTAAGCATATGCCAAACCATACAAATGCGTTCAACGCCCAAGGATAATGCTGGAGACGACAAAGGCTCATGAGCGATAGGGCAATGCTAGAATCTGGTTTCCTCTATACTTCAATCATACTCGTCATGTCGCCAATTCATGTCGAAGTACCTCTTGCGCTTCACTCCCTTCTGGTAGCAGTAATACCTTACATAACAAGGACTTTTTTCGATGAGGAGTGAATCGAGCAATGAAAGCTGATTGGCAAACAAACTATACTCGCTGGAATGAGTTTGCAGCTCTCGATCCTGCGCTGCGGGAGCAATTAGATTTGATCCAAATGGATAGCAAGCATCTGGAGGATTGCTTTTATAAACCGATTGATTTTGGAACAGGGGGCATGCGTGGTGTCATGGCGCCCGGAATTAACCGAATAAACATATACACCATTCGCAAAGCAAGTGCTGGTCTTGCCCGCTATTTACTTGAGCAAAATATCGATGTCGCGGCAATCAAAGTCGTGATCGCATACGATTCCAGACAGCACTCCAAAGCTTTTGCCATGGAAACAGCAAAGGTTCTCGGAAAATACGGCATCACCTCTTGTTTATTCTCCAAGCTGACACCGACACCCCTGCTCTCTTTTGCCGTACGCCATCTCGGTGCTCGTGCTGGAGTCGTAATTACTGCCAGTCATAACCCTCCCGAATACAACGGCTACAAAATTTATGGCAGTGACGGAGGACAAATCCCTCCTCATACTGCGTCCCGCATCCTTGAAAAAATGGACGAGGTGGGAGACGAGCTGCTTGTCGAGGTCACCGATGAAAGCGAGCTGCTCGAATCTGGACGTCTACGCATGTTGGAGAATGAGATTTTTGACGCGTATTTGACTTGTCAGGAGCAGCTTCGCTTTTCCTCTGCGCGTCTCGTTTTGCAGGCGCACCAGCCTCGTATTGTTTTTTCGCCATTGCATGGGACTACGTACGACCCGATCTTGCATGGTCTAGTAGATCGTGGGTTCCAACAAGTAAGGGTCGTACCCGAACAGGCCAATCCTGATCCTGAATTCACATATGCAAGCTCACCCAACCCGGAGAATCCCGAAGCATTCAGACTCGCCTTGAAATATGCACGAAAAAAGGGAGCAGACCTGATTATTTGTACCGATCCTGATGGCGATCGTCTGGGAGTCGCCGTTCGCACACAGCCCAATCAGCACATCATCCTGACCGGTAATCAGGTCGGAGTACTCCTGCTTGACTATCTCCTCTCACACAAAAAAGCTGAGAGCAGTCTCCCAGCTAACAGCGTGGTAGTAAAAACCATTGTTACATCGGAAATGGTCCGTGCGATCGCAGCGTCCTACCATATCGGCACAGTGGACACCCTAACCGGCTTTAAGTACATCGGTGAAAAAATGTACGAATTTGAGCAAACCAGGCAGTATCATTTCCTGTTTGGGCTGGAAGAAAGCTGCGGGTATTTATACGGTGATTTCGTCCGTGACAAGGATGGTGTGCAAGCCGCCTATTTACTTGCCGACGCTTGTGCTTATCAGCTTTCCCAAGGCTCAAGCCTCTATCAGCGATTACAACTCCTTTATCAAAAGTACGGCTACTACCAGGAGGATTTAGTCTCCATTACGTATACAGGTCGGGACGGGATGGAAAAAATGACAACGCTCCTCACTTCCATCCGCCAGGCTCCACCAAACGCACTCAGCGGCCGCATCATAACTACATTCGAGGATTATAAGACAGGATTACGCCATGACCTTTTGTCAGGAGAAACCATTGGCCACTCCCTACCCACGAGTGACGTGTTGAAATTCCATTTGGAAAAGGAAGCCTGGTTTTGCATCCGCCCTTCTGGCACAGAACCGAAGCTAAAGCTGTATTTCGGCGTCAAGGAGCAGTCTGAAGAGTCCGCTCAGACTCAGCTTGCAGCGCTGAAGCAGTACGTACTTGATTTCCTGCGCCGTCTTATGCCCAGCTAAATCTCTACAATAGGTCCGCTTCCTTGTGGATGTCCGCCTTGGTTCAGCCCATAGCTCGGCGGATGATATGCTTGTTCAGGAGTCAGCGCAGGAAAGCCCGATTTCTTGCATAAGTCACGCCTGATAAAGAATGCATTTACCCCCTTCGAATCTGTTCCAATCAAATCATAGCCGAGCTGGTTGCCCAATTCGGCCAATGAGGTCAGACTCGCACCGAAATAGGTGGTTCCATTCCACATAAACTGCGGATCATACGCGACCACCATTTTTTGCGGCGGCGGAAAAGAGGCATTGTACTCCATGATGACGACACGCGGCTTGAAGGAAGCAAGTGCTTGCCACACCCAGTAATCAATACCGTCTAGATCGATAGTAAGCAGGTCAAATTCTATCGGTACATGCAGCTGTGCGAAAATCGCAGCAATATTTTCTCTCGTAATAAAAGAATAGTGAGTAACGACGTTAGGAAATGCAGCATAGTTTGCTCGCAAATGCTGGTAGTTTAGTGGGTGACCCTCGATCATGACCCCGGACCAGTGATGCGAGCATGCTACATTTTTGGACATGCATTCCAGACCGCTCTGCACGCCAAATTCAACGAAATAACGATTGGTGGTTCCGATCCGCGAAAACAGCTCTTCGATGATACCATCCTCGCCGTTTTGTGAGAAAATACGTTTTTCATAATTGTTAATCCGCTCCATCCGACCTAGCCCCTCCCTTCCTTTCATGCACGTTTCTATATTCGTATTTTGTCTATAGCCAAAAGGCGTGTTCGTTTGCTACTTTTTACAGAAAAAGGCTGTTCTCAGCAAGTCAAAAGACATTCGCCGTGCCAGTGTGCGCTTGATTGTACTATATATAAAACATCTGCTTCCTTGACAAATGATTATCCAGCTCGCTTTGTAAGGAACATCATGAACAAGGGGGGGCGCCTCTTGAAAGCACTCATTACGGGCATTACCGGCTTTGCAGGCAGTCATTTAGCTGAGTATTTGCTCGCTCGCGGCAATATCGAAATCTATGGAACATACCGCACACGCAGTCGGATGGACCATATTTCGCATCTAGTAGATCGCATTTCGCTGGTCGAATGCGAACTTACGGACCCCCATGCGGTCGATCAGATGATTAAGCTCATCCGACCAGAACAGATTTACCATCTTGCGGCGCAGAGCTTTGTCCCAACCTCTTGGAACTCCCCTGCCGATACACTCACGAACAATATTGTCAGCCAGCTGCATCTTTTTGAAGCGGTACGAAAATGGGATGTGGACTGCAAAATTCAGGTAGCATGCTCCAGCGAAGAGTACGGTATGGTTTATCCCGGGGAAATCCCTGTTCAAGAAAATAATCCTCTACGCCCGCTCAGTCCATATGCGGTGAGTAAAATCGCTCAGGATTTCCTCGGCTATCAGTACTTTCAGAGCTACGGTCTCTCAATCGTCCGTACACGAACCTTTAATCACACAGGGCCACGGCGGGGAGAACACTTCGTCACCTCCAATTTCGCCAAGCAAATCGCACAAATTGAATTAGGCTTGCAGCCCCCTTATGTCGATGTGGGAAATCTGCAGGCCAGACGTGATTTTACAGATGTCAGAGATGTGGTCAAAGCATATTGGCTCTCTCTTGAGCGCGGAGAACCGGGAAGCGTCTATAACATTTCCTCAGGGACGACGAGAACCGTCGAAGAAGTTCTCCAGACACTCCTTACCTTCACGACGGCCAATGTCCAGATCCGCGTTGATCCCAAAAGGCTTCGCCCATCCGATGTAGACATTCTACTAGGAGACTCCAGTCTGTTTCAGGAAAAAACCGGATGGAAGCCGGAGATTCCCTTTCACCAGACGATGGAGGATCTGCTTGAATATTGGAGAAACATCCTGCGCTGCAAGAAGCAAAGGGAGGGAGACAAAAAATGAGGAATCCGGGACTGCCTCTGATCAGCGTCATTACTCCCTCCTTTAACCAGGCTACCTTCATCAAGCAAACAATCGAGAGTGTTCTCATGCAGGATTACCCCCATATCGAGCATATTGTGGTCGATGGAGGATCTACTGATGGGACACTTGAGATTTTGAACAGCTACCGTTATTTAGGCGAGCGCTTTCGCTTTGTTTCCGAACAGGATCGCGGACAATCCGATGCAATAAACAAAGGGCTGAGCATGGCGAGTGGCGAGATCATCGGCTGGTTGAATTCGGATGATACGTATTTGCCTGGTGCTGTTTCCAAAGCCGTATCCGCTCTAACCATGAATCCTGCATGGTCGATGGTGTATGGAAACGCCTACCACATTAACGAGCAAAATAAATTCATAGGTGTATATCCTACCAAACCGTTTTCACGCCAAAGCCTTTTTCTGTTCTGCATCATCTGTCAGCCTTCCGCTTTTGTGCGTAAAGAAGTCTTCCAGTCTGTCGGCGGAGTTGATGAGAGCCTTCATTATTGCATGGATTACGATTTGTGGATGCGTATCTCCAAAGCCCATCAGGTCGGGCACATCGGCGATTTCCTTGCCGCTTCACGCTTACATGCAGCCTGCAAATCCATTGCTCTGGAGGTCGAGCTGGGACTCCCTGAAATTCTCAAGACGAGCATACGCCATTTCGGCACGGTGGCGAACGACTGGCTCTATCACTTTTTAACTCACTATCCGCAAAAAGGTGTCCACTGGTTTCTCGATCTGTTCAAGGCACACTACGTATTCGGAAAGACGCCGATTTTGGTTGACAGCAATCGTTATTCCAGCTCCTGGGTTCCACCGCGCTACCGTTTATCATTGTTCGTCGATCCACTCACCCCGATGCAGGCGCTGCTCATCAAGGGTGTAAATACACTGTTCAACCAACCCATGCACGTGCATGTACTAATCAACAATGTCCCAGCTGCCTATCACGTCATTCCTGCCGGTCATTTTGAGACGTGTATCACTCTCCCCGTCCACGAACCCAATTCTACAGTTGAACTCGTATGCAGCCGCCAGCAGCTCATCTCTTCCCCGGAGGATGCGTCGATCCGCCAACCAGTTAGCTTTCAGGTCCAGCATGTATTTCCCTTGTCCGCACAGGAGCAGCAATTTTATATGCAGTTCAAGAAAAATCCCCAGCAAGTGGCTGGTTGGCTGCTGAAAAATCGTCATCCTGTGCCAGCGTTATGAGCCTAAAAAAGGAAGGTGTTGCATACATGAATCTGTCGGAAAAACGGATCGTCGTTACCGGCGGAGCAGGATTTCTGGGTAAACACGTCGTGGAAGAGCTTCACTTAAAGCAATGCCAGCACGTGTATGTTCCCCGAAGTCGCGACTTTGACCTACGCAAAGAAAACGACATCCGCCACATGCTGCAAGCCTTCGAACCAGAAATCATTATCCATCTCGCTGCTGTCGTCGGCGGGATCGGCGCCAACCAAAAGAATCCTGGCAAATTTTTTTATGACAACCTCATTATGGGCACCCAGTTGATTGAGCAAGCCCGACTATTTGGCGTCGAAAAGTTTGTAGCTATCGGGACGATTTGCTCGTACCCCAAATTTGCAACGGTGCCTTTTATGGAGGAAGATTTGTGGAGCGGTTACCCGGAAGAAACGAATGCCCCTTATGGTATGGCGAAAAAAATGATGCTGGTTCAGTCGCAGGCTTACCGCGAGCAATACGACTTTAACTCCATTTACTTGTTACCCGTTAATTTATACGGTCCACACGACAACTTCGACCTGGAAACCTCTCATGTAATCCCGGCGATCATACGAAAATGCATCGAAGCAAAGCAAAGAAAGGAACAGGAGATTGTTTTGTGGGGAACCGGAGAAGTAACACGTGAATTCATCTACGTAGAGGATGCAGCCCGTGCCATTGTAAACGCGACTGAATCCTTTAACTCCTCCGATCCCATCAATATCGGCTCTGGCGAAGAGACCACCATTCGCCATCTGGCAGAAACGATTCAACAGCTCTGCGGCTACAAGGGACAGATCGTATGGGACTCAAGCAAGCCGGATGGCCAACCACGCAGGCAGCTCGATACTCGTAAAGCAAAAGCAGCTTTCGGCTTTGAGGCGAGTACTCCGCTGCTCAGTGGCTTGCAAAAAACCATTGAATGGTACTGTCAGCATGTGCTCGGCAACGAGGTGAAGACTCCATGAGAATTGGTGTGAATTTGCTTGCTGTCATCCCTGGCAAAATCGGGGGCATGGAGCAATATGTACGCAATTTGCTCTCCTACTCCATTCAAACCCATGATCAGAATCAGTGGTTTCTTTTTCTAACCAAAACCAATTACCATACGTTTCCGAACCACCCCAAAATTCAAAAGGTCATGATGCATGAACATATCGATTCCCAGACCCAGTTTCATAGCTGGATTCGCAGTCTGCGTCTGGACCTTTGGTTCTGTCCTTTGCTGGTCCTCAATCCATTTGATGTGTCCATACCGAGTGTGATTAACATTCCGGATATTCAGCACGAGTACTATCCGCAATTTTTTGATGCCAATCAATTGTCATGGAGAAAAACAACCTATCAGGCATCAGCGCTGCGGACCAATGCCGTACTGACGCTTTCCGAGTTTTCCCGGGCAAGCATGATCGAAAAATTCGGGCTACCTGCCCATCAGGTTCATGCCATCCACCTCGACTCCGCACACGAATTCTCTCTTCCTTATGATTCGGCGATGAACCAACGCGTCAAGCAAAAGTACGCATTACCAGACCATTACGGCTTTTATCCAGCCAATACGTGGTGGCATAAAAATCACGTCAGCCTCCTTTCGGCCATCGCTCATTTGCGCGATGTACATCAGGTACGAATTCATATGGTTTTCACCGGCGCTCCTCAGGAAGCTCACGGACAAGTGATGCGCTCCATTGCCGAGCATCATTTAGAAAATCAGATCACGTGGCTAGATTACATTCCTCAAAATGAAATGCCCTACGTGTTCCGTAACGCTTACTTCCTCTGCTTCCCCTCCCTTTTTGAGGGCTTCGGTATTCCTTTGGTGGAGGCGATGCGGACGGAGCTTCCCATCATCTGCTCCAATTCTGGCAGTATCCCCGAAATTGTGGGCGAAGCAGCTCTGCAGTTCAATCCTGTGTCTCCTGAGGATATCGCCAAAAAAATCGTGGAAGTACACGATGTCAACACGAGAGAAAGTCTGATCAAAAAAGGCATGGCACAAGCAAGCAGATTTTCCTGGGCAAAATGCGCGCAACAAACGCTGTCGGTCTTGCACCGCGTCGCAGGGAGATCATTTTCCTAGAAAGGAGTATGCATATGTCGCGAATGAATCAAATTCGCCAGATGTGGCAAACGGAGTTGCGCGTTCCCTCTGGTCTTACTGCACAGGAGGCTTGGGACTTCTGGATACTGGAATCCCCTCCTTACGATGTAAAAACGGCAGCTGTCAAAGAGTATGGAAGCAGGCACCAAATACGTACACTTATCGAAACTGGAACCTTTCACGGATACATGGTGGCAGCTCAGAAGCAGCATTTTAATCAGATTTATTCCATTGAATTGGATGACGCGTTATTTCTGGCAGCCAAAAACAATTTTGCTGGGGAAGCCCATATTTCCATCCTGCATGGGGATAGCAGCAAGGTGCTTCCGAGCTTATTGGCATCGATTAACGAGCCATGCCTGTTCTGGCTTGACGGTCACTACATTCCTCTTTCCATAGAGTCAGCCAAGGGGGATCTCGACACTCCTATTTTGGAAGAGCTGGCCACTATCTTATCGCATCACGTAACAGACCATGTCATTTTGATTGACGATGCCCGCTGCTTTATCGGACCCAATCCGTTGCTTAAGGATTACCCTACAATCGAGGATCTGAAGCAGTACGTCGCCACTCTGCGTCCTGACCTGCATTTCGAGGTGAAAAATGACATCATACGTATCCACCCGCCTCGGACATTAAGTGCGACAAAAACGGTTCAGTTTCGTCTGCCCTTTGATCAGAAAAGCTTCTTGATTCACGGCAGCCATTCTGATCAGAGTGTTCTTTATTATGTGGAAATGGCCGATGGTCTATATGAGGATTATGTCATCAACCTTTTGCGAAAGGTTGTCCAGCCCGACTATGTTTGTCTGGATATTGGCGCCAATCTCGGTACCATATCGCTTGCCTTGAGCTATCTAGCACCTTCTGGCAAGGTGTATGCGTTTGAACCATCGAGCATCAACTACCACTTTTTGACGAAAACGCTTGAGGATAATCAGATCCAAAATGTAGAACCGGTTCCATTGGGCGTATTTGACCGAAACGGTACCATCGAATTTTGCGAGGTCGATCGCGGTGGCGGCTGGTCCTTCGTCGCCAGTGAAGCAACCTCAGCTGCAACGGATACCATTACCTGCACGCGGCTGGATGACTGGGTTGCGGAAAAGAATTTGTCCCGAATTGACCTGATAAAGATCGATGTCGAAGGCTCAGAGGTCCAGGCATTGACTGGTGCGGTTCAGACATTCAAAAATTTCAATCCTGATCTCGTCATTGAGTTCAATCCTGACAATCTGCGCGGCTATTTCGGCAAAGATCCCAATGAGCTCTTTCTCAGGATCTTCTCCCTATACAACCATGTCTATTTGATCAAAAGGGATGAGTCATTAGTTGAGATCAGTACCTATCATGAACTGCTTGAATTAATCAAGCCATTCCACGGAGATTTGTTCTGCACAAACAAGACCATTCTTCGATAAACTCAAATCCGTCTAAAGTGGGCGACCTAGAAAACGTGGCAGCTAAGCTGACCATGTTTTTTGGTCTATACTCCGTCCTATACAAAAAAGACGGACAGAGGAAGCTAGCACCCTGTCCGTTTTCTTCATTCTTTTGTTTATGCGAGTCCTTCTATTTTCATCATCTTAGCAAGCCCAGCGTCTAGCTCCACGTTGCTTTTCCATCCAAGCGTTTTGAGAGCTGTCGTGTCAGCTCGTGAGCACATAATCTCCTGGTCACGATACGGAATCGCTCCGAATTTCAACTGCGCAGATGACTTGGTCAACGAGTGTATTTTTTGTACCAGCTCGCGAATGGGGGTAGCGTGACCTGTTCCCACCTGATATTCACTAAACCCTTTTGGCAATACCATACTCTCGCTTAGAAGTACGAGATACGCCTCTACTACATCATCTACGTACACAAAATCTCTCTTCTGTTCTCCGGGGGTAAGAGCTATTTCTATGTTTTTTCTCATACATTGCCTCATCACAAATGGGATGAACTTGGTCGGCTGATCACATGGTCCGTACACATGCTCCAGCCGTATATTGACAAACCTCGTCTGATGTATGGCAGATAAATACTCGCCCCACTCCGCGAACTGTTTTTTGGTCAGATGATATCCGAGCATGTATGTTGCCTGCGACGAGAGTGCCCTACGTGAAAAGGTGTCTGTATTCAGGAACAGACTGGTGCCATACTTGATCGAAGCTTGCAGGAGTCGGAGCGGAAAGACGACGTTCGTCTCAAGCAGTGCTGCATCCGATTCATCACGCCGCCCATATGCGGTTGCCGTATGAATAATGGCATCAAAAGGCTGATGGCGCTCAAACGGTACGCATAAATCTGTCATATCCAGATCGTAGCTGCTGATATCGCTCACAATATCTGTCAGACGCGCGCAATCCGAAAAGCTTCTCTTGAGAATGACGACATGATGATGATTTCGCACCAGAGCTCTTGCCAGATGGCTTCCCAAAAATCCGGTAGCTCCCGTAAGCATGATTCTCAAGCTCTTCTGCCTCCCCGCATCTGTCCTCCTACTTCCACTCCGCCTTTCCACTTTTCCATAGCGACTCCAGGTAGTTTTTATCCCGCATCGTATCCATCGGGTGCCAAAAACCTGTATGCTTGTATGCAGCGAGCTGTCCGTTCTGGGCTAATTGCTCCAGGGGCTCACGCTCAAAGACAGTTTCATCCCCAGCCAAATAAGAAAAAACGTCCGGCTCCAGAACGAAAAATCCGGCATTTATCCATCCTCCGTCGCCATTTGGCTTTTCCTGAAAGCCCCTCACTTGATCATCACTGCCAAGGTCTAAAGCACCAAAGCGACCTGGAGGCTGCGTAGCTGTAATCGTAGCCAGCTTTCCATGTGCGCGGTGATAGGAGACCAGCTTTTCAATATCGATGCTGGAGACACCATCTCCATAAGTGAGCATAAATGGAGCGTTTCCTACGTACGACTGGATTCGCTTGATTCTGCCCCCTGTCATTGTATCCTTGCCTGTGTCAATCAGCGTGACCTTCCACGGGTCCTGGCATGGATTATGCAAAGTCATTTCATTGCCCTTTGAAAAATCAAACGTAACATCTGACTGGTGCAAAAAATAGTGCGCAAAGTATTCTTTGATCAGGTAGCCTTTGTAGCCTAGACAGATGATAAAGTCATTGTAGCCGTACCGGGAATAGGTGGACATGATATGGCAAATAATCGGTTTATCTCCTATCGCTATCAGGGGCTTTGGTTTAAGCTGTGATTCTTCTCCAATCCGTGTGCCATATCCCCCCGCCAAAATGACCACCTTCATGAAGCCCCCTCCTTCAAATAATGATCAATCTGCTCCAAGCAAACTTGCTTCATATCCTTTTTTTGCTGATAGGCTCTTGTCCACTCCATAATGGCATCGAGCGCTTGCTCCAGTGACCAGCGAGGATGCCAGCCCAGCTGTGAGATCGCCTTTGCACAATCTAGCTTTAAGTACGTCGCTTCGTGAAAGGGAGAGTCTGAAGTGATTTGGTAGGAAGCCTGTGCTCCCCATTTCTCACACATACGCGCGGTGATCCACTCTACCGTTTTGGCATCCCCTGGGTCGGGACCAAAATTCCAGCTTGATGAATAGCGCCGCGGGTCCTCCCATAGCTTCTCTGCCAGCAGCAGATAGCCGCACACCGATTCGAGGACGTGCTGCCACGGGCGTATGGCTTGCGGATTTCGGAGCACGACCTTATCTTTGTTCAATAGGCTTAGAATCAAATCGGGGATGAGCCTGCCAAAGGTCCAGTCTCCTCCTCCTATCACATTACCTGCCCGTGCAGTAGCTATCCCGAGCTTTCCGCCAGCAGCATCGGATTGGAAAAAGGATTGTCGATAGCTGGCTGTCACCAATTCGGAGCACGCCTTGCTATTCGAATAAGGATCATGCCCACCCAGCGTGTCCACCTCACGATAACCCCAGGGCCATTCCTTGTTTTCGTAGCATTTGTCTGTCGTTACATTGATGACAGCCCTGATCGGCACCTGTGCCAGTGCGGCTGTTCGTACCGCTTCAAGCACATGAACCGTCCCCATCACATTTGTCTCATAGGTGGTAAGCGGATCAAGATAGGACATGCCAACCAAAGGCTGTGCTGCCATATGAATTACGATATCTGGCCGTGCCTCCATGACTGCCTTTGTTATGTCTTCCTTTTGGCGGATATCTCCGCAAATATGCTTATGGAGTACTGATTCCAGGTTACATAGCTCAAATAAATTGGGCTTTGTCTGCGGGGCAAGTGCGTATCCTGTTATCTGTGCGCCGAGCGCGTGCAGGACCAGACACATCCACGAGCCTTTGAAGCCTGTATGGCCTGTCAAAAAGACTCTTTTATTTTTCCAGAATACGTTATCTAGCATCATTGCTACTCACTGACCATTTCGAGAATGTCGTTCCAGCTCATGCCTATGCGAACAATATCCTCTTCTATTAACTTGCTGCCCATCTGCACCTCGATGATATCCAAATCACTGATTGCTTTGATGGCATGCTTGGCACCCACTGGTATTTCTAACACATCCCCTGGGCGAATGCGAAATAAGCGGTCATTCAGGACAAAATCACCTTCACCCTCCACGACCATCCACACCTCGCTTCGATAGTGATGGTATTGGTAGCTCAAATTTTTGCCGGCATGAATATGAAGCCGCTTCGTCAAAACCTCTACTTTTTCACTCATTCTCTGAAGTTGCAAAACATGGTACCAGCCCCATCTTCTCTCCTCAAACATAGGACGCTGACTCCAGTCCCTTGCGATATCCTTGACGACATGACTTTTTTCCTTGGCAGAAACCAAGATGCCATCTGGACTAGCCGCAATTACCAAATCTGACACCCCAATCGACACGATCGGCAGGTCCAACTCGTTGATGACATGCGTATTGCCACTCTCTTCCAGATGCACGCGTCCCACAGAATGCTCGCTCATTTCCTCTGTCAGCGTATTCCACGTACCTAAATCCTTCCAATCACCTGCGTATGGGACGACCACGACATGCTCTGCCTTCTCCACCACTTCGTAGTCAAAGCTTATTTTAGGCAGCTGTGTGTATGTTTGAAGTAATTGGTCATGAGCAATCGGAATGTTTCTTTTGTCCATCTCCTTCAGCAAATAGCCCAGACGAAAAGCAAAGACGCCACAATTCCATAAAGCTTGCTTGGACAGCAGTCCTTTCGCCTGTTCTTCCGTTGGTTTTTCCGTAAATCGGGCTACTTTTCGGTATTGCTGAGATTCGTCTGCTACGGGCTCCGGCACAATATAGCCGTATTTGGTTGACGGGTACGTAGGCTTCACACCCATTAAGGCCAAATCTGCACCCGAAGCCTCGATCACTTTCTCCAATTGCTTTAGCTTCTGGAAAAAATGATCCTCCACAAACGAGTCGACAGGCATAACCGTTACAATCTCATCCGGGCCCAATTTTTTCACACTGTGCAGATAGCTCGCTACTAGCGTAATTGCCGGAAATGTATCCCGTTTTTGCGGCTCCAGTATGAGTGGTATATTCGTTCCGAGTTGACTATATATCAGGTCTACTTGTGATTGGCTTGTCGAGATAAAGGTCATATCCAGACACTGGTTGGAAGCGAGCTGCCTCCACATTCTCTGGACCATCGATTCTGGACCGCCGTTTGGACTCTTAATCAATTTTAAAAATTGCTTGGAGCGAACATCGTTGGAGAGCGGCCACAACCTTTTCCCTGAACCGCCCGATAGCAATACCAGTTTCATCTAGGCCACCTCTGTCCGTTATACTTCATGCATGAACCATCATATGAAAGCGGAAATAGCGATGACCGTTTTACCCGCTAAAATGGTCGATTCTCCCGACTGTTACGACTTCTTCCATAGGCAAAACCCCCGTTAACTACATAACGGGGGTACACATGTACAATCATTACACCACAGGTGTCCATTGTCCTGTCAGATAATCGTAATACTGGGCGCCTGTACTTTGCGGAATGTTGGAAAACAAGAAATCGTGCATGAAGTTTTTTGACTCTAATCCTTGAAAATGCAGGGAGTTTATTCGTTTGTACGAGCCGCTGGCCAGGTCCTTGCAGTAGAGGATTCCTTGATTCACATACACTTTTTTCTTGTTGGCAAGAGCTTCAGCCCAAAGTGGCCGATTTATATTTTCATCGAAAAAGGAATCTCCGAATGTCCCATGCGTATGCGTCTGCCCAGAGTAGTGTCGAAAATACAGCAAGCAGAGCACCATGTCAGAGACGAGAGGAACTCCGTTTATGACTTGATCATATTCGATCGTTATTTTTACGAGCTGACGGAATAACGAGGGATTGACAAAGTACTTCATCATGAGGTTGCAAAAACGATCCAATGTGTCGATGCCTACGAAACTTGTCCATGCAAATTCCATGGAAAATGGGCGAAACTCTGGTTTGGAAACATTTGTATACAGCATCACATCAGAATCGACATAAAAGCAGTTCTGCATGCCTCTCTTTCGCATGAAATCACGCAATATGAACCATCGCTGGAAGCAAAAAAGATTATATTCGTAGCTCATCACGTGCATATGCTGATAAACCTTGGCAAAGCTTTGGGCTGTCACCATATGGTAATCCATCAGCTCGTGGATGATTCCGGCCGTCGCAAATTTTTGATTCGTCACTTTCCCGAGCAGGTAGACGGGTGAATGGGGGTTGCTTAACTTGGCTTGCCGCAGGCTGTAGGTAAGATAATCGTCATCTCCCCTGTGCATGAATATGATAGGCAAGGTCATCGCTTCCGCCCCTCCTTTGGTATTCATTCTTCCTTTCACCGTATTCACAAAAAGCAGGCTCGGAAACGGCCAACTGTCGTGGGCTTCCTGCCTAAATTTTTGTTCATCTATGTGAATTTGGGGCTTCTCCCCCGTATCCCGTGAACCTAAGTGTACATATCGTAAAGATAGCGTGA
Source organism: Brevibacillus sp. SIMBA_040 (assembly GCF_046535075.1). NCBI lineage: Bacteria > Bacillati > Bacillota > Bacilli > Caryophanales > Paenibacillaceae > Brevibacillus > Brevibacillus sp. SIMBA_040. Next base: position 180,061 of record NZ_JAWRXI010000004.1, read on the forward strand.
TGACATTTTTTGATCGCTCTTTTCAAAAAGGAGGGAACAACAGTGGGAGGAACATGGACAGACAGTGAAATTTTAGCTGAGATCGGAAAACGCAGCTGGTACCATAAAATCTCGCTTCGCCCAGGTATATCTACACCAGGTCTCGCGATTTTGGAACCACTGTGGGAGAGTACTCGCAGATCGAGGCAGCACTTGAATTATGCTGGAAAACGCGTCCTCGACATCGCTAGTTTTGACGGCATGTGGGCTTTTGAGGCAGAACAGCTCGGGGCATCTCTTGTTGTAGCAACGGACTGCATGCAGCCCCTTTACTCCAATTTTGAGTTGTGCAAAGATATACTGGGCAGTAAGGTTCTTCCCCTATACAACATCTCTCCCTATACACTTTGGGAGGGCCTGAAGGTGTTGTTGATGGACGACTTTAACACACCACTCCCGTTTCCACAGCAAATTCGCCACAACTTGTTCGACATCGTCCAGCATACCGGACTGCTTTATCACGTGCGCGATCCATTGTGGACGATCTCGCAAGCACGAAGCGTCGTCAAAACGGGTGGACACTTGCTCCTCGAAACCGCTTGTATCCTCGATGATAAAGAATCAAGAATGATCTTTAACGGGCCTCCGGGAAGCATGAATCGGATTTATCATGATATCACCACGTATTGGGTGCCTTCGATAAAATGTCTCAAGGAAATGCTTGCAAGTACACTATTTGAACCTCTTCCCCACACCATTCAAACGATCAGCTCTGGCACCAAAAACAACTACCCGATCGGCCGTGTCACCATGGTGGCAAGGGCAATCAGCGGCCCGGAAACTGCTGCGGACTCTTATGCTGAATTACTGCGGATTTATCGGAATCCAGGATTAGTCCCAGACTACTTGTAACATGTATCACTTTTCATATCAGAGTGGGTGCCATTCCTTAGAGCGGCCGCACTCTTTTTTTATTTTGCTTTACGCTGCTCTTTTGATTGGATTCAAAATAAGAAATGTATCCCGATACCAATGCTTCTCCTTGTACATATCCTATTTCAGGCGTGCCGTTTTTGGCTTTGGAAATTTTTGAAAGGAGTGGCACACATGTCTACCCCCCAGCTTCCTCTCGTCAGTATCGTGACGCCTTCCTTTAACCAGGGAAGATTTATCCGCGAGACGATTAACAGTGTTCTACTTCAGGATTACACCAACATTGAGATGATTGTCATAGATGGCGGCTCGACAGATGATACGCTCGCTATTTTACAGGAGTACGCTCAAGCAGACAGCCGTTTTCGCTATATCTCTGAGCCAGACCGCGGACAATCCCACGCGCTTAACAAAGGTTTTTCCAGAGCGCAAGGATCCATCATTGGCTGGCTGAACTCCGATGATACCTATTTGCCAGGTGCGATTCGCAAAGCTGTGCAAGCCTTTTTGCAAAACCCGAATTGGGGTATGGTTCATGGCAAATGTCAGGTCGTCAATGAACATAGCCAAGCAGTAAATACGTTTCCTTCCGATCACGCAGATGCCAAACAGTTATTTTATACATGCTGTGTCTGTCAGCCTGCCGCCTTTATTCGCAGTCATGTGATCGCACAAATGGGTGGTGTGGATGAAAAGCTTTACTTTTGTATGGACTATGAGCTGTGGATGCGGATTGCCAAATTTCATCAAATCGGCTTTATACCTGAGTATTTTGCAAATGCTCGCATTCATGCCACTTGCAAATCCATGACCCAGTGGCACTCGATCGGGATTCCAGAAGTGTTTAAATCGTTAGCGAAGCATTATTTGAGTATACCTAGTGGATGGGTGTCCCATGTATCCCAATATCGCGGTTTGGGCGTGATTGAATTATTAAAGCAGTACAAGACCTTCCCTTCCAACTCAGCGAGAATCACAAGCATGAACCGCTTTCCCGACTTGTGGGCACCGCCTGTCCTGCGGGTAATGCTAGAATCTGATCCCAGCAACCCGTCACACATTCTGTTGCTGAAAGGCTCTGTTCCTGGTCCTACAGCCAAAGTGACAAAACCGTTCACCCTGACTGCTTTGGTAAACGGCGTCATGGCTAAATCATTTACAGTCGAAAAGCCCATTTTCGCCATTGAAGTCCCGCTCGATCCACGGACACATATTCATCGGGTCGATATTGCTTCCTCCAGTATTGGCCCTGCTACTCCGCCACAAATCCACAACAAGCTCGTAGGCGGTTACAGGGCTGATGAAGTGATCCCGCTTTCACACGATGAGTTTATCGTCTACCATACCTTTTCACGTAGCTGATTTTGTCATCACATATACAGCCTCGTTTCGATTACAGCCGCCGCTCCCGCTATCGCCAAAATAAGCAGGACCGGATAGGCGGCTGGTACATACATGTACAGCGCAACAATGAGCACTCCGATCCAAATCCCGACACACCAATGGCAGCTAAGTAGCTTTCCGATCCATTGGCGCACCGCTCCCCCTTTGAATTGGAAATCACGAACGACTTGACCCGACGAATCGGTGACATACGTGACCTTTATAAAGGGCTCGCGCAAAAAAGAAGTAATCTCATCAAAGACGATCAGATGGGTAAGTCGAAAGCTTGCCAGCACAAGGATAACCATGTCGATCCAGGAGAGATCAAACACCTCTTCTCCACCTCTTTCCAATATTTTGAGCTTTTTTATTCCACTGGCATTTTAGTACCATTACAAGGAGCGACAAACCAGAGAAAGGCGTGATGACATGAATCGCAGCATGAAGAAGATTGCCGCTATCCTTTCCCTGTCCGTCTCCGTCACCATGATCGGACAACCTGCCTTTGCGAAATCGACTTTTACCCCTTTGAAAAAAGGGATGAATAACGCACGGGTTTTAGAAGTGGAAAAGATGCTCGATGCTTTGAAATTTGATCACAAATTAAAGGTAGACAAACTCTATAACAGCTACACTGCCTACAACGTCAAGCAGTTCCAAAAGAAGTACAAGCTAAAGCAAACAGGGATTGTAAACAAAGCCACGTACGATAAAATGAAAACGGCTTATGTTTCCCTGAACAAAAAGCCGCAAACAAAGCCGCAAACAAAACCGGAAACTCCGTCAAAACCAGCCGATCAAACGGGAACACTGAAACTCGGATCTAGCGGAGAGGGAGTCAAAGAGCTTCAAAAAATGCTTGCTGCCCTCGGCTATAAAATAACAGTGAATGGCACGTATGATGATTCCACTCGTTTTAATGTGATGCTATTCCAGTCGCGGAACAAGCAGACCTTGACTGGCGAAGCAGACGCAAAAACGTACAGTGCGATCCAGACGCAATACAAGAATAACAATGGGCAAACGAAGCCTGATCCATTGCCACCTGTTACTCCTTCCAATCCTGATCAGCCGCAAAAGCCTGGCACAGGAACAGGAACGGTAAATCCAAGCGTTCCGTTGCCTTCTGAATTGACTGCTGACGAAAAGGAAATGGTCCAGCTCGTGAACAAGGAGCGTGCCAACAGCGGACTTTCGCCGTATCAGGTCGACATGCAATTAGTGAAAGTAGCACGTGTGAAGGCACAGGAGATGGTCGATAAAGGGTACTTCAGCCACACCTCTCCTACGTATGGCTCGCCGTTTCAAATGATGGAAAGCTTTGGCATCAACTACCGAGCTGCTGCTGAAAACATTGCTCAGAATCCATCCGTAAGTGGCGCTCATCAAATGTTTATGAATTCTTCGGGACACAAAGCCAATATTATGAGCTCTGCGTATGATTACGTGGGGATTGCTGTAGTGAACGGCGGCCCACACGGAAAAACATTCGTGCAGATGTTCCTGAAAAAATAGCCTCGGAACGTAAAAGCCATCATTTCGATGGAAATGGTGGCTTTTTTTCTCCGATTCAATAAGTCCCTCACGGATTTACTTGCTAAAACGAGACGGCAATGCGGTTATTCGCGGAAAATTGAACCTCCTGATCGTTACAAACCACGACCCCTTCCACGATCACAGCCTTCCCTGCATCCTGCTTCAAAAATGAGATTTGAAAGTTTTGAAAAGACTCGGTGGCTTTGGGAGCAATGCTTACAGGTGCGATCGGAGCAATCCAGTACTCTCCTCGCTCCATCGCCTGAGTAAACCAGTCATCCTCTAAATATCTCCAGCCCTTTAGTCCGTTCATTCCTTGTACGGCCATTGTTTCAACCAGCTTGGGAGGAAGGATTTGACCACCCATTTTAATGGAGTCTGCCGGGGTCACCCTCAAACAAATAATTGGGTTGTACAACTCCTCTGTTCCCGTGTTTTTTACCTGGAGGGTACCAATTAACAAATACGGCTTCTCCTCTGAATCTGAATGAATCAGTGTATAGTCAAAAAACACTTCAGCCTCTAGCCTTGTTTCTATTTCTATCGGTTGAACTAAATCGGTTTGTAATGGGTGTTCGAGCTGTATGGGCTGTTCGACCTCGACCGTTTCGGCTGTTTCAACCGCTTCTTGTACAACCTCCACTACAGAGACTGCTTGGATCGGTTCCACTGGCTGTGTGCCAACGTCCCTTGATTCCATTTCTCCATATGGCGCTTGCTCATACTCGAGTTCCGGCTCGTTTTCATTATCTGCATGGAGATCTGCTTCATCATTCGAATCAGCTTCCTCCACTATTTCCTCTGCCACCTCTGCTTCCGGCTCGATAAACTGCCCATACTCTTCTTGCAGCTCCAGCTCTTCGGAATCTTCTCTCTCATCCTCTACTCCACTAGCCAGTGGCTGTGCCAATTGTTTTTCGAGGTCTGTTTGCTCATGTGCTATCTGCGTGTTTGCCAGTACACTCCCAAAAAACACCCGCAACAGATTTGGTGGCAAATACGCCAGTGGTTGAATCTGCATGCCTTCCTGCAAGTAGCCGAGGATACCGGAAGCCAAATAAAAGGCAATCTTTTCACCGTACGCCTTTCGCTTGAAAATTTCAGTATGCTTCGGAATCTGGAGCTGTAAATGAACGATCGCACTAGTCGGCTTAGCCTCTTTCCCACCTTTTACGTGGCACGGAATTCCGGTCTGCTTCAATTCGGCTTGCAGGCATCTAATCAGCTCTCGACGCTTTTCATCCTCTGCCTGGAACAGTACCAGTCTCGGTTTTTCCAGCAGACGCAGCTCCTTTATGCTGAAACGAATGGCAATATCCGTATTTTTCGCAAGAGCAACATTGTTTTGAGCCAGCACTACTTCCATTCCATAATCGGAAACAAACTTTTGCACACGCCCAAGCACATCCCACTCGTACGATGTCTCGGTCGTGCTCTTCCCTGTGAAGAGTACGCAAACCTTTCCCTTTAAGCCTGAATCCAGATCGATCCGTCTGTTCTTCGAATCCCACTTTAATTGAAACCCATTTTGCTTGCAGAACAATCGAAAAGCAGGCAGAGCCGCGTACGGCATGGTCCCACCACGCTGCCCGCTGTAATATACCTCCACATCCATCCCGCTCACTCCTTCACGGCACTCACATACTTATATCCGTCAACATTGTATGAATGCCCAGTGTTTTAAGTGAGCAATTTTGCCCTACTGCGTTCCACAGAACTGCGCGCAGCATACCATGGCATCAAGAAAGGAGTGGTCATATGTCCGCCGAACAAACGCCATTGATCTCGATTATCATTCCTGTAAAAAACGAAGGAGACAATGTGCGCTCCACGATAACTTCCCTTTTTAATACACGAACCAATTATTCATATGAAGTGATCGTGGTGGATGATGCATCTACCGATAACTGCTGTTACTTTTTACAGCATCAAATGAAAACACCCCAAATCAAGCTGATTACAACCGAGGGAATCGGGGCGGCAGCAGCACGAAATTTGGGCGCCGATCATGCGCAGGGCACCTACCTCGTATTTTGCGATGCTCACCTGACATTCGAGAACTTTTGGATTGACCGGATGCTGGAGCTGATTCTAAGCAAAAAAGCAGATGGGGTAGCTCCTGGAATCGCCTCGATGACAGAGCCGCACAAAATTGGCTACGGGCAAAAGCTGGACCAAAAGCTCGGGGTCGTCTGGAATCCAAATCCTCACCGCCCTTCTCCTGTAGCCATTTTGCCGGGGGGTTGTTTTATTGTGTCCAAAGAGGTTTTTACCAAAGTAGGCGGGTTTGATCGCGGCTTTCGCGTTTGGGGATTTGAAGATATCGAATTCTCCATAAAAATGTGGCTGTTCGGTTATACGTGTTTTGTTCAACCATCTGTTAAAATACTGCATCTGTTCAGACAATCACATCCATACACCGTCGTCCATGAGCACGTGTATTACAACATGCTGCGCATGGCCTATAGTCATTTTAGCGAGGCTCGGATTGAAGCGAGCAAAAAGCTCATCGTCTATGCTCAATCCGAAGAAATTGAGGATGAAGTACTCACTTTTGGCGGTGCAACGCAGCGTCTGCGCTATCTTTCGCAAAGGAAGTTTGACGACAACTGGTTCTTCCAGCGGTTTCAAATTCCCTTTTAACGCTACTCCTACCTAAAAATGGGCATTCGTTGACAAGCAAATTTCCCATTGCCCACATAGTATGTAACTGCAAAGCAAATCCCCTAGGAAAGGAAGGATTCTTACGGTGAACCATATCGTGAAGCCCATTATGGGTCGCCAGCTCCCTACACCGACGCCAACCGCAACTCCTCCTATATCCAATAACCTGCAGGAAGAGTGCATTCGCGTCAACAAGGTGTACGACTGGGTTGTTCTCGCTAACAGCTACCGGAACAAGATTGCCATTCCCGACGATTGTCGAGCACTGGTAGACGCAGCTATTCGTGCCGGGCAAGATATCAGCTTTTCCTGCGTAGAGCCTGTTACACCTGCACCTACTTGCAGTGTTGTAGGGATTCGTCGTGAAACCATCGTTGTTGGTGGAACCACTGTTCGCGTAGGTGTCGTTCATTTCGTCTTCAGTGCAACTGTTCAGCTGACTGTATTTGCAGATGGCACTCCTCTCTGCACCTTTACTACGACTGTTCAGTTTGACCAAGAAGTCGTACTGTGCCTGCCTGAACCACTTGATGAGGACAACATCGTTTGCCGGATCAGCGCCATTGAGTGCAATCCGACTGGAAGCGTCCTGCTTGGTGGAATGGTTCAACTGGATGTCATTGTTTGCGTCGAAATCCAGGTAGAAGCAGAAGTCAAACTGGAAGTACTGGCTAAATTCTGCTCGCCACGTCCAAACACCATCCCTGTACCATCGCCGACTCCTTCTTTCCGTTGCCCACCAATCGTATTCCCGCCACAATGCCCACCAATCTTCCCAGTACGCAACTGCGATTGTCAGGCGTCCGTCAACGCTTTGGTACCGAACGTTTCCATATCCCTCGGTATTCCACTTACACTCGCAATCGGTACTATCCAGCTCATCGCAGATATCTGCCCAAGCTGCGATCCGTCCAGCAGCTCGTTTACCTTTAACTTCTTTGACAATGTTTTGCCAGATATTCCTGCAGGCGATCAAAGCTTCAGCTTCTCGCCTACTTCGATCAGTTCTCCTACGTGCATTACCGTCCTTCCAGGTCTCGCTATTTTGACAGGACTGTCAGTAACCGGAACGGGTGTCAGAACATTCACTTCCTCCGGTGCACAAGATACGTTGACCTACTCGCTCACGCTGGCTGAAACAGGTCTCGGCCTGCCAGACATCATCATCCTGACGCTCACCGATCAAAGTGGCGTTCTCGTCTTCACTGCTACGATCACAGTCGTACCGGACGAACAATTACTCGTTCGCGATTGCATCACCTTCGGAGATATCGTTATTACCACCCCTTAATCCGCATACAGCAAGCTGTTTTCCAACGGGAGAAGAACCATGGCTTCTCCCGTTTCTCTTTTCCCTGTCCAATTCCGGGATACATGCACCCTTCCCTATCCGTTACATATGACTATTAGGAAAGCCATACGTCATAAGGAGGACAACACTGTGCTAAAGAAAAAGACCTCCAGCACGAGCAAAGGGAAAACGGGAAATGAAAAGCTCCTTTTGCTAAAAAAGCAAGCGTATTACTACGAGGAAAAAGCTACCCAATTCAGTATGATGGCCCAAGAGCTGAATGAACAATTGGATACGTATCGAGCAAGAGAACAGACACAAAACGAACTAATAGAAGAGCTCCGCTCCACTGTATCCGAGCTGAAGAGCAAGGAACATCATTGGATGGAAACACTAGACCGTACGCAAGCCGTGATCAGTGAATGGGAGAAAAAGGTTGAGCAGCAAAAAAGCCTGCTCGAGCAACGTGAAAAAACCATCGCTTCGTACAAAGAGCGCGAGGCCAAATGGAAAGATGCGATCGATGATTTAAAAGAAGAATTGAAAGAAGAAAAAAAGCTGAAAAAGTCCGAAGAAGCGTTGAGTGCAAAGCAGCAAGCCGAGTTTTTGAGCCAGCAGGAACAGCTTGAAGCAAGCTTGCGACAAGTGAGAGAACAGCTCGAACGCGAGAGGGAAGACTATCGCAAACGGCTCTGCGAGTCCGATCAAAGTCTCCAGCACAAGGATTCGGTCATCTCCAGCTACCAAGCACAGGAATCGGACTGGAACACTGACCTCAAATCGCTCCGTCATCAACTGAGCGAATACGCACAAAAAGAAAAACAATGGAATGAAGCCTATACAGAGCTGCAGCAGCACCTGGAATCCATCCCGCCTGCCGAAGAATATTGGAGCAAGCTGTTGCAGGATGCCACCCAACGCCTGGAGGACGCGAAGCAAAAAGAATCCGTCTTGATCCAGCTCGTGACTGATCAGGAAGGAATCATTGCCGAATTAGAGGAAGCACACGAAGCCAACAAAAATAAAGATCTTCTAATGGAAGAATTGCAACAAAAGCTCGGGGAAACTGATACACAATTGACTGAGGTGTATCATCAGCTAAGTGCTGCACAGCAAAAAGAGACTCTCTATATCCAGGAGCGAAGCGAACTGGAAGAAGTCATCAAGCAATCGGCACAACAAGAGGAAAAATGGAAAAAAGCGGCCGAAGTGAGCAACGAAGAGCTGGAAAGCATTCGAATTACTGAAAGAAATCTCACCATTCAATTAGATGAGGCAAACCAAAAGCTTGAGCTTGCGAGGCATGACTTGCACCAGACTCTTCAAAATAATCATCAAGAGCTTGAAAATGTACGTACCGCAGAGCAAAGCCTTGCCACACAGCTAGCTGAAACAACGAGACTGTTTGAGCTCGCTCAGAAGGAATGGAATGAAACGCTGCAAGCTCGTGACCAGGAATTGGATCACCTGCGCACAACCGAGCTATGCCTGACAGAGCAGCTTGTCAAAACACGTATTTCCGAGCAAAGCCTCATGGCACAGCTTACTAAGGCCAATGAGAAGCTCGCACTTGCTCAGGAGAGTTGGGACGCCGATCTCCGCATCCGTGATCAAGAGCTGGAGAATCTACGTGCTCTGGAAGAAAGCCTGACTACCCAGCTTGCCGAAGCCAATGAGAAGCTTGAACTCGCTCAGCAAAATTGGGACGCTGAACTCCAGATTCGTAATCAAGAGCTGGAGGATTTGCGCGACCTGGTACAAAGCTTGACTGCTCAGCTGGCCGAGGCTAACGAGAAGCTCGTACTTGCTCAACAGGATTGGGACGCGACCCTTCATACTCGTGACCAAGAACTGGATGATCTGAGCGACTTGGTACAAAGCCTGACAGTAAAGCTGACTGAGGCTAACGAGAAGCTCGCGCTTGCTCAGGAGGATTGGGACGCTGCGCTTCATACCCGTGACCAAGAACTGGATGACCTTCGCGATTTGGTACAAAGCCTGACAGCAAAGCTGACTGAGGCTAACGAGAAGCTCGCGCTTGCTCAGGAGGATTGGGAGACTTCTTTCCAAGCCTATAATCAAGAACTAGAAGCCTTCCGAACCTCCGAGCAGTCTCTCACGGAACAACTGGCCGAAGCCAACGAGAAATTCGAACTGGCTCAGCAGGAGTGGAACGCCGCTCTCGAAGCTCGGGACCAACAGCTAGAAGACGTTCGCAGCTCCGAGCAAACTCTGACCGAACAGCTAGCCGAAGCCAACGAGAAATTCGAACTGGCTCAGCAGGAATGGGACGCTACTCTCCAAGCACACAATCAAGAGCTAGAAGACGCTCGTGACCTTGAGCAAACTCTGACCGAACAGCTAGCCGAAGCCAATGAGAAATTCGAACTGGCTCAGCAGGAATGGACCGCCGCTCTCAAAGCTCGGGACCAACAGCTAGAAGACGTTCGCAGCGCCGAGCAAACTCTGACCGAACAGCTAGCCGAAGCCAACGAGAAATTCGAACTGGCTCAGCAGGAGTGGGACGCTACTCTCCAAGCACACAATCAAGAACTAGAAGACGCTCGTGACCTTGAGCAAACTCTGACCGAACAGCTTGCCGAAGCCAACGAGAAATTCGAACTGGCTCAGCAGGAGTGGAACGCCGCTCTCGAAGCTCGGGACCAACAGCTAGAAGACGTTCGCATCGCCGAGCAAACTCTGACCGAACAGCTGGCCGAAGCCAACGAGAAATTGGAACTGGCTCAGCAGGAGTGGGACGCTACTCTCCAAGCACACAATCAAGAGCTAGAAGACGCTCGTGACCTTGAGCAAACTCTGACTGAGCAGCTTGCCGAAGCCAACGAGAAATTCGAACTGGCTCAGCAGGAGTGGGACGCTACTCTCCAAGCGCACAATCAAGAGCTAGAAGACGCTCGTGACCTTGAGCAAACTCTGACCGAACAGCTTGCCGAAGCCAACGAGAAATTCGAACTGGCTCAGCAGGAGTGGAACGCCGCTCTCGAAGCTCGGGGCCAACAGCTAGAAGACGTTCGCATCGCCGAGCAAACTCTGACCGAACAGCTGGCCGAAGCCAACGAGAAATTGGAACTTGCTCAGCAGGAATGGAACGCCGCTCTCGAAGCTCGGAACCAACAGTTAGAAGACGCTCGTGCCCTCGAGCAAACTCTGACTGAACAACTTTCCGAAGCCAACGAGAAATTCGCGCTCGCTTATCAAACTTGGGAGACATCTCTCCATGCTCGCGACGAAGAGCTTGACAGTCTAAAACGACTGGAGAAGAGCTTGAATATACAGCTGGCTGAAGCAAAACAGAAAGCTGAAACGATTCAAGAACAATTATCTGGTGCCAACCAGAAAGTAACCCAGCTCGAACAACAGCTCAAAAATCTCGAACACGACACTCAAAAAGATGCACAGGAAGAAAAATGGAATCGATTGCTAGACCAAGCCAACAAACAAAGCGAGCTATACCAGCAGCAGCTAAAAGACAAGGAAAAAGAGCTTCAGCAAGTATCCGATCAGGAGCTAGTATTGAAAAAGACGGTTGCTGGACTCAAGAGTATGGTGAAGGACCTTCAGGAAAGGGAGGAGACTTACAGACAAGCTATTAAAAGCTACACTCAAAAGGAAGCACGCACAAATAAAACGCTCAGCCAATTCGCTGCTCCTCCACAATCAACGGGAAATGGTCCGGCTTCCTCCCCAATCAAAATGTCGCCATCCCCTCAAACTCCCTATCAGATGCCACCCTTTACACAAAACAAGAACACATTCAACCCATTCAAATGACAGGGATAATGTGCAAATGCCGTTCCCCCAAACTGGAATACTGAATACAACATATTACAGTTAAGAAAGGGGAGGAAGATCATGACACCAGAGCAACTCCGTGCGCTTTACAATCAGCGCCAGCAACGTCCCGTTCGACCCATGCAAAACCCGATGGGCATGCCCGCTTCACCTTTGCCAAAACAAAGCCCAGTAAACAACGTTAAACCACTGGCGCAACCCAAAACCAAAGGAGGCTGCTGCGGCAGGCGCTGGCAGGGCTAGTCATTTTCAAGGAGAACCGTTTCTTATAGCTCGCCCAATATGGGAAGAAATGGTTAGACATTGCAAGGAAGAGAGACCAAACGAAGCATGCGGATTGCTCTCGGGTAGAGACGGGAGAGCAGAAACCATCTGGCGAATGGAAAATACGGAAAAGAGCCCGGTCGCTTTTGCCATGGATACGCGACAACTTCAAAAGGTACTGCAAAAAATATCCTTAAAAGGCGAAGCATTAGTGGGTATTTATCACTCTCATCCTACTGCGCCGCCCATTCCATCTACAGAGGATATTGCCTATGCGTACTATCCAGAAGCAGCCTATCTGATCCTCTCTCTCTCCTCAAACCGACCTGAGCTTTGCTGCTATCGTATTTCGGGAAAGCAGGCATTCGTGCTTCCCTTTCAGCTCATATAGGTACGCGCGTCATAAGATAACCTCTATCGAGGCTTCCTCAAGGAGGAGCGACCGCGTTTAGCGGAAAGTTGTCATGCGCTCCGGAATTCATAAGTGTCACGCTAATCAATTCCTATACGTTAAAAGCCAAACCAAAAACAGCGGGAGCTTATTCCCGCTGTTCTGTCTTTTCCATCGATCCAAGACGCAGCCATTCTCTTTCTTCCCAGCTAACAAAGTCATCCTCCCACTTAATGTGGTATTTCTCTCCCTCTAATCCGATCACGATCCCCCTGGCTCCATCCTTTACGTACACGACCATATCCCCAATCTGTATCACATCGCATCGCGTCCCTTTACCCGAGTCTAAAGATGATGCCATGACCGCCTTTTGGGTATTCCCATTTAATATTTTCGTAAGGACACCCGATGCGACAGCTCCCACACTCGTGACAGCCCTCGTACCCCACATGCATCCTGACCTCTTCCCATTTGTACACTTCGGCTGGGCAAAAGATAGTGCATAGCTTATCCGGGCATTGCGATGCACAAACATCAGCACTTAACACATGCAGATGTGACTGCGTATCTGCTTTGAAGCGCACAAGATACTGCTTTTCTTCAATCGACTGCCCTTTTGGTAGTTCCTGCATCACTTCATCACCCTCCACGCATTCATCAGATCGCGTGCCATTTTCCATTTGTCTTTGGCAGAACCGAGATCTTGCCAGATTTTTTTCTGCTTGCTCCACTTGGAGGTTCCATCAATCGTAAACATTTGGCTGGCTGCCTTGTTCATCATAGGGATATACTTCTCGAAATATTGCGGGTATTTTTCGAAGTGATGAGTAGCGTCCTTGTATTTTTTCAAATCCTGCCCGACGAAGCTATCTAAAAGCTTCACCCTATACGAATCAAGCATTTTTTCTGAGTAGTCCTCTGCCTCTCTCGCCTGCATAATCGTTTCGGCAGCGAGTACACCGGATGCCATCGCCATGTTTGAGCCTTCCCGATGAATAGCGTTGACCAGCTGCGCAGCATCCCCGATGACTATAACCCCGTTGCCTACAACCTTTGGCATGGAGCGATAGCCTCCCTCTGGTATGAGATGAGCCAAATACTCCTGCTGCTCACACCCTTGAATATAAGGACGGATCATCGGGTGATTCTTGACATAATCCAACAGCTCATAAGGCTTGAGCTTGTTTTTGATCAATCCTGACAGCATCGTCCCAACTCCGATATTCAGACTGTCCTTGTTCGTATACAGCCAGGCGGTACCCAATATGCCCTTTGTCGAATCACCGAATATCTCAATCGTACAGCCGTGATCGCCTTCCAGATTAAATCGGTCCTCAATAATTTTCCGATCGAGCTTGAGTACTTCCATGACGGCAAGCGCTACCTCGTCAGGACGAAATTCCTTGTGAAAGCCAAGTGATTTTCCCAACAAAGAGTTGACCCCATCCGCCAGAACAACGACATCAGCATAGACATCTCCATCAGGACGGTCTGTTCGAATCCCGACTACTTTTCCATTTTCCTGAATGCATTCCAATGCTACCGTCTCGTTGAGCAACAGGGCACCTTGCTGAACAGCTTTATCGGCAAACCATTGGTCAAACTTCGCGCGCAGGACGGTAAAGTTGTTATACGGCTCCTGTGCCCACTCCATTCCTTTGTAGCTAAAATTAAGCGCTGAGTCCTTATCGAGCATCATGAAGCGCTGCTCGACGATCGGACGTTCTACGGGAGCCTCCTTATAGAAACCTGGAATGATATCCTCCAACGTCTTACGGTACAAGACACCACCCATTACATTTTTGGAGCCAGGGTACTCTCCCCTTTCCATCAACAGGACGTTCACTCCTGCTTTTGCCAACGTGTATGCACAGGCTGTACCGGCCGGACCTGCTCCGACTACGATTACGTCAAATTTTTCAGCCATACGAAACCTCCTTGTCCGGCTCCTCTTGGAATGCTTCCATCAACATCGGAATGATTTCAAAGGCATCCCCAACAATCCCATAGTGGCATGATTGGAAAATCAGTGCGTCCGGGTCCTTATTGATGGCGATAATTAATCCGGAATTGCGCATGCCGACCAGATGCTGAATCGCACCGGATATACCAATGGCGAAGTAAATTTTCGGCGTGACCGTCACTCCTGTCTGTCCTACCTGATGCTCATGATCGATCCATCCGGCTTCCACGGCGTCTCTGCTGGCCCCTACCGTCGCTCCGATTTTTACAGCAAAGCGGTGAATCAACGCAAAGCCTTCCTTGCTTCCCAATCCTTTGCCACCTGCTACGATCACATCTGCTTCATCAAGCCGCACTTTTTCTTTTGTCTCACGAACGATTTTCAGTACCTTTGTTCGAATATCTTCTTCATTCAGGCTTATATGCTCGTCGATAATTTCTCCCGTTCGCGTCTCGTCCGGCTCAAGCGCTTTCATGACTTTTGGGCGTACAGTCGCCATCTGTGGCCGATGCTTCTTGCATAAAATCGTAGCCATAATATTTCCGCCAAAAGCAGGACGGCTCGCTTCGAGAAGCCCTGTCTCAGCGTTGACATCGAGCATCGTCGTATCTGCCGTCAATCCCGTCTCCAAATCGGTCGCTACAGCACTCGCCAAATCTTTTCCAGTAGATGTCGCCCCGTACAAAATGATTTCAGGCTTATGCTTCTCGACGCACTCGATCACTGCACGCATATACGATTCCGTCCGATAATCACTGAATATCCGGTTATCGTACACATAAACCTGATCGGCTCCGTACGGAAAAAGAGCTTCGGCAAGCGGACGAATGCCTTTTCCAATCATGAGACCAGCGAGCGGAACTCCCCGCTTATCTGCCATCTGTCGTCCTGCACCCAACAGCTCCAGAGAGACAGGTGCGATCTGACCGTCGCGCACTTCTACATACACCCATATGCCCCTATACTCATCCAGATTCATACTTGCCCCTCCTTCACCCGAAACAATCCCCTTTTTTCTCGCAAAATGTCCATCAGGTTTGTCACCTGTTCTTGGGAAGATCCCTGTAGCATTTCGCCGCCCTTTGGCTTTTCCGGCGGCCATACCTTTGCCACGATCGTAGGTGAGCCTTTTAATCCGAGCAGGGTTCGATCAATATCTCCCAAATCGTTAACAGACCAGACAATCGGATTATACCGGGCTGCTCGCAGCATATTGGGCAGCGGCGAGTATGGGACTTCATTTATTTCTTTTTCAACAGAAAACAGGCAGGGCAAGGATGACTGGATGACCTCGTAGCCATCCTCGAGCTTGCGATGAACGATTGCGTAGCCTTGCTCTTTATTGACTTCCACTACCTTTTTCACGCTGGTCAGCGGTGGAATGTCCAATCGTCTGGCGATACCCGGACCTACCTGGCCTGTATCCCCGTCAATCGTCATTTTTCCACAGATGACCAGATCCACTGGTTGTGTCTCCGCGATTTTTTTGATTGCCATGGTGATTGCGTAGCTGGTAGCCAACGTGTCGGCTCCTGCAAACGCCCGATCCGTGACCAGGTATCCTTCGTCCGCTCCGATCTCCACGCATTTTCTGATTGCCTTTACAGCAGGTGGAGGTCCCATCGTAACAACAGAGACGATGCCCCCATATCTCTGCTTGAGACGGACAGCCTCCTCAACTGCATGAGCATCGTATGGATTGAGGATTGCAGGTGCGCTCGCTCGGTCCATCGTGTTGGTTTTCGGATTCATTTTGATGATCTTGGTGTCCGGCACCTGTTTGATACAAGCAACTATGTGCAGCATAAATCATCCCCCTCTGCTGCCGGGCGCGTGATGGATGGTCCTAAGCAAAAGGTTGTCTCTTTTTCGCGCGATGCTTCAGGCAGCTTGTCGTTCATTGTTATAACGTATTGCATTTTCGGGAGGGTTAGACCAGTAAACCGAGACGTTCACGCCGCACAGCAACAAAAAAATCCCTGCCTCCACAGGGATTTCAGCTGTTTTTGTCTATCCGTTACTCACTCTCTTGTTTCGAGCCCTTGGCTTTGTGATTCATTTCCTTTCTTTCTGAATGCATTTATTCCGAGCAGCAGCAAGGGGAGAAGCAGTCCGTAGGTAGCGACGTACGGTATCCACTCACCCTTATTATATTCTTCTGAATGGACAACATTGGGGTGGACGATCTGTGACAGAGCAATCATGAGAATCCCTAGTGGGAGTACGAGAAACCGAGAGTCTTTCAGATTCAGTGACTGCGCAAGTCCTATGACCGAAGCATAGAAATAGCAGGACACTCTGAAAAAAATCGTAATAAACCACATACCTGCCATTACAATCTCAATACGCTGCAAAAAGTTTCCCACGTTGATCTTTTTTGCTAACGCATAGCTGGGATACGTTTGTCTTGCAGTTGTTTCCGCACCAAGGACGAGTATCGCGAGTGTGATGATGATGATTAGCACGGCTCCGCCAATAAACGCGCCGGATAGAAAAGCTTTACGAGCTTCCTTGAGGCGATTGACGGACGCTGGAAAAATCATGAGCAAGGCAACAGGAGATAACGAATAAACACTGGTAAAAAAAATAACGGCCTTGAGCAAAACGTTCATATCGGTTTCCAGTACCGGTTGAATATTTTCCCATTTAATCTGCGGTGAAACAAAAATCGCTAATATGATAAAAAGGACAATAAACAATGGAAACAACATTTCCGCTGAGCGAGCCAGTGTCTCAATCCCTAAACGAACTCCCATGAGAACGATGCATGCAAAAATAATGTTGATCGATTCAATCGGCGTCTCCGGCATGATTTGGGTAGTCATAAAATTTCCTACAAAATATAGCAGTTCTGACGCAGTGACTAGATTGAAGAAGACAAAGGTGATCGAAACGGTCTTTCCGATCCATTTTCCGAGCATGAGCTCATTCATTTCAACCAGAGTCTTCGTAGGAAAGCGACTGCCTAGCGCACAGTACAATCCGGTAATCAGCAATCCTACACCAACACCCAATACAGCCGCGAGCCAAGCATCTTGCTTTGCCATACCAGCAAGACCAGCCGGAATTATCAAGATGGGGGTGCCGATCGAAAAGAGAGCTACTAAAATGCCGAATTGACGAACACTGATTTTCGTTTCAGTAACCATGTCTCTGCCCACCTTTACTTCAATGCATTATCTAACATCTCGCTAGCTGGTCTGTATAATTGAATAATCCAATCGATCGGATTCGGAAGCATCACATGCATACTATGCGCGATACTTATGCCCACACCAAGCACCAGGAGAAACGAAAAAATCCATAGTTCCTTCCTTTGACGTTTTTTCATAAGGGAAGGCACCTCGATCATTATGACAAGAAATGCTACGATCACTATTCCCAAGACTGCCACCATGGCACTTTTACTCCTTTATTTTATTGAGAAAGGAATCGCTGATTGTCCCGAGCCTTCTGATTTTGACGTCAACGTTGATCTTGACAGCTAGATCCAGGAATCGTTTATTCCAATCCTTCTTGGCTTTTTTCCAATATTCCGGATTACTCCGATGAATGGCCTGACCAAATCCAAAGACATCGCTTTGCAGCTGCTTCGCCTTGCTCACCGCACGCTCGGCGTTGTTTTTCATGACCTGCTCCACTCTTTTCTCCAAGTCATAGATGGATTTTGTTTTGGTGAGATCCACCTCACATTCAACATCTGCTACATTCGCCTCCGTTTGAACAGAAATCTCAACTTCCGGTTTTTCTCCAGATACCTTCCCTTTTACTTTTGTTTCGGAACGAATAATCTCCACACCCATTTTTCCACCTTTTGGACATGCGATTTCTATGACACTACTGTTCAATCTGTCCGTTAAATCGCTAAATCCTTTACTTTCATCCTCGTTCAACCAACCAATCAGCTTATCTTTTCGAAACACAGCGATGCCCTCATACTGGAGATTGGAGGGGGGCTCAATGGCTTCGACGTTCTGCCTCCCCTTGCTCGCTTGCAGATCGCCCTGAATACGTATACCAGTCATCACTGCCTGCTTGCCCTCGCTCACGAGATCAGTGAGCAGTTCATCTAATTGGATAGAAACCGTTGGTGCCCATGCCTTTTCGGATACCTCTAAAGATGTATACAATTTGGTTGCCGGAATTTTTTCCAGAGGAGTTAAGACGCCCAAAACGTCTTTGGCACGTGATCCTTTTGACACCACCATATAAAAATCGGTGCGAATTTCATGATCTCGTGAAAATAAGTCCAGGATTTTTCCAACTCCATCTCTGGCTACCTCTTCACTGATCACGAAGATTCGAAGATGTGCAAAATATAGTTTACGGGGAGTTACTGTGGTCATTCTGCGGATCGCCTCAAACACTGTGTCCCCTTTCGCGTGGTACATCGTGACAGGAGCACGGCCACTGGTCGCTTTCTGAGCCGCTACCTCCCCAGGATCAGCGACCTGTACGGACAAATGAACTTTGTTATCGATTTTGTCAACGCCTATGGCCGTAACAATGGCTAGATCGTTTAATTCCCGGCGGCTCCAGCAGCCTGTCGTAAACAACAGTAGAGCTAGAAATACGAGAAACAGGACCGCTGGTCGTCTCACGGTTCATCCTCCTTTTCAGTCTTTCATGTTCCTCTTTTATGTTCTTGGCTTTGGCTTTTGGCTAGGACCGTTGTTTGCTCGCCTTATGTTATTTTGATTGATGAGGCGAGGACGCGAAAACATCGCCCATTGAGGCAATCTGAATATGGCATCCTTCTGGTCTTTCAGAATCAGCGGAGCAAAAGGACTCATGTAAGGCACTCCAAACGAGCGCAGACTGCACATGTGAAGGACCAGTGCGATAACCCCGACAATAATTCCAAACACCCCAAAAGTAGCTGCAAGGACAATAAAGGGAAATCGTAGCATCCGAATGGAATTAGCCAAGCTGTACGATGGGAAAACAAAACTGGCAATGGCTGTGATCGACACAACAATGACCATCGCTGCTGAAATGATCCCTGCATTTACAGCCGCTTGACCGATAACGAGTGTGCCGACGATGGATACCGCTGGTCCTATCGTTCGCGGCATGCGGAGTCCCGCCTCCCTCAGAATTTCAAAGGCTACCTCCATCATGATTGCTTCGATGAAGGCCGGGAAGGGAATCCCTTCGCGTTGAGCCGCCAAGCTGACTAGAAGCTGCGTGGGCAGCATTTCCTGATGGAACGTCGTAATGGCTACATACATCGACGGACTGAACAGAGCAATAAAAAAACCGACGTAGCGCAGAATGCGTATCAGGCTGCTGACATCCGCACGATGATAATAATCCTCTGCTGCATGCAAAAAAGACACAAACAATGCCGGAACGACAAGAACAAATGGCGTTCCGTCCACGAGGATCGCCACTTTTCCCTCCAAAAGCTCTGCCGCGATTACATCCGGGCGTTCTGTATTGTAGATGGTTGGGAACGGCGAGTAATTATCGTCTTGAATGAGTTCTTCGATATAACCACTTTCCAAAATACCATCGATATCGATTCGGTCGAGACGCAAGCGAACCTCTTCGACTACTTTTTCATTGACAATACCTTTTATGTACATGAGGGCTACATCTGTTTTGGTTACTCGTCCAATTGCTCTCGTTTCCAGCCACAAATTCGGATCTTTGATTTTTCGACGAATCAACGAGGTATTCGTTCGTAATGTTTCTGAAAATGCCTCGCGAGGCCCACGAATCACAGATTCCGCAGAAGGCTCGCCTACCCCGCGATCTTTCCAGCCTTGTGTATTGACGGCGATTCCTTCTGTGTGACCGTCTAGCAAAATAATCGTCTCACCGGACAAAAGGGAGTGATATAGGTCTTCAAAGCTGTGAATCTCCTTGACATCACCTATCGTCAAGACATATTCCTTCAAAATGTGGACCACGTCATGTGTGGAGTTAAGTAACTGCTCTACCTCCGTGATCCGGCTATTCAGGATCACCGACTCCATGATAAAATCCGTGATCACATTTTTATCTACCAAACCGTCTGTGTACAAAATCCCCATCACGTTTTCGCCAGTTTTTCCTACACGGATTTCTCGGAAAATGATGTCCGTACTGTTGCCGAGATCACTTTTGATCTTTTGAATATTTTCTTTAAGGCCCAATAGCAGCGGTGTCTGCTCAGTCTTAGGCGTAGCCGCTGCAGGCCTTCTGCTAATTTTGGCGGACGAAGAACGTTTCCAAAAGTCCATAAATTTCATGACGAGCTCCCTCTGGTAAGCGATGCCAATCTAGTATTTTAGTATGCTCATAAGGCGAGGGGTTTTAGACAACATGCCGGTCGCCCCAAAATAAAAACAGGTAGGGAGTTTTTCACTCCACTACCTGCCATACATTTTTCCAACATTATTTGACTTCTCTCATTTCCTGACTCCGATATTGTGTCGGCGTTTGCCCTGTCAGCTTGTGGAACACTTGCGCAAAATAAGCACTGGTCCGAAAGCCTACCTGCATCGCTATATCCGTCACACTGCTCGTCGTTTCGGTCAATAACTCTTTTGCCGCGTCCACCCGTTTCTGACTTAAATATTGAGTAGGTGAGCACAGCTTCAGCCGTGTGAACGAGCGCTGCAAATAGTACGGACTCACAAACAATCGTGATGCGATTTCTTGCAACGTAAGCGGCTCTTGATAGCATTTGTCGATCAATTGCTCTACCCGATTCGCCAGCTCTTCATCCGCCGGTCTCCAATGCTGCAGGTGGGGCTGACATCGCTTGCACGGACGCAGACCGATGCTCTCTGGCTCCGCCGTATTAGCGAAGATGCGTATATTTTCCTTTTTTGGCACTCTCGATTTGCAGGACGGACGGCAAAAGATGCCCGTTGTCAGCACACCGTACCAAAATTGCCCATCGTACGCATTGTCGCACGATACGATTGCTTGCCAGTATTCTTCGTTCATTTGCCATCCTTCCTCTCGCTTTTTTCTTTACCCAGTATAGCGTACGTTCCCTCGCATACGTAAGCTCCCCGGAATGAAAGAGCAACATTTTCGAATAAATGGGAGAGCAAGATCGAGAAAGACGTCAATCCCTCCATCTCCTATGCTAAAAAGTGTCAACGATTCAACTTAGCAGGGAGGACAAGATCATGTTTCAGAAAAATGATAGTAGACGACACCACAAGGATTTTCGCACTTTTTGGCTCAGCCATACAGCTACACAATTCGGCACGCAAGTAGCATTGTTGGGGCTACCTCTCGTTGCGTCGCTCTCTCTTGCTGCTACCCCGCTCCAGATGGGCGTGCTTGGGGCCCTCGAATATGCTCCCTTCCTTATCATCGGATTGTTCGCTGGCGTCTGGGTGGACAGATCTCGGAGGCGTCCCGTTTTGTTTCTCTCTAATATGGGGCGGGCTTTGGTTTTGGCGCTGATCCCCATCCTCTCTGTTATCGGCGTTTTACGCATGGAGTGGCTTTATACCATCGCTTTTCTGACCGGAGTCTGCACCGTATTTTTTGACATCGCCTATCAATCCTATCTCCCCACACTAGTCAGCAAAGAACAGCTCGTCGGGACGAACAGCATGCTGGAGGGAAGCCGCTCTGCCGCGCAAATGACTGGACCTGGGCTATCAGGAGCACTCATCCAAATGATCACTGCACCTATGGCGATGCTGGTGACATCACTTTCCTTTTTTCTTTCAGCCCTGTCCCTTAGCTTCATCAAGAAAGAAGAGGCTATGCCTGTGCGTCCTGACACACCGCGCAGTCTTTGGCAGGATATCCGCGAAGGTTTGCATCTCTCCTTCTCGGAACCATTGCTCTTTGGTGTCATACGATGCTCAGCGATCTTCAATTTCTCCTGGAATGTCATGTTCAGTGTATACGTCCTGTATGCCATCACCACGCTTCATATTTCTTCGGGTTGGCTTGGACTGGTTTATGGAGGGATGGGAGTCGGATTTTTCTTGGGTGCATTGCTCGTGCATAAAGCAATCCGGACTTTCGGGATGGGGCCCGTCATCGTCGGCTCGGCCATGATCGCTTCATGCGGGGGGCCTTTTGCTCCGTTGGCTATGGGGACTGGCAGCGCGGCCGTATTTCTTTTGATGCTGGGACAGTTTTTCTTTGGACTCGGCATGTCTATGTGGAGCATTAGTACCCTCAGCCTGCGTCAGGCGATCGTACCTGATCAGCTGCAGGGACGGGTCAATGCTACTGTGCGTTTTGTTGCTTGGGGAGCTTATCCACTCGGTTCGCTTGCTGGCGGTATCATTGGCGATAGGTACGGAATGCAGATCGCCTTGTTTGCTGGCGCTGCTGGTTTGATAATTGCTGCTCTCACATTATTCTTTACCCCTTTTTTAAAAAGCAAGGAAAAGACGATGAATGAGCTGCATCAGGGATAACGGCAGATCAGATAAAATAATAGGAGAAGGCGCCCATCAACCATATGTCGACTGGCGCCTTTACCGTTTTATTTTTTGACGGAAAACTCTACTGTTGCCTCCGTAAACTTTTTATTCACTTTTTTCAGCTTGATTTGCAAGCCGATTTTTTGCAGGATTTTGCCGACTTCCGGAACTTTTGGCATCGTATAGTCATCCTTGTCACTAAACTCAGTAATGCCTTTTAACGGCTTGTACTTCATCGTGCCAAAAATGTAATCGAGATCCATTCCGGACGTCTTGTTCGGGCTGAATGCCGCATCGTTTACTTGGTAACGCGCGTCGGCAATCATATCCTTGTTGTCCTCGTCATTGTTCCAGTATCGCACCTCCTGATGAGCATCTACAACCCCGAGCATACCATAGCCTGGATGCTGGCTAGTGTTATTGTCCTGCGTTTTGCCATAACGACCGTCATAATACCAGATCACCAAACCCGGATCGTAGGTGAAGAATGTGTCGTTGCGACGGAAGTATTTCAGCCCAGCGTCAACACCCTCATGCGAACGCAGCTCTACGAGATAGTAGGCGTCGTACATTTTACCTTCTCCATCAAAGTGATGAAAGCCATCCCGCTCAAACTTTGGCTCGCCTTCTGCATCATCGCTGAAGATTACCTCTCCGTCTCCTTCTATCTCAAAGTTGTCCAGATAGAAGCCAGCCATTGCCAATCCGCCGTCTGTTACATAATTAAATTCGATTTGGATCTTTTTCCCTGCAAAATCGTCCAGGCTGATTTCTTCCCTGTCCCAGCCTTTGGTTTCGTCGTCGTACTCTTCAATTTTCGTGGTAGTGCCTGCGTCCACATCAATCACGTTGACGTACAAATAGTCGTAGCCCGTTTCAATCGATCTCCAGGAATCAAAGCTCATGGAAGCAGAGCTGACACCAGTCAAATCGATTACTTCCGAAACCATTTTTGTGTTCAGGTTATCTCCTTCATCAGAGAAGTACGAGTATTCGCCGTCTTTTGGCTGAACAGGCGGCTGTTTCTCAACCTGCGGCATATTCACCTTGATGACTTTCCCCTCTTGTTCTATACTGCTGCCGTCTACAAGCTCTAACGTTTTTTTCTTTTTCTTCAAATCTTCATGATTCACGACCTGTGGTTCAATCCAATTGCCGCCGTACATTTGCTTGAGCATCATTTTCGACCACGGGTCAAAGCCTGTCGGTTGTGTTTGAAAGATTTTCCCTGTGTGACTGCCAGAAGACATCAGGGACCATGCTCCTACTGGTGAATCATGACCAGCATTCGTAGTGTCATACAAGTCCGGCAGCCCTAGATTATGTCCGTATTCATGAGCAAAAACGCCAGGTGCTCCATCCTCGGGCTGGATCATGTAGTCATACGCCACCAGATCCGTTCCCGGAATTTCTACGGGTTTTTTCAGTGTCCAGCGGTGGGACCAAATCGCGTCAGCATCTTCTCCTGTTTCTTCCCCGATTCCAGCATGTACGAGCATGAGGTTGTCCAGCATGCCATCGGGCTCCATCAGATCGCCATCGCCGTCCAGATCATACGGGTCGCGCTGGTCGTAATCTTCCTCATGTCCAGCAATTGCTTCGCCCACAGCCTCCAGCGTCTCTTCCACCAGATCTCGAGGCGCGGCGTCATCACCGTTGTCATTGTTGCTGCCATAGTGTTTATAATCTTTCTCTGCTGCTTGCCACGGAGTTACAACCCCGTCCACGGTCCATGTATTGCCGGATTGCTCATAGTAATACTTTGCCATCGTCGTCATCTCGGTGCCTTCTGGTGTTTTATAGCCCTTTTGATTAAACAGCATTTCTTTATAATGATTTTCGTCAAAATCCTTCGTCCACAACGAGTCACTCATCTTGGGCAATTGGTTATGCTCTCGATCCGGGAATTCGACTAACGCGATGACAATATTGTCCGTATGCACCTGCTTGGATGTCCGAGCTGCTTTGGCATCATCATCCAGCTTTGCGATCTTGTTCGAAGCTTTGGAGTGAGCCGCCGTTTGCGATTTGCGTGCTTTTTTCCCGAACGAAGTAGAGTCATCAATGCCATGCGGTACTTTTTTGTTTTTTAAGAAATCCTGAACAGCCTCGTCAACTTCTTCCTGGTCTGCATTCTCATCAATTATTCCTTGTTCAACCAGCGCATTCACCAGACGATCCACATTGATGGTGGATAAGTCCACATGCAAGGAATCTTTTTCTCCCTTCGATTTTGCCAGCCCTGCTGCCGGATGTACCACAAAGGTACCGAGTACTAACGAGGAGGAAAATAGGATGGATAAAAGCTTCTTGCTTTTCTTCACTGCGGTTCACCCTTTTTTGTAGTGAGATTTGCCGAATCGTTATACACAATAACGTTCCGACTATTCGCAATTATCACACGATAGGTTATCATTACCAAATTTATTTATTCGACAAAAAACTCTTCCTAGAGAGAATTTTTTCAATAAGCTTCTCGAACTAATTCGACAGGGACTTACTACAATGAGCCATTATCGTAGGAAAACTCTCCGCGATCCGGGAGCGTAACAGCATCAACATCACACTCACCGCTAATAGCCCTAAATGGGCTTGTCGAATCGTTACGAACGTTCGGGAATGATCCGGTCCTTAGAACTAGTACGGAATAGCTCCAATTGCCTCTCTTTGTTGTCCCATCTGTTGCAAAAACCACACATTACGGGTACCATCAAGAAAACATGACCGTGTATGGCTTGGAGGATTTTTTTATGCTACAATCGTTCGGTTTTTCCCTCTATGAGAGTAAGGTGTACGAAGCATTGGCTTCGAGCAGTGAACCTTTGGATGCTGCCATGGTAGTGAAGCACTCTGGTGTTCCCAAAGCCAAAATCTACGAAGTGCTAAATCGTCTAGTCGAAAAAGGAATGGTCCTCGATACGATTTCAGAGAAGAAGAAACGCTACACAGCCCTTCCGCTGGCCAGTCTCGTTGAAAAGCTGACGCAACAGTTTCAGTCAGATGTCAAACAGCTCACCTCCTCGCTCACCCAAAGAACTGTGCGGGATGACCGTGTGTGGAGCCTGAAGGTAGCTGATTCAATTCGGGCAGAGTGCAAGCAGTTGATTCATACCGCGACGCGTTCAATACGCATTTCCGCTTGGGAAGATGATTTTCAAGAGTTTGTACCGCTGCTTGAAGAAAAAGAACGCAATGGAGTGGAAATAGAAGCCTTGATCATCGGGCAAAATCATACACAGCTCTCGCACGTACACTCCTTTGTCCCAGCGAAGGAGCACGAAGGCTTGGAGCGGTATCAGCTGATCGTGATTGATCAGGAGGAGCTGATTTTTGCTGGTGAAGAGCAAAGCGGCTGGCAAGCGATTAAAACACGGGCTCAACCGTTTGTGAAGTTTTTTGCTGATTCTTTTTACCATGACGTTGCACTTACCAGGATCACGCAGAAGCATTTTGATTTACTGTTTGACGATGATGAAATCCGCAGCATGCTGATTCGCCTGCGTTATTAACCCTTTTTCAGCTCGCTCTGGCTATTTACGCCAGGGCCTTTTTTACGCATCCAGCATCATTTTCTAGTTGCGCATTTTCAAAAAGGTTACTATCATGGTAGTAACCTTTTTCACTAGAGAGGAGCTTTTTGTTTTGAACCCACGTGTTTTCATTCTGGCGATTGCTACCTTTGTCGTTGGAACGGTGGAGCTGATTATCGGCGGCACGCTCGACTTGATTGCCCAAGATTTACAAGTCTCTATCAGCTCAGCCGGACAACTGATCACGATTTTTTCACTCGCCTTTTCCATCTCGGCTCCGCTACTTCTGCACCTGACCAGACGAATAGAACGCAAGCCGTTGTACTTGTATGCCCTGGCCGTTTTTTTCCTTAGCAATGTGCTTGCTGCCTTAAGTCCTACTTATACCGTACTGATGGTGGCACGCATTCTTTCAGCGGCAAGCAGCGCGCTTCTCGTCGTCTTGTCCATTTCGATCGCAGCAAGCATTGTCGATCCGGCATACCGAGGACGGGCAATTGGAATCATTTTTATGGGGATCAGCGGATCACTCGTGCTAGGTGTCCCTGTAGGTCTAGCCCTGAGCAATGCTTTTGGCTGGCGAGCACCGTTTTGGTTGATTGCTGCCCTCAGCATTTTATCGATGCTGTTCCTGATCTATTTTTTGCCTAAAGTAAAGACACCGGAGCCTGTACCCTTGCGTGAGCAGTTCGCTATCCTGAAAAATGGGAAAATCATCAGTGCCCTGCTCGTCTCTTTGTTCATGCTGACCGGTCATTTGACGCTGTACGCATACTTCACCCCGTATCTGAAAACAACCATGGGCGTCGACGCGAGCATGCTCAGCCTCATCTATTTTGTCTTTGGCCTTGCAGCTGTCGCTGGAGGCGGAGCCGGAGGATGGTTTTCCGATAAATGGGGAGCAAAAAAGGCTATTCTTTGGATCGTTCCGCTTTTTGCTCTCGTGATGAGCGTTTTGCCATTCTTTACGAGCTCACTCCGCGTTTTTCTAGTCATCATGGTGATCTGGAGTGCGCTGAGCTGGGCAATCTCACCTGCACAACAAAACTATTTGATTTACTCTTCACCCACTGCGCCTGACCTTCCGCTGGGACTCAATACATCTGCCCTGCATCTTGGCATTGCCTTTGGCTCCATGGCAGGAGGAATGGTCGTAGAGCAGGCCTCGGTCACCTACACACCGTGGGTAGGAGCCTTGTTTGTTCTTCTTTCCTTTGGGTTCGCTATCTTTTCCATCACTCGTCCGCTCAAGCATGAGGCGGCAGAAACAAAGCAGTCCCTGTCAAACCAAACCGCCTAGTCTTATGAAAAATCATCCCAACAAAAAAAGCCGTTCGCAGGCGGCTTTTTCTTTTTGTTCGTTACTTCACAGGCAACTGAACAGTAAATCGGGTCACCCCCTGATTCGACTCCATTTCAATCGTTCCCTTGTGCTTATGCACCACGTCTTTTACGATGTACAATCCTGTACCTCGCTGAGTATTGTCTGATGATTTCTTAGTCGAGTACCCGTTCATGAAGAGCTGCTCCCTTTGCTCAGGTAAAATCTCCTGCCCGGTGTTCTCCACTACAAACACATACATCTTCTTTTCTTTGCGACAAGCAATGCTGATTCGTTTTTCGCCACTTGATAAAGCTGCGGCATCAATGGCATTGTCTATCAGGTTAGAAAGGATTTTGATTAAATCAATCGATGGAATTTGTTCAAATAGATCTGGACATTCTGCAAACTGCATCACAATTTTACGGGACTTTGCCTGCTCCCACTTCGTATGGAACAAGACCATCAAAGCAGGGTTCCCAATCCGTACCGTCAAGTCCAGCAGCTTGGTCTCTTTCATAAGCGATTGGACATAATCACGGGCTTTGTCGAAATAACCGCATTCAATCAGCCCGTATAACACCTGCATATGATTGACAAAGTCGTGACGAATCGAGCGCATCGAGGTAATTACAGAACGCAGCTCATCCTGGTATGTCTCCTCTGTTTCACCAATTGCTTTTTTGAGCTCTCGGCGATACCAGCATTGCCATCCCAAAATCACCAAAACAAGAACAATTACAAACAGTCCCTGAAAAATAAAGATTGGAATACTTCGGCGAACGACTTCACTGCCGATCCCATCCACCTGCTCCATATCCGTATCCACGGCGATGATGCCGATTACTTTGCCGTTGTGGTCATAAAGCGGCGCACCTGCCGACATGTAAACCCCATAGAGTGGGTCATGGATAATCTCCGAATAGTACGATTGTCCATTCTTAACATGGGTGATCTGCTCAGGATAAACATGACATGGGTCGCCAATTTCCGAACCCACGCTGGTCTCAGGAGGAAAGGCTCCGACCATGACTGTTGCCCCCTGATTATCCCCGTTAATTTGCAGCGTATATAAATGTAGAACGCCCAATTGCTCTCGCATCTCTTCTAGCTGTTGCTTGATTTGCCCATACGCTTTATTTTCTTGTACGGGATTAGCGAGAAAAGCCTGGTAAGCAGCGACATCCAATTTTTTGGCAACAGAAGTAGCCGCCTTCATGCTCTGGCCCGCAACCGAAAGGCGGACTGCTTGAATCGTATTGTAATAAGACGCTGCTATGCTAATACAGGTCATGATGAAAAAAAGAACTCCTGATATCAATAGGATGATCAGGACTCTTGGATTTTTATAATGAATCGTAGCCATTTTCTCTCCAACAAATTCTGACGTTTTTCGACACAATACCGTTCCTTTCCATTCTAGTCGAATACCTTTACTTATGTCTACTTCACTTCCTGCTACCACTCTTACCCGACATAAATAAGAAAACCTCTATCGAGGCTTCCTCAATGAGGAGCGACCGCGTTTTAGCGGAAAGTCTTACCGAAGTAATGCCGGGAGCGGACGCTGAGGTACCTTGTCATACGCTCCGGAATTCATAAGCGTCACGCTTATAAATTCCTATATGTTAGAAAAACATAGATTGAAATATCATTTGGAATATTTTTATAATGAATGAGAGTGTTACTATCCAATATTTTTCCAAGTGAGAAGGAGTGGGTTCCATGCAAGAAAAACTGTTTGCCAGACTGCAGGAGATTTATCCCGAGCTGGTTCAATTCAGACGTGACCTGCACATGTACCCTGAGCTTTCCTTTAAAGAGGAAAACACAGCGAAAAAAGTAGCTGACAAGCTGACCTCGCTGGGTATCGAGGTGCGCACAGGTGTAGGTGGC
Organism: Brevibacillus sp. SIMBA_040; assembly: GCF_046535075.1. Classification (NCBI taxonomy): domain Bacteria; kingdom Bacillati; phylum Bacillota; class Bacilli; order Caryophanales; family Paenibacillaceae; genus Brevibacillus; species Brevibacillus sp. SIMBA_040. The sequence goes on from NZ_JAWRXI010000004.1 coordinate 209,418, forward strand.
ATGGGTGTAGTTGGCCTTCTCAAGGGTGGCAAGCCAGGTAAAACGGTTGCGCTGCGTGCTGACTTCGATGCTTTGCCGATCCAGGATGAAAAAGACGTTGAATACAAATCACGCATCCCAGGTGTGATGCATGCATGCGGACACGATATTCATACAGCAGGCTTACTCGGGGTTGCGCAAGTATTGAGTGAATTCAGAGACGAGCTTCCAGGAAACGTCGTCTTCCTGCACCAGTTTGCAGAAGAGCTGCCACCAGGTGGAGCCAAAGCTATGGTCGAAGATGGCTGCCTCGACGGTGTAGATGTTGTATATGGCTCGCACGTCGCTTCCGATTTCGCTGTAGGCAAGGTCGGTATTGCCAATGGTTATGTGACCGCTGCTGCAGACAGCTTCGAGATCATGCTCTACGGAAAAGGTGGACATGGCGCGTATCCTCATACTGCCATCGACCCGATCGTTCTCGGTAGCCAGGTCGTTATGAACCTGCAACAAATCGCCAGCCGTCAGGTCGATCCGCTGAAACAGGTAGTTGTGTCTGTATGCTCATTCGTTGGCGGCGGGGAAGCGTATAACGTCATTCCTGACCAAGTCAAGCTAAAAGGAACCGTGCGTACCTATGACGAAGAAGTGCGTACTGCAGTAGAACAATCGCTGAAGCGCATCGTAGAAGCTACCTGCCAGGCAGTTGGTGCGAGCTGCGAGGTAACCTACGAGCGTGGTTATCCAGCTACATGGAATAACCCGGAAGAAACGGCACATCTGGAAGCTGAGGTTTTGCGCCTATTTGGCGAAGAAGGACTGCTGCGCATGCCTCCTGGAATGGGCGGAGAGGATTTTGCCTACTACGCACAGGAGCGTCCCGCAACCTTCTTTATGGTTGGTGGACGCAACCCGGATATCAAGGCTACCTATCCGCACCATCATCCAAAGTTCGATGTGGATGAGCGCTCCATGATTCAGACCGGACAAGTATTTATCGCGGCCTTGCTCGCGTACCAAGCGCGTCACCAAGGCGAATAACGGAAAAAAGGCAGGGACATCTCTCCTGCCTTTTCCTATTATGAAAACAGATTCATGCTAAGGTACCGCTCACCCGTATCTGGTGCGATGCAGACGACACGCTTGCCAGCACCCAACCGCTTCGCAATCGTGATCGCGGCAAAGACAGATGCACCTGAGGACGGTCCGACGAGTATTCCTTCCAACGCTCCCAGCTGCCTCATCGTTTGCAGGGCATCCTCATCTGCGATTTGCATGATTTCGTTATAGATGCTCGTATTGAGGATTTTCGGAATAAATCCCGGGCTCGTTCCAACAAGCTTGTGCGGTCCTGGTTTCCCCCCTGACAAAACAGGAGAGCCTTTTGGTTCCACAACGGCAATGTAGAGCTCAGGCAGCTTTTCACGCAATGCCTCCCCTGTTCCCGTAATCGTTCCGCCAGTTCCGGCAGTCGCTACAAAGGCATCCAGACGCCCGTTTGTTTGGTGATAGATTTCTTTTGCCGTTGTCACTCGGTGAATATCCGGGTTTGCCTTATTTTCGAATTGCTGGGGAATAAAGCTGCGCGGAATCTCCTTTTGCAGCTCCTCCGCCTTGGCGATTGCTCCGGGCATCCGCAATTCACTCGGAGTCAGTACAACCTCGGCTCCGTATGCTTTCAAAATATTAATTCGCTCTTTGGACATATTGTCGGGCATGACCAGTATCGCCCGATAGCCTTTGGCCGCAGCATTCATCGCCAGTCCGATTCCCGTATTGCCACTCGTTGGCTCAATAATCGTATCTCCTGGCTGGATCAAGCCAGCTTGTTCGGCAGTCAAAATCAGATTGTAGGCTGCGCGATCCTTTACACTACCGGAAGGATTGAATTTTTCCAGCTTTACAAATACCTCAGCCGCTCCTTCGGGAACTATGCGATTCAATCGAACCATCGGCGTATTCCCAATCAACTCTGTCATATTTTGATAAACGCTCATCGTCAACCTCCTGCAAAACATGCTCTATTGTCTTCATACCAAACGATTTCATAGTAATACAATAAGAATAATACAATTAATCCTTCCTGAAAACCCGTATATAAGGAAAAAGCCCACCTCCTCCATGTGCTTTTGGAAAAAGGTGAGCAATTCTATTATCTCCTGATCTCGTTAAAAAGCATACTTGGTCTTCGTCTGACTGATTACATTGACGCCATCCTGATACAGCTTGTTTGCTGACTGTTTCAACCCTGCCTGTTCTTTCTCGATGGCGGCTAGCTGCTGTTTCGCCTTTTGTATGGCTTCGGTTCCTGTTTTGATCGCTTGATTCACTGTTTCTTCCCGCTTTTGCGCATCAGGGACCGTTGCTTTGATTTCCTCCCATACACTCTTGATGTCTGTTATATCGGTTTCCAAAACGGCGATCAAGTCATTCATGCTCTTCTTCTTTTCCTGAATCGTCGCATCCATCGTATTCATGCCATCAACCAGTACCTTCATACTGCTTGCTGTTCCTTGCATGACTTCAAATTCTGTTTTATGGATACTCGGCTGCTTCGCATACTGGCCAAGCTCGTCCAAAAGGCCTTGCAATTCTGTCACTTGTTCCTGATTGAAGCTGGTTTCTTCTGAAAATTGGATTTCCGTCAAATACTGTGCCGTTTCGATAAGATCGGCTGCAAGCTTGGACGTCCGTTCCACTTTCTTAGCAAAATCGACTCGTTCTTGTTCTTTGGCCCTGCGCTCTGCCACTTCTTTTTTCTTTTGCTCTGCTTCCTGCGTCACCCGTGCTGTTAAATCTTGTAGCTTCTTTTCATAGGTTGCCGCCTGACTCGCGAGAAGCTTGGTTTCAGTTGTTTGAATATCAGCAATCGGTCCTTGGAAAACGAGCTCCTCCGCACTCACAGTCGCATGTACTTCCGCTCCACTATCTGGCTGCGACTTTAGAATCAGCTTTCCTCCGTCTATCGTCCCTGTAAATTGCTGCGTATCGCTTTTTAGAGTGGGAATATCGTCTGTATCTTTTTCTACGTTTGCTGCTGAAATTTCAACCTTCACATTTTTCTCATCTGGTGTTACCTTTGCATAAAGAAGATGCGAACTATCTTCATACAAATACCCTTCTGCCAATGTGACCGGACTGAAATATCGGTAACCCGCGAATCCTAGTGCCGCTACGACGATTAGTGCGATAATGATGATGGTGGCTTTGTTTTTTCCCCGCATAATGCTACTCCTTTACCTGCTATTTGTATGACGATCGGCCTGATTAGATTGCCAAAATGCCCCATAGTTTCATCATACATGAAGGCTTGCGCCAAACCCTATGAGTCAAAAGGCCAATTCATATGAAAGAACTTCCTCGTATGAAGTAGCTCTCTTTCGCATTTATTTTACTGTTTCGATCTGAACATTTTCTGCAACGATCTTCCACTCTGTTAAAGGGCATTCAAACAAGACATGCAGCTCTCCGGCGATGTGCTCTTCCCACTGTTCAGCCATCTCTCGAAGCTCTTGCGCAGGATACTCTGACCTACATTTCTCTATACCAATCTATCGTAAAATAGTTCACGGACTCACTCCTTTGTTATTTATGGATAAAATTTACATAACAAGAGTAGCACAAGTTCAACTTGCTTCAAAACATAGTAATTTCATACACGACTGTTGGATACGATCATATAAGCGTGGTATAATTTGGAATGGATTGACAATAATCTATTTACAGTTAAAGGATGAGGTGTGACATGAAATTTGTTACCAGACGGGATTTATGGTTATCTATCACCATTTGGGTCTGCATCCTGATCTGCGTTTTTTCTGGACTTTCCCCTCTTTTTATTAGTGGTGCGGATGCTGTAGGTGGGACTGTCGTTTTCATCATCTGCTTTGCCGTTGCCGGATTGTTAGTCTGGATCTGGCTGGGAACTGTCTATTATGTAACGGAATCAGCTCTACTTGTTTACAGTGGGCCACTCAAAAAAACCATTCCTCTGCAAAGCATCACAAGTGTCAAGCCTGTCACCTCTATCGTTGCAAGTGCAGCGACATCCAGCAAACGACTTGAAATCCTCTACAACAAGTATGATTTAATCTATATCTCTCCCCTGGAAGAAAACGCCTTTTTGGCAGAAGTTCAAAGTCGCTGCCCTGGGGCTACCGTTCAATCTCGTTAGATGCTCTTTAAAACAAACAGCCCTGCGACACATAAGGGTGAAGTTGCAGGGCTCCATAATCGTTTTCTTTTATTTGACTAATCCTCCTCGCAGCTCTTTCACGCCGAATTCCAGATACGCCTTCAGGCAGGTCAATACAAACACCCAGCCTTCTTTATTATCAACCAGCTTGCTTACAAATTCAGGGTCATCCTGTGAAAAGCCTTCTTCATTGACTTCTATCACGGTACGAGCCTTGTCCACTTCTTGCAGCGTTATTGTAACAACATGTTCTTCCCCATGGCCTTCCCACACAAACACGATTTTTTGGTTGCGCTCGATTTCCTTTACTTTGATGACCACGGTGGCATTGTATTCCGCATACATGAGTGTAATCGTTTTGCCTGCTTCCCATCTATCCGAGCTGGACGAAAACCAAAAGTTCCCGATTTTTGCAGGATCAACAAAGGCTTCGAACACTTCATGGGCAGGTCGCGCGATCGAAAATTTCGTTAGAATGTTCATATGTACACTCATCCCTCTTTCTATTTGTTTCCTGTCCGCGAAAAAAATCTTCCTGCTCCTATTGAAACATTCCAAAACATACCTCGTCAAACGGAGTGTAACACTAACAACCAGACGAGGTGATCACTATGAAAATCAATCGCACTCTGCTTACTCTTTCTACATTTGCTGTCATGGCTCTATCTATTGCCCAACCAAGTTTTGCACAAACAACTCCGTTTACAGACCTGGCAAATGTAGCTGCCAAAGATAAAATTCTTGCTCTGCAACAAATGGGTACGATTCAAGGTGTAGAGGATCATCATTTTATGCCAGACGCTACAGTGACAGCTGCGCAAGGGATTCAATTGATTGTAAAAGCCTTGGACCTGAACCTGGATACGATCCGCTTTATTAAAGAACCAAAAGCAACCGACTACTTTTCAAAAGCGGACAACAATGGCTGGTATGCAAATGCGCTCATCATCGCAGCGAACAACAGCTTTGAGTTGCCAGCTGACCTCGACCCCAATCAGGTTTGGACCAAAGAGCAGTTCATTCATCAGTTAATGCTCGCGATGGAGCGTCACGGTAATTTGCCAATGATCAAGATCGTTCCCGTCGAGTTTGGGGATGCAGATCAACTGACTGTTCAATACCAAGGTACGATTCAGCGCTCACTTGTCCTAGGGATCACCGCGCTGGACACAGATAAATTGCTTCATCCCAAAGATGCCATCACACGTAAAGAAGCTGCCGAGATCATCTACAATGCAGTTGAATATTTGAAAGCACATCCTGGCCCAAAAGACGATGACACAAGCACACAAGGTCAATAAAGGATGAATGCCCACCATCCCATTTTGCATGAATCGTACTGGGTGGTGGGCTTGTTTTTGGGGATGGGTAATAAAGACTGAAAGTTTCGGAAAGTATTCACAGCCGAACAAAAAGCTGCACAAGAAATTCATGATATGCTAATTGCAATGATTCCATTTTCAGGAAAAGAAAGGATGAAGCATATGCAGCTGAAACTGATCGAAAATATTCCTTTTTGTTCGGTTGACGGCTCTCCCCTTTGTCTTGACATCATCATGACAGAAGAGGCTGCCGCTGATCCACAGCCGGCAATCATCTACATTCACGGTGGAGGGTGGCTTAGAGGAGATAAGGCTGGTTTAGGCGGGCGCGATATGAATGCCCGGTTTGCCAGGCATAGTTTCGTGTGTGTGAACATCAATCACCGTCTAAGCGGAGAAGCCAGCTTCCCTGCACAAATTCATGATGTGAAAGCAGCCGTACGATATATTCGAGCTCATGCGCACGAATACAACATCGATCCTGCGAAAATAGGCATATGGGGCCATTCCTCCGGCGGACACTTAGCATCCTTGCTTGGTATATCTGCTTTTGCCAGTGAGCTTGAGGGAGATGGGGGCAACGATGCCTACTCGAGCGAGGTACAAGCTGTCTGTACCTTGTCTGGACCAACCGATCTGCTGCAGATGGGTGGCTGGCATGATCTTGCTCATTCCCCAGAAGCCCGACTCTTCGGTATCAGAACGCTTGCCGATAATCCGCAAACGGTAGCTCTAGCCAACCCCATCCATTACGTCACAGAAAAAGCCCCGCCTTTTTTCATTGTTCATGGTGACGCCGATAGCATCGTCCCCATCCATCAAGCTGAGCTTTTGTATGCAGCGCTGGAGGATGCCAGCTTTCTTCGTGTAAAAGGGGCTGACCATGGGCTTGTCGGCGGAAATCTATCCATCGATGAAATTCTGGACTATATCCTCCTCTTCTTTCGAAAGCAACTGACCAAAACCAAAGATACCCCTGCACAAATTGTTCAAAGTCGAACCGAAGAAAAGAACCTGATTCAATATTTTGTTGACCAGTCGGCTACCCCCAGCAAGTAAGAAGCATAAGGACGTCCATTCTTTCACACGCTACTAGGAAAAGGTGGTGGATATTTATGGACAAGAAGAAGGCAGCTCCGAATGACGAGCCAACTGTAGCTCCGAGCATGTACGGTCATGACCCTCTTGAGGAAAAAGCGAGCGAGCAAGAAATAGAAAAGGGAGATTATACTTCGGTTACGAGGCTTTTCGTTGATCGCACTCCAGAGGATTGAGGAAAACGGGTTTGATACCCGTTTCTTCCTTTTTACTGGTCTATTACGGACAGTTCAAAGTCTTTTCTCCATATTGCCATACGCAGTCTATCTACAGAAATACCATTTCTCCATCTATCCTGATACATTATCGCTTCTTCTCGAAATCCATTTTGACGATACGACCGAATTGCCTTTCTATTATCTACATCAACACGAAGCCAAATTTTGTTTAACTCCCACTCACGAAATCCTACAGATAGCATCGCTCGTAATGCTGAGGAGCCATACCCTTTCCCCCAAAACCGCTTATCGCCAATCGCAATGCCTATTTCTGCACTCTTGTCTGCCTGGTCTATGTTTTTTAGATCAACCCAACCAATGTGGTTGCCGTCTTCGGTAGTAATCGCTTTTTGTATGTATCCGTTACTTCTGAATATACATGCCTCGATCCATAGCTTTGTTTCTTCTTTTGTGAACGGAGGATACTTATCCGGAACATTCAAATAGGCGGTGACTTCCCGATCCAGCGACCAGCGAAAACGGTCTTCTACATCGTCTAGCGTTAAATCACGTAAAACTACTTTTGGAAGCTGCATATCCCTCACTCCTTACCCCTTCATTTTTCAATCATCTAACCTGTTACGCCCCAATTTTCTTTTCAATTGTGAGTTCTTTCGTGCCTTTGCGCACATTTTCTCTTGGTGTGAACATTTGGTACGATTCAGCTCTTTAAATAAGAGAAAGAGTGATTTCCACTTGGAAGCCTGACCGCTTTTTCACAAAGTAATCTTGTGGTATAGTATAATTCGTTTTGGAGGATTACCTGGAGCAGACACTGAAGTATCTTGGTGTACGTCTCAAACGTATAAACAAACAAGCCTTCATTCGTTCGTACGACGAGCCCTTAACCTTGTTACAAGCAAAAAAAGGAGTGTACATTGTGTCATCTCTTATTGGTTGGTCGATTAGAAACATTTTGTGGCCCTATATGGAAAAAAAGAAAGGGAACAAAATCAGAGCCTATATGTCTGAAATGAAAAAATTTCAGAGTCTTTCGGAGCAGGAGATTTCTCAGTATCAGTCTGAACGTCTAAAAGAACTGCTCGCTCACGCTGTAAAAAACGTTCCAGCCTATAAGGATCTCGATCACGATCTGATCAACTCTGTTTCTAACCCTGCTGAAGCGATTCAGCATTTTCCGATTCTTACCAAAAAATATTTCAATAAAAACAGCGAGAGTTATGTTGCAAACACCGCTGACCGCTCACAGCTCATCGCCAATCGCACGGGCGGTTCGACTGGAGAGCCTACACGATTTTATCTAGATCGGGTAACTGTCGAGCATTTTGAAGCTGCACGTTGGTTGGGATTGTCATGGAGTGGAATTCAAATTGGCGATCCATCTGTGATGGTTTGGGGCTCCTCTATTGAGCTTACGAAAAATCAAAGCCAAATTCACCAGCTGAAAGAAGTTTTGTTAAAAAACCGAACGATCATTTCTGCCTATGATTTGAAGGAAGAGAGCATTCGAAACTATCTCGATCAGATTCACTCCTTCAAACCAAACTACCTGTATGGGTATCCGTCTGCTTTGGCATTATTAGCTGAGCTGATGATTCGAAACCATCTGAGACTACAGATTGAGCTGAATGCAGTCGTCACTACTGCCGAGACCCTTCAGCCTCAGCAAAGAGAAGTGATTGAAAAAGCCTTTAACTGTAAGGTCGTTAATGAATATGGTGCTCGAGACGGTGGCATTATTGCCTATGAATGCCCAGAAGGAAACATGCATATTTCCGCCAAAAACTGCTATCTGGAAGTCGTCGATATTCATACCAAACAGCCCCTTGGATATAATGAAAAGGGCTTGTTACTCGTTACCGATTTAAACAACTATTCCATGCCTCGAATCCGTTATCAGCTCGGCGATGTCGTTTCACTTTCGGATAAGCAATGCAGGTGCGGGAACCACCTACCAATCCTTGGCAGTTTGGAAGGACGAGAAGACGACGTATTTGTTGCACGTGACGGTTCGTATGTCCACGGAAACTACTTTAACCAAGTCATGTGGAATTTGGAGAGCTTTTCTGGTTATCAGCTAATCCAACATACGCATGAGGATGTTTCGTTGAAATTAGTCAAAAACGTTGGCAGTCATGACTTTGAACGGGATGAACAGATCTTCCGAGATGAGATTATGAAAAAATTAGGGAATATCCATCTTTCAATCTCGTTCGTAAATGAAATTCCTCGCAGCAGTTCGGGTAAAATTAGATATGCAGTCAGAGAATTTCCACTTGTTACGACGCCAACGATCGTTGAGAATGAAAAGGAATTTACAAAATTAAACCTCTAGGATGTGAACCACTTGGATATAACCGATTCTAGCTTCTTGGGTGAGGTGAGCATTGAACGGCTCCTTTTCATTTTTCTAATGATAGCCTTGACCAATTTTATTGAAACGACCTCCTATTGGTCACGATTAGCGGGGGTACGTGGCCAAAAGATAGCAATCTCTAATTCACTGTACGCCATGATTTCCTTCGGTTCCCGAACCGCAACCCTGTTTTTTATTGCTCCGATCGGTGGTATCATTGACCGCGCCGTAAAAGGTAACTTTGACCCTTTACATATGCTGCAGTTTACACTGGTCGGGGGAGTGCTCGGAACTGCACTGGCGATCATTTTTATGCCGACCATCGTTAAATTTTATGACATTGGCGTAGAGCGTTTAGAAAAAGACGGCAGCATCATACGGGTTTTCAAGTTCCTCATTCTCTCAAAAGAAGGTTTATCTGCACTGAAAAGTTGTTGGACTCCTCCTCGGTTCGAGATGGTGAAAAAACTGAAGCTCGACGGCATTCCCAAAAGCATGGTCATCTTGAATATCGTGCTGTACACCTTTTTCAGTATGGGAGCGATTGCTGCTTACTACGCCGCTTGGTTGAATCCTGAGTACATGGCGCGTGCCAGCAGCCTTTCTCCTGCCATTAATGCTATCGGAGCATTTTTACTTCTATTCTTTGTCGATGCCCAAAGTGCGATCATCGTAGACAGAGGATTAAATCGAAAAATCCCAATGGAAGTTGTTCGATCCGCCATGGTCTATCTGGGGATCAGTCGCTTTCTAGGAAACATCCTGGCGATCTTCACCCTTTATCCAGCCGCTTTAGGAATTTCCTTCTTAACGAAATTCTTCTGATGCATTCTGCTGGAAGATTATATCGCCACAAATAACAGGAGCCGAGGAATATGTCCTCGGCTCTTTTTTTTCGGCTCAACAAAAAATCCCCTAACTTTAGTTAGGAGACAGTATGATTTGAATCACGTAATGTTATAATTGCCCATTGTAATCCATTTCTTATCCGTTGATAGAACGCCGTGTGCGATGAAAGTCGCTCGCACGGTGTAGGCTCGAACAAAAACCCCCATAATAGAAGGGAATAAGTCGAGAATAGCGATTTCGATTTCGTCTTTACACGTTTACTTGATGCGCCATTTCCTATCTTTACCTTTACCGACAATCCAGCATGGAGAGGAAACATTACGTCAGTTAAAGTCGGCGATCGGGTGATAACAGAATTGCTAGGACAGACATCGCCGGGTGACTATGTGTTTGGATCAACAAATGTTGCTCCTCCTCCGGTAGAATTGGATGAAGGTATTAACTTTATTGCCTTTAATCCGACATTATTTCCCAATAATGAGAAGTACATCATCACGATCAAATCATCCGGATATCCAGACGTTACCCTTACACTTCAAGGTCCAATTGCATCACTACTTTAATAATTCCATCGACAGACCCTTAGGAAATTTTCTAGGGGTTCCTTCTTATATTCAATCCTATACTATTAGGGAATAAAAATACTTGAAATCATCATTTTCAATTAAGCACATTTCATCTTGTACCCAATCACATGTGTATTCACAATCCAAATTCTTTTTGAGCGTTTCCAGGTCCCATCCCAATTGAAATTTTCCTATCCTCTTGGTTGGGATTATTTCTAAGTCGTAATCCGCTTTCATGTGCTACAACTCCTTTCAGCTCATTTTTAACACACACAAAAAAATCATAACTTTAGTTAGCAGACAGTATGAATTGCATGGCGTAACGTTATATTTGCCCATTGTAAAAACCCCCTCTTATTCGTTGGCGGAACGCCGTGTGCGATGAAAGTCGCTCGCACGGTGTAGGCTCGTTATAAAGCCGAAAGGTATAAGACGAGAATAGCCAAGGCAAAACTCTTGTGTACGAAAGATTATTTGATACGCGTATTGGCTTCGATGATACTGACTATTATGGGAGTATTACAAGCGTAAAATTGTATACTGTCGAAGGAGAAGTGATTCATGAAATTAAGACATTAAATGAAGAATGGCCCGGTGGATACTCCTACTACGATCCTGGTGTTGGTAGGACGAAATCAATCGACATATCTCCGTATTTATTTCCGCACTCTAAAACATATCAAATCGTCATTACGGCAAATGGATATGCCAATCTGGTTCTTACAATTGCAGGACCAGTAGGGGCATAATCTTGATTCCAGTTTTTTATCAAGCTTAGAATGTGAAAGGGTCTGCCCTCAAAAGGCAGTCTCTTTCTTTTTGTTCAAAGAACACGCTAGAAAACCGAGTGTAAATTCGCTGTCAAATCGTACAAATTACAGCCAGAACGCTTTCTGCATACGCCCCATAATTGTTTAAACTCCACTGACCGTAATTGTCAGCTTTGGGCTGTTACTATGTTGGTAATACCCATTCGTTTCCTAACTCAAAATCGAGGAGGAATAATTATGAACAATCCAATCACATTACGAGGACTCAGCACCATCAGTTTCTGGGCTGCTGATCTCGAAGCTTCGAAAAAATGGTATACAGAGCTGCTTGGCGTCAAGCCATACTTTGAACGACCAGGATATTTTGAGTTTCGTCTTGGTGATACTCAAGCTGAATTGGGTGTTATTGATAGCCGCTACTCCCCCACTGACTCGCAAACAAGTCCAGCCGGCACCATTGTATACTGGCATGTCGATGATGTGAAAGCAACTTTTGAAAAGCTTCTTTCTATGGGTGCAACGACATACGAGGAACCTATAGAACGTGGACCAGGATTTATCACTGCCTCCGTAGTTGATCCTTTTGGAAATATCCTTGGAATTATGTACAATGCCCACTATTTAGAGGTCCTAGAATCAATCAAAAAGTCCTGACAGTCGGGTTCTACGTTTATCCATCAGAGCAGGCGGTTAATTTCGTGCTTGCGTTTTAGGCGGTAGGGAACGACTCCGTTATCTCGAGCGAATTAGAGCGGAAGATATTGACAACAACCGACTCTTCATAATAACATTACTTTACGTAAAAATATTATTTTGCGAAGGTGTGATTATATGGAGATTTCAAAGGGAGTAGAAATGCTTCCCCTCGATTTTCATGGGAACATGATTCACCCCATTCTTTTGTGGGATAGAGAAATGGCCGTATTAATAGACACTGGATTCCCAGGGCAAATGGTAGATTTACGTGTGGCCATGGAAAAAGCAGGAGTGTCGCTCGACAAACTAAAAGCTGTGATTTTAACCCATCAGGATATGGATCATATAGGCAGTCTCCCTGAGATTTTGCAGGAGTGTGGGAATCGAGTTAAGGTTTATGCACACGAACTGGATAAGCCTTATATTCAGGGGGAGCTCCCACTTTTAAAAGATGGGCACCTGGAGAGTCCCCCAAAAGGCCGAGTAGACTATACCTTGATTGACGGTCAGGAACTGCCTTTCTGCGGCGGGATTCGCGTCATCCATACTCCTGGGCATACTCCCGGTCATATCAGCCTTTATTTAAAGCAAAGTAAGATTCTCATTGCTGGGGATTCGATGTACAGTGTAAACGGAATTCTTGGAGGAATTCATGCCCCAACCACACCAGATATGAATGTAGCTCGTCTCTCGTTAAAAAAGTATGTAGATCTCGACATCGCATCCGTGGTTTGTTATCACGGGGGATTGAGTGATGAAAATGTACATGATCAAATAGTAAAGCTTAGCCAAGGGTTATAAAGATAAGGCTTGCCCCTCATTTAGGAATCGTATGTTTGGATAATCTCAGCTCGTAAAAACACAATCACAGAAAGTTATAACTTTAGTTAGCAGACAGTAAAACTAGGCTGGTGTAACGTTACATTTGCCCATTGTATAGCTTTCTTATCTGTTGATGGAACGCCGTGTGCGATGAAAGCCGCCAGCACGGTGTAGGCTCGAACGAAAACCCTCACACATAGAAGGGAATAAGTCGGGAATAGCTATGAATTGATTACCAAACCCCATGTAATTCCATACGTAGATGGACTTGTGGCGAGCAGTGTTAACCAAATAGTTAGGTCGGGAGAGTATACGTATTGGCCGTTTACTACTTCCACGAACGACTTGAAATTGATTGTCGTCGCATTTGATTCTGACAACAACGAAGTAAAACGTTGGGAAGTTCCGGGTTATCGGTACACCATCAGCATTGAGATCGATAACCAGAATAAAAAGGTAGTGTTCTTCATGTATCAAAAAGAAGGCAACTTCCCAAATGGTTCCTATCCTGTTTCTTTTGACTGGGATCAATTACAGATCGACTAGTTAGGATAAGGAATCGAGAAAGAAAAGCTTGGTATGTTTACTAATACGACTTCCATCAACAGCCCTCGGGATAACCCGAGGGTATTTTTCTGCTGGAATTGGTTGTAAAACCATCCCCCCTCTTGTTTCCCATACTAACGTACAGTAAGATTTAGGAAAAACGATTAGGGAGTGGACAAATGGTCACTTGTTACTTGAAATACGTTATTGATCCATACCAGGTTGATGTTTTTGAAGAATATGCAAAAATGTGGATTCCCCTCGTTAATAAGTTCGGTGGACACCACCATGGTTATTTTCTACCTCATGAAGGTGCCAATAATATCGCCTACGCCCTCTTCAGCTTCCCCAGCTTGGCTGAATACGAAGAATACCGTAAGAAAATCCCGACAGATGAAGAGTGCCAAAAAGCCCTCGCTCTCGCAGATAACACAAAATGCATTATTAGCTACGAAAGAAGCTTCCTTCGCCCTGTACTTGAATAAAGAAACCATCCAATCTCGCCCATCTTTTGTAAGATGGGCTTTTCAACACTCAACACCTGCTCCTTCTATTCATCCTGCTGTCACCTCTTACAAGCAAAAATAAAAAAACCCTCCCTTCCGACCAGGGGAAGAAAAGGGAGGCTGGGTGGAACGGGCTCAAATCTCTAGTTCACCAAGTCGAACGAGTTCGACTACTGCCTGAGATCGACCTTTGACACCTAATTTTTGCATAACATTACTTATGTGATTGCGCACAGTCTTTTCGCTGATGAAGAGTTGTCCGGCAATCTCTTTGGTTGTCTTATCTTGGACCAAGAGTTCAAACACTTCTCTTTCGCGATTCGTTAACAACGGCTTGGTTTGGTCGCTACCCTTCAATCGTGCCACCCCTCCTTGTGGGCTCTACAGGAACAAGGTTGAGGGATTACAGAGTCACCTTATCCTATGATGGGGGGTGGGTGATGGTGCCGGAATTTCAAGGATTTTAGGCTTTTGCCATACATCCTATTCAGAAAAAGGGCAATGGGTTCCGAACACCGCAAACAAAGATCTTCGATAAACACCGCGAACACGCTACTTTTAGGACGACGATGGCCGCCTTTTTGTCTGTTGCTCCCGGTCATACGCTCGAATGACTCTGAAGGAAGCAGGCGCCGGAACCCAAGGCCAACACCGCCCCCGACACTTCAGTCTATTCAACGCACTCACGTACTGCTCCCGTCTTTTCGCCCTCATTTTATTTTGGTTTACCATCTTTGTTCCCAGCAGTCGACAAAAAAACTCCCGTCATCTCAGCCGATAAAGGGAGCCGTGCACATCATTTTTTTCAAGCGTTAAGAAAACCTCTATCGAGGCTTCCTCAATGAGGAGCGACCGCGTTTAGCGGAAAGTTGTCATGCGCTCCGGAATTGATAAGCGTCACGCTTATCAATTCCTATACGTTAAATAAAAGGCGTGCGATGATACGTCTGCTCAAACTTTTCGCGCAGCCCTTTAGCAAGCAAGGTAAAAGAACCAACAGCCACAATAAAAGCAAGTAATGGCGTGAGGAAAATCCAGGTGAAGTTGCTGTAGACAAAGCCGCGGTATGATCCCAAAAGCCCCGCCCATTCATGCGTAATGGAGTGATAGATAACGGGGTCTGTCGTCATTTTTGTCCCGCCGACGAATAAATCGAACATCCCTAAAAGACCCATCAACGTCATGATCGCAACCATCTCGGTCACCAATATAATAATCAGCTGCTCTTTTAAATGGGGCAGGATGTGGCGGAAAATAATTTGTTCCCGGCCAGCCCCAAGTGAGGTAGCAGCCAGTACATACTGCGTATCTTTGATTTGCTCGGTCTTCTGTCGGATGGACGAGGCAACACTAGGAGCACCCAATATCGCCACAATTCCAATGAACAGCATGACTAGCGTCGAAGTAGGCATCAACGGATTGATACTTACCCCTTTTAGCAAAAAGTACACGGGAATAAAAATCGGCATATAGCCCCACGCATTTTCGATAGCCAACCACCATCGCTGAGGCTTGTCCTGGATGCCAATGTACAGCCCGATAACAGAGCCTAAAACCACCCTGCCAGCTGCTATCGCCAGTGTCACAAACAACGTATAAGGAGCCCCGTGCAGGAGCAGTGTAAGCAGATCATAGCCCCACTTGTCGGTGCCGAATAGATGATCACTCGACGGTGGTAATGGCGGCGAAATAATGACTGTTTTACCGTTTATAACCTCATTGCGTGTCTTTTCCTGATGATCGAGTGGATATGGTGCCATATAGGGACCGATCAGTCCAATCACGAGCAGAAGCAGTGCCAGAATAGAGCCTGTCCATAAAGACCAATTGAATCGTTTCTGCATAGAAAAACCTCACTCATACCGAAAAATGTAGCGACTACTTATAGACGACCGCCCGTTCAAACAAATACAGAACCAAACGAATCAGGAAATAGACCAAGATAGACAATAGAATGATACCCAAAAGTCCCATGACTGCGGAATTGAACTGATACGGTGCGTTTTTACTAAAAATAAAGCGAGTCAAGCCGACCACATTAAGCAAATATTCCACAATGAACAGATTCGCTACAGTAATGGCGATTGTCTTTTTCAGATCAGCCAACAAAAACGGCTTGATGTTTTTGTATACGTGATGGACGAGAACATGCCATATCCCCATCCCTTTTGCCAGTGCAGTCTTGATGAAATCCTCTCCGCCAATCTGGACATATTTCAGGCTGACCACCTTCATCAGGAAGATGGTAGGTCCTATGGACAAAAGAGTGATGGGAAACCAGTTGTTGGCGGAATCACTCGTTGGTGACAATGTAATGATCCGGATGTTAGTCAGCTTATAGAAACTGATTGCAGCCAAAATCGACAAAAAAATCAGAATAAAATCCGGAATCGTCGATATGAGATTGAGCAGCTTTTGCAGCTGGCGCACCATGCCAAATCTTTGCAGAAACAAGCCAAAAACCAGACTCACTACAACCGCAATACAAACACTCGAAAATAGCAGCTCAAACGTGCTGAAAGCAAAAGGAAGAATATCCTCCGCTATACTTCTCTCATTGTCGCCTAAATAATAGGTTCCCAGTGACCCCGTTGCGATCTGCTGTATCAGGTAAACCGTTCGTACTACTACTTCTTCTGGTGCAAACACAATCTCTTCTTTGACCGTGTACAGCATGAACGGCCCGCCACAAACAGCGATCACCAAAAAGAACATTCCTACCAGTTGTTTCACATATGACAAGCCTTCATACCCCCTTACTATTTCCAACAATACACCATCTAAAAAAATTCATCCAGACAATCAAAAATATTTTATGTTTTTTTATATTTCAGATAATGGATGGTGGTAGAAAAGCAATTCTTGAGGCTACTTACGCGGAAGAGAGTGAAAATCGAAAGAGGGGCGATCCTGGTGTTCCCCTCTTTTCTCTTAACGAATGAGGTAAAAATCTGTTTGCCTTTTGGCCAAAAAGTACACCTTGCCATCTACAAAAGCGATGGATTCTTCCAAATAGATAGGGATTTCCTCATCCCATTCAGGTATGTATTGCCGAATATTAAATTCCATGGCGTAGCACGTATTGTTTTGTATGGTCAACTCTCCCTTGACCGGGATTGCTTCCTGCTTATCGTACAAGCCAATAAGTGGCCCTGCGGCATGACAATGAGTGCCGATGGGATGCGAATAAATCATCGCCTTTATCCCTTCTGCTTCAGCCTGCTTGATACATGCTGTGAAAATCTCATTGCCAGTCTGTCCTTCTTGGAAGTTCTCACACATGATGTCTTCCAATCGATTCGCAGTCTGCATGGCGTTCTGTAATCCTATCGGAGCATCGAGTTCGTTCATTTTTAATACGTACGCAAGCTGTTGAGTATCTGTCGCCAGCCCTAAATAATGAATCCCGAAGTCCAGATGGATCACATCCCCAGGGACAATAACCACATCTTCAAGCTTGCCACAGCCTTTGCGAATGACATCTACAGTTGGGTAAAAGGATGTCCGTATTCCAAGGTCATTTACTCGTTGCCTGATCCAGCGAACGACGTCAGTCGTCCTCGTAATTCCAGGATGGATTACTTGATTGGAGAGTGCCTCTTGCGCCAAATTTCTGGTAATTGCTGCGATTGCCGGATACGCTATCAGCTCCTCGTCTGTGCGTAGCTGAAGCCAATCAAGCGCGACCCGTTCTGCACTCATGACGGCAGGCGCCTGACTTGCTTCGAGTACCTCCAGCAATTTCGTAAAATACGAGTGCGTTAGCCCATCGCAAAAGCTGTAGTGGTCGGAGACATTGACGCCAATGTACTTCGGTTTATTCTCAGAAATGATGCGGGCCAAGCATCCCCATTGATCTTCTTTTGCCGGCTCCCAGACTGGTCTATAAAAAGGCTCAAAATCGGGGTTCGTATGAATGACCAAACAATCTACTGTCTGGTCTTCATTTAAAGCAAACACGATGATCGTCAATCTTCTGGAGCTGTCAATCGCTGCCGGAAACAGTGTCTCCATGATCGGGTCCTCCTGATACTCCCGGCCGATTATCACCCACATGTCCATTTGATGCTTCACCATAATCGCGGGCAATATCGTAGCTAAACGTATTTGCAGCCATTGATCCTGCATTCGATCGCGCACCTGCAGCGGCAGGATGTTGTTTCTCACGTTCATCTCGTTCAAAGCGCTTTCCCCCGCCCTGATATATTTTCATAGAAAAAAGACGGCTGCTGCCGCCTATCTGATGATCACAATCTGAATTTCCATCGTCCCCATATCATGCAAGTCGAGTGGTGCAGTCAGTGCAGTACCCGTCATTTCTTGCATATCCCGATTCAGCAAAAACAACGGCGGTGTAATATCTACCAGCACGCCTCGATTAGACAAAATCGTACTCGCATTCCCCGAAATCATATTTCCTAGCTCTGAAATTGCACTTTTACCAATTTCATCCATTTCATTGACAGGGAAACCACCCATCATAGCGGAAATGATTCGCAGAGCCAAATCCTCCTGGATGCCAAAAAATATATCTCCTTGCAATTGACCGGTCATCCCAATACGAATCCAGGTATGGCCTTCACGATGTATCCATTCTTTTTCGGCCAATTCTCCTCGAGAGATATCGACATTGCACACTTGCGAAATCACCGATGAGGCAGATTCTAAGAATGGATCTAAGTATTGGACTAGCATCTTCACTCTCTTCCTTTCCCGGGCAATTATCTGTCGTATCCATATCATAATGTCGATTTTTGGCAGTTGCAAGAGTCATTACCATAAAATGTAGGGAAAAAGTCTCTTATATACGGAATTCCCGGAAAAAAAGACTCTACTTTAGCCTCATATCGAATGGTATAAATAGTCTTGCAGGAGCGTAAATCGAGTACTTCTACTCCTACTTCATGGTGACTTAACTGCCATACCGGAAGCTCCAAACGTTCAAAAGCAAAAACGGTATCTCCAAACTCGAAGCATTCCATGATGCAACGCTCATGCGGGTAGCTCTCATCAGCCTCAAGTAAATGAACCGGCTCCAAGCCAAATTGTTGAAGCAAATGCTTACGATCGAGGGCTTGGTCTCTCCGATGCTTGCTAACGGTACGTCGTGGTGAAAGTAACGGATACTCCTTCATTACATATTCCCACTTGATCCCATGATAAAACATCAAATTTTCCCTCCCCAGACACAAATACCCGGCAACAGCCTGATCATGCGCTTCGCCGGGTATGCTTCAAAACTCTACCTTTTCTTTCCTATCACATTCATTTCCGCTCGGGCTTCTCGTCCCAATGAGTCTGTTGCAACTACTGTCAGCTTTTGCCTTCCTTCCTCAATATGATCGAGCACAAGTCGAAATCCCCCTTGATCATTCACATCAGCCTGTAGCTCCTGATTACCATACTGGATTTGAAGACTGACAGCACCAGTCCCTGTCACCTTCCCTTCGATCGGAATAGACTCCCCGCCTTTTGCTTCAAGCTGGTCTTGCTTTAATTTAACTGTTGGTGCAGGAACTGCTCGCGCTTTGTAGTTCAATCGCAGCTCGCCTTGATGCAAGACAATCGATCCGGCACTAGCATCGACATATCCGTAGATCAACAGGGCGCTTTGATTGCCTGCCCCGTCCTTGCCCTCGATCAAAATACGATTCTCCCCATGCTTCAATGGCAGTGTCTGAGTCACATATTTTTGAACAGGGACCTCGAGCTGATCTTCTTCAAAGCTGGTGACAATTTGTCCATTTACACTAATCTGTCCCTTGTATGTCTGATCTCGATACATAAACCGGATCGGGACCAGCATTTGCTTCGTTGCTGGGTCAAATTGTACGTCCTCTGCTCCATCATTTTGGAACTGCAAAATGGGAGGGGTCGTATCCACAATGACTCGCTGTGTAAATTGCCGCGTGTTTCCATACATGTCTCGAGCACTGTAAACAACATAGTTGAGCCCTTCTGGCAGCCGCAGGATCGTCTCAAAGGAACCATCTGCCTCGACCTTTACCGGAGCCTTGTTAATCGCTAGCCGAACTCGGTCCAGCATATCCTCTCCAGTCACTTTTCCGCGCAAGGCGACATCCGGCTGCTTGGAAATTTTCAGGTAGGAGAACAGATCCTCCGGAAACTCGATGAATGGCGGGGTCGTATCGCTCTTCCCATTCAAATGAACCACACTGATATTTCCCGCAAAATCGTAAGCAACCACACTCATTTTCTTGTCGGGTTGATTGACAATCGTACTTGTTACCTTGGCTGAGTATGGTCCGCCTACTTTTTTCCCGTTCACATACAGCAAGTACCCTTGAATGTCTTTGTCCCGACTGCTCCATTGCACGCGATTTCCTGACACCGATGCAGAAATGACTGGTGGCTTCGTATCCACTCGGATCGGCAAGGTCAAGGTCTGCCAGTTGGCATTGCGTCCATCGATTTTGGCCTTGATGCTAAAGTGATATTGGCCATCTGCTACCTGTTCATAGGTTCCTTTTTCGGGAACGTACGCTTTGCCATCCCAGCTCCACGCTTCTCTCTCCGTGTAGTAATAGGGCGTACCCAGCTTGGACTGATCGTATTTGGATACCTTTTCATCGCGCACCAGCGTCCGGATTGGCTTGCCAGATTGATCGGTTACCTCCACGATCACTTGACGGGCATTGCGTAAAAACGTAATGGATGGAGCAGCCGTATCGTAATGACCGTCACCATTTGGCGAAAAAGCGATTTGAGTCGGATCGATTTTCGCTGCTCCTTCCTCGCCAACACCTGTTACACCCAAGTAGTCACGGTACTTCCATTTGTCATTGCGTTTGTCATGGTACCACGTTGTTTTGACCCCTGTGCGCTTTTCCTGGCTTCCTTTCTCCCACATCGGCTCGTCCATGATTCGCGGCTCGTTCCAATTTCCGTAAAAGCCAAAGTACGGAACACGTAAGGTGGGAAGCTCCTTATCATCAGGCTGAAACGCAATAAAGCCCTCTGCAAACAGATTTCGTGCTGTCTCTTGGGGAACCTGGAGCGTCACTTTCACCTCACTTCGTTTTCCCGGAGCAACGGTGACTTGCGTATTAGAAAACTGCAGCTTGGCCCCGTCGAGTGGCCCCTCGGTCAAGAGATTCAAGCCATCCTTGCGCAAATCAGTCAGTACCCCGAATTCATCCTTCAGCTGATACGTTATTGGCTTTTTACCGAATTTGTTATCGAGAAATAAGGAAAAGGACGTCGTAGGGCCAATTTCCCCCAAAGAAACCCCAGCCTTACCCTTAGCATCAACAATGATTACAGGCGTTTGGATCGCCTTGTTGATTTGCATTAGTCCTGCCCCCTGCACACGCGGGCTGTAGGGCATTTTTTGCGCACGCGCCTTTTCAAATGCAGCAACACTTTGCCGCGGGTCCATAATCGGCTGTGCCGTATTCATGGCTGCTGCTTTGAGCGTCTCTACAAGCGACCTGCCCTGCAGATTTCTTCCTTGCTTTTGGTAGGCCTGCTTAAGCAGCGCCATCCCTCCCGCTACATGTGGTGTCGCCATAGAGGTTCCGCTTTTCACCGCATAATCGGAGTCTTTTACCGTCGACAAAATCCCACCGCCTGGCGCGGATATTTCTGGCTTGAACTGCAAGTCAGGCGTAGGGCCCCAGGATGAAAAAGCAGAGATAGTCCCGCCATCAGGATATGGCATCGGATTTTGCCCATACTCGCCGTCAAAGGTGATGCTTACCTTTTTCCCCTTTTTAATCGCCTGCGCCAGCTGCTCACCCATTTGCTTCAAGACCGTTACAGCCGGGATTTGCTTCAGATGCTCAGCGCTGATCATCACTGGCCCTGTCTCATTATTGTAGATAACCGCTCCCACAGCTCCTGCCTCCTTGGCGAGACGAAGCTTCTCATCGAACGAAATGTCTCCTCGCTCCAGAAGCACGACTTTGTCTTTGACCGAGACGTTGTAATCTTCTTTTTTCCCTTTTCCCATATAGACAAGCGGATAAGGCTTCAGCAAAGTCGTCACTGGATTGATTGCCGTTCCTGTCGCCACATGTCCATGCAAGTAAACCACTCGTTCCAGACCTGATACACCTTGTACACCAAAGCTGTAGCCTGCCAGCGAAGTTGCATTGACAGAGGCGACCGCAAATGCGTCAGGTGCGAGTCCAGGTGAACCGATCATAGCCACGTCCGGGTTTTGTGCACGCACCTTGTCACTGCCAAAATAGGCATCGTTGCCCGCCGCTGCAACCACGATCACTCCGTTGTCTACGGCACGCTTGACCGCCATTTGCTCAGTGTTTACCTCGTCCACATAGCCTGCCGAGGAGCCCAGGCTCAGATTGATTACATCCGCTTTTTTCGTGACGGAATCGTTAATGGCAAATAAGATGGATTCGCTTAATCCGGGCACTTCTCCTTGATAATTGGAAAACACCTTTTGGCTCATAATTTGAGCTTCAGGAGCGACACCCTTCATTTTTCCGTTTGCCGCAATTATCCCCGATACATGCACACCATGCTGAGATTCTCCGACGTCCTCTGTTGTTTGATTGCGGTCAGCCCAGTTGTACCCGGGAATCACTTTTTTCGTAGAGCCTGACTTTTGCTGTGCCAATCGCTTGTCACGCGGGGCAGGCATATCCGGATGCTTCGGATTGACTCCGGTATCGACTACAGATACAAGCATCCCTTCTCCTTTTACCCCTGCATCCTGCCAAGCCTTGGTAGCTTCAATCATATCCAGAGATGAGGTCTGCGGAATCGAGACCTGCTCGCCCAAAAAGGAGTGCTCCGCACGTTGCCATTCATCCGCTACAGAAAAGCGTGACTCGCTTCCTTCCTTCGTTGTTTGCTTCTTGACTTGTACCGGAAACGCAGCGTCCTGCATATCCTGGATGATTTGTGTTTGAAAGCTTGTGGTGTCTATCCCCGCAAGCGCATTGACTCTGCCTGTATTCACTGTCGTTATGGGAAGCAAAACCAACGCCAACCCTAAGCTGAGTACCTGTTTTTTCATCGTTTGCCCCCTTTATGGTAAAGCATCCATTGTTTTAAGTTTTCACAGGGAAGCTCTAAGGTATTCCCTTTCTTAACAAATGAACGAACGCTCTCGATTGAGGGAAAAACGGAATGTACGAAAAGGCGTCAAATATGCTTCTCACATATTTTTGGTATAATAAGGTTTGATGCCTATGGGTACAAGGAGCTGAAACAGCATGTCATCTAAATTGCAAGAAGCTATCGAACGTCTCCAGGAGGCGTTTCGTTCAACCATGCGTGTAATTGGACCGCAATTGTCTGAGCCCGTCCCGGGATTAACAGGTCCACAGTTTTATATTCTTTTTCAATTGGAGCAAAAGGGAAAGTGCACAGTCGGTGAATTGGCGGACTCCATGGTCGTCAAGCCCAGCGCCATAACAGCCATGATTGATCGCTTAGACAAGCATGAGTACGTAATCCGTGATCGTGACGAGGAAGATCGGCGAGTCGTTCATATCCGGCTGACTGACGCGGGGAGATCTATTTTGCAGCAAGCGAAGCAAAAACGGCAGGAGCTGCTAGAGCACCATTTTTCATGCCTTACGCCTGAAGAGTTAGAAAGCTTAGTAACAGCTTTTGAAAAATTAGCACGTGGGGTAACCGCTTCCGCCCAGAAGGAGTAAAAACAGCAGCAGCTTTTTCCATCAAAAAAGGCGTGCAAACCGGATAACCGGCGCACGCCTTTTTTCGTCATACTTATTACGAGAAGAAGAATTTCTTCACCGCATGTTTGGTTGTTTCTTTGTTCATATGAGCAATCGAAGTAGTGAGTGGAATTCCTTTTGGACAAGCTTGTACACAGTTTTGCGAGTTACCGCAATCACCGATACCGCCATCTTCCATCAATGCTTCCAGACGCTCATGCTTGTTCATCATACCAGTTGGGTGCTGGTTAAACAGACGAACCTGGGAAATCGCGAACGGTCCAATGAAATCGGACTTCGCATTTACGTTCGGGCATGCCTCCAGGCAAACACCGCAAGTCATGCATTTGGAGAGCTCATACGCCCATTGACGCTCTACTTCTGGCATACGAGGACCAGGTCCAAGATCATGTGTACCATCGATTGGAACCCATGCTTTTACGCGTTTCAATGCATCGAACATACGACTGCGGTCAATCGACAGGTCGCGTTGTACCGGGAAGGTACTCATTGGTTCGAGACGAATTGGCTGTTCCAGCTTATCAACCAGCGCAGAGCACGCTTGGCGTGGTCTACCGTTAATTACCATCGAGCACGCACCACAAACTTCTTCCAGGCAGTTCGATTCCCAGTTAACTGGAGACGTTTTTTGTCCTTGTGCGTTGAGCGGGTTGCGTTGAATCTCCATCAGCGCACTAATTACGTTCATACCAGGACGGTATGGAATCTTGAACTCTTCCTTGTACGGAGTGCTGTCAGGGCTATCTTGGCGAGTGATAATCAGATGAATCAATTTTTCTGCCATGATCAGTTTCCTCCTCTCTTAGTGCTTCTTGTCAGACGTATAGTCACGTTTACGCGGTGCAATCAACGAAACGTCAATGTCTTCGTAGTAGATTTCTGGCGCAGTGGTTTCAGCATTGTACTTCGCCATTGTAGTCTTCATGAAGTTCTCGTCATCGCGCTCAGGGAAATCAGGCTTGTAGTGAGCACCGCGGCTCTCGTCACGCTTGAGCGCACCGATTGTGATCGCACGGGACAATACAAGCATGTTCCACAGATGGCGTGTAAAGGAAGCTCCAGCGTTGCTCCATTTGTTTGTATCGTTGATATTGATATTTTTGTAGCGCTCCATCAGTTCAACGATCTTGTCATCTGTTTTTTGCAGACGGTCATTGTAACGAACTACCGTCACGTTGTCAGTCATCCACTCACCCAGTTCTTTGTGAATCAGGTAAGCATTTTCTGTTCCATCCATTTTCAGGATGTTGTCGTACTTCGCTTGCTCTTTGCCAGTGAAGCTGTCAAAGAGTGTGGAAGACAGATCATCAGAGGACTGGTTTAATCCGTTAATGTATTCGATTGCTTTTGGACCTGCAACCATACCACCGTAGATCGCGGACAACAGGGAGTTTGCACCCAGACGGTTTGCACCGTGTTGAGAATAATCGCACTCACCCGCTGCGAACAGACCAGGGATGTTGGTCATTTGGTTGTAGTCTACCCACATACCGCCCATGGAGTAGTGAACCGCAGGGAAAATCTTCATTGGAACTTTACGTGGGTCGTCCCCAACGAATTTTTCGTAAATCTCGATGATACCGCCCAGCTTAACATCCAATTCTTTTGGATCTTTGTGAGACAGATCGAGGTATACCATGTTTTCGCCGTTGATACCCAGTTTCATATCTACGCAAACCGAGAAGATTTCGCGTGTCGCGATGTCACGCGGTACCAGGTTACCGTACGCTGGATATTTGTCCTCCAGGAAGTACCATGGCTTACCGTCTTTATAAGTCCAAACGCGTCCACCTTCACCGCGAGCGGATTCGGACATCAGACGCAGCTTGTCGTCGCCAGGGATTGCAGTCGGGTGAATCTGGATCATTTCACCGTTAGAGTAGATAACGCCCTGTTGGTATGCAGCAGAAGCCGCTGTACCTGTATTGATAATCGAGTTAGTCGATTTACCAAAGATGATACCAGGACCGCCTGTTGCCAAAATAACGGCATCTGCACGGAAGGATTGAATTTCACCGGAACGCATGTTTTGTGCAGTAATCCCTCGACAGGTTCCTGTATCGTCCAAAACGGCTCCGAGGAAATCCCAATATTCGTACTTAGTAACCAGACCTTCTGCTTCATAACGGCGAACTTGCTCATCCAGTGCATAAAGCAGCTGTTGTCCAGTCGTTGCACCCGCAAATGCAGTGCGGTGATGCTTGGTTCCACCGAAACGACGGAAGTCCAAAAGTCCTTCTGGTGTACGGTTGAACATAACACCCATACGGTCCAGCATGTAAATGATACCAGGTGCCGCATCGGTCATTGCTTTAACTGGCGGTTGGTTAGCCAAGAAGTCGCCGCCATATACTGTATCGTCGAAGTGCTCCCAAGTGGAGTCGCCTTCCCCTTTCGTGTTTACCGCGCCGTTAATACCGCCCTGTGCACAAACAGAGTGGGAACGTTTAACGGGAACCAGGGAGAAAAGCTCAACGGGAACGCCTTTTTCTGCTGCTTTGATGGTAGCCATCAAGCCGGCCAAACCACCACCGACAATGATTAGTTTACCTTTTGCCATTATTTAGTCCCCCTATCCCTACAGAATGAAAGCCGACATCGCGCGCAAGCCGATGAAAGTTACGACAACGAATACGACCATTGTCAGATATGTTGCAACTCGTTGGGAGCGCGGTCCAACCGTAATTCCCCAGTGAACCAGGAACGACCAGAGTCCGTTGGAGAAGTGGAAAACCGTGCTGATGATCCCGATAGTGTAGAATACGATCATTGCAGGGCTGCTGAAAATGTTAGCCATCATGTCGAAGTCTACATGTGCACCCATTGCTTTTGCGATGCGGGTTTCCCATACGTGCCAAACAATGAAAATGAGGGTAATGATACCTGTAACCCGTTGCCACAGAAACATTTGGTTTCTGAAGTAACCGAAGTTCCCTACGTTTTGCTTCGCTTGGAACGCAATGTAGAGACCGTAAACAGCGTGAAACAGGATTGGGATGTAGATGAAGACAAATTCAACTACCAATAGAAGTGGAACATTTTCAATCAGACCAACTGTCTGGTTGAAAGCTTCGGCTCCGTGGGTCGCTTGATAGTTAGCTGTCAAGTGAAACAGCAAGAAGAGCCCAATCGGAAACAAACCGAGAAGTGAGTGCAGCTTGTGGCTGAGAAAGCTATGGCCTTTCGCCATACCATGGTCCCCCTTTCAATGTATGTAACGCTCGTAGTTTGTGAAAAACGTCTCGACGTTTTTCAAAAAATCTGATCTGCCCGCAAACGGTCTACAAAATGGTTGCGACCTTTTTGTATCGACCTTTCCAATATCCTAACCCATTGCGATTCCCGTTAGACATGACGAAAAAACCGTCTTTCGTCTCGTCCCACCTTGTCGGAATGTGTCAAAATACGAAAAAAAGTTGGGCAAAACTTTGACCAAATCCAATTGTACTCTTGTCGACTGAGAGCGTCAAGACAATCAATAGACTAAATACATTGATAGAATAACTTTGTTCAATTATGCTATTTTTCTCTCTAGGATTGGTCATGAAAATAGCGACTCTCTCATAGTCTAGTACAGACAGGAGGGAGCAAAATGAAAGAGACGGATCAACTGGCAGCCCTGTTGCCTGCCCAAACCATTCTTTATGCCGAGCGAATGAGCATGCCTTATTTAGGCTACCATCTACTACGTGAAACGCTGACCAACGCCTTGTTAGGCGAGAGCGAGAGCCCTATTCTGTACTGGCTAGGCAAAGAAATGGGCCGAAAAATTCGGATCGCCTCTGAAACAGGCATCATTCACCCGTTCATGCGACTGGGACTGGGTCAATTAGACCTCGTAGAGTCATCAGAGCAAGGCATTACCTACAAGCTGTCACATTCCATTTACCAGTATCAATCCGCTGAACGCCTGTGCCGAACGCTATCTTTGGAGGCAGGAATCATTGCCGGCGCACTAGAGACGTGGAAGCAATCAGAAGTCGTAGCCCAACTAGAAATAGATGGAAGTAGTACCATTCATATCATTGCACGTAGCAAAAAGTGAGCATCCGCTCACATAAGTAGCCCCCTCTACCTGTAGAGGAGAGGGGGGATTCTTGATGGTGATAGCGATTAGCCGTGAACAACAGCCGTTTCAGCTACATCGAGCCCATAAGCCGAATGAAGACTGCAAACGGCAAGCTCTGTCAAGCTGGCTGGTATGACACATGATACTTTGATATCGGAAGTAGATACCATTTTAACAGAAATTTCCTTTTCAGCTAAAACGCGAAACATTTCAGCTGCAACTCCAGGATTGTTGATCATACCGGAGCCTACGATGGATACTTTGGTCAGATTTTCTTCAAAATCGACTTTTTCAAAGCCAAGCTCTGACTGATTGGCATTCAACGTATTTATGGCTTTGGTCAGATCGTCACCTGTTACCGTAAACGAAATGTTTGTCACTGCCACATCGTAAGAGCTTTGGATAATAATGTCCACGTTTACCTGATTGTCCGCCAGTGTATTAAACAGGCGAGAGAGTGTACCTACCTTGGCAGGCATCCCGACAACCGTAATTTTTGCGACATCTTCGTCATGTGCGACTCCACTCACTACTCTTCCTGTTTCCATGTTGGCAACCTCCTCAACGTACGTACCATCTTCAGCAGTAAAGCTGGAGCGGACCACCAGCCGTACTTTATATTTCTTAGCAGCCTCTACCGAACGCGGATGTAGGACACCTGCCCCCAGATTTGCCAATTCCAGCATCTCATCGTAGGAGATAGTGTCCAGCTTGCTTGCTGCCGGGACCATCCGTGGATCAGCCGTGTACACACCTGACACGTCAGTAAAAATCTCGCATTTGTCTGCACCCAGGCTTGCTGCGAGGGTAACCGCGGATGTATCCGATCCACCGCGGCCGAGCGTAGTGATTTCACCCTCATCACTGATTCCTTGGAAGCCAGCCACAATCACGACACGTCCACGGTCCAGCTCGGCTTGAATCCGCTCTGAATCAATTTGCTTGATTCTCGCTCTGCCGTGAATCGCTTCAGTCGTAACTCCTGCTTGCCATCCAGTCAAGGAAATGGCATCGTAGCCTTTCGTATGCAAGGCCATGGCCAAAAGTGAGATCGATACCTGCTCCCCCGTGGTCAGCAGCATATCCATTTCTCGCTCCGATGGGAATGGGGTAATCTGCCTAGCGAGATCCACCAGTACATCAGTAGATTTGCCCATCGCAGAGACTACCACGACCACATCATGCCCTTCCTCTTTGTATGTGATGATTCGGTCCGCTACTCGTAAAATTCGCTCAATGGTACCTACAGAGGTACCTCCGTATTTCTGCACGATCAACCCCATGCGGCTTCTCTCCCTTTTCTCATATCCAATGATGTTCGGTTTTTTTATGGTTTTCTCTTTTTGTATGGTTTATCTATTTTCTCTCTATTGGAAAAAAACATCATAAATTTTATTAAAAAAAGGCATCGACTAGGAATAAGACCTGCCGCTGCCTATTGTTTCGACATACCGGTTCCTCCCTTCCAATACACGCGGTCCATGCAGCATGACAGAACCAACCATCATGATTACGCACGGACTCACCGTGAGATAGCTCTCCATCTGGCAACTGGTGATTGCCGAGATGACAGTCCTGCATTTATTCAATGCAGACCCAGCATGGAGAAAAGCGGGTTTTTCTCCAGACTTCGGCGAATTCCCCTTTCCCAAACCCTTCACAGATACCCGATCTCAGGGTGGTACTCTTGGTTTTCGCGCCTCTACCTCACTCCATATATGGAAGTGAGGCTAACTATTCTGTTTGAATCGCATTATATCATGGGACGAAAAATCGTTCAATCGTTTTTTCGGATTATTTCTACGACTCAAGCTTTCGCAAATGGGCGATTATTTCTCTTGCCAGCTTGTCGCCGATTCCTAGCTGACGGAAATCTTCTACCGTAGCCTCGCGCATTTTCTTCATCGAGCCAAAATGCGTAAAGAGAAGCTTACGGCGCTTTTCCCCGATGCCCGGAATCTCATCCAGCTGAGAGGAGAGCATCGTTTTCGTACGGGACTGCCGGTGGAAGGTGATTACAAAACGGTGCACCTCATCCTGAATGCGCTGCAGCAAATAAAACTCGTAGCTGTCGCGCTTCAGATTGACCGGCTCTGGCGGGTCTCCAAACAGAAGCTGTGCAGTACGGTGCTTCTCGTCCTTTGCCAAGCCACAGACCGGGATATAGAGCCCAAGCTCATTTTCCAATACATCCATGGCGGAAGTGATTTGCCCTTTGCCACCGTCCATGACGATGAGATCAGGCATCGGCTGATTCTCTTTGAGCAAGCGCGAGTAACGCCGACGAATAACCTCTCGCATGGAGCCGTAATCATCTGGGCCTTCGACTGTTTTGATTTTGAATTTGCGGTATTCCTTTTTGTCCGGACGACCATCCGTAAACACGATCATCGCGGATACTGGCTCTGTTCCCTGGATGTTGGAGTTATCAAACGCCTCGATGCGATGGGGGACACCTATGCCGAGAATATGCCCCAGGTTGTGCACAGCCTGAACCGTACGCGCGTCATCCTTTGACATGAGCGCAAACTTCTCTTGCAGGGCGATCCTGGCGTTCTCAGATGCCATTTGTACCAGCTCTCGCTTTTTGCTACGTTTTGGAGCGTGGACTTTGATTCCGAGCCAGTCGCTCAAAAGCTCGGTGTCGCTTTGTTCAGGAAGCAGAATTTCTTTCGGCAGGGCGTTTTGCTTATCGTAGTAAAACTGGCTGACGTAGGACATGAAATCCTCGTTTTCCTCACCATAATAAGGAAAAGAGGTCGTTTGACGCTCGATCATTTTGCCCTGGCGCATGTAAAAAATCTGGATGCACATCCAGCCCTTTTCGACAGCAAATCCGATAATATCCCGATCCACGGTATCGGTAAAGGTAATCTTCTGCTTTTCCATGACCGCTTCGATACTCTTGATCTGGTCGCGGTATTCCTTTGCCCGTTCGAACTCCATGCTCTCAGCGGCTTGCATCATTTTCTCGGTCAACTGCTGCTTCATCTCTTCGTGACCGCCATCCAGAAATCGGCTGATCTCTTCGACCAGACGCCGATTCTCCTCATCCGTCACCTCGTATACACAGGGAGCGAGACATTGTCCCAAATGGTAATAGAGACAAACCTGCTTGGGCATGTTGCGGCATTTGCGCAGTGGATAGAGCCGATCAAGCAGCTTTTTCACCTCGGAGGCATCGCCTGCATTTGGATACGGCCCAAAATACTTTGCTTTGTCTTTTAGTACCTTGCGCGTAATTTCCAGACGTGGCTGGTCCTCATTTGTAATCTTGATGTACGGGTACGTCTTGTCATCACGGAGCATGACATTATAGCGTGGATCATGCTTTTTGATCAGATTGCACTCCAAAATGAGCGCCTCGATCGCTGACGATACAACGATATACTCAAAATCCACTATTTCACTGACCAAAAGCTGCGTCTTACCATTATGACTGCCTGTAAAATACGAGCGAACACGATTTTTTAGCACTTTGGCCTTACCGACGTAAATGATTTCCCCGCTCGCATTTTTCATCAGGTAGCAGCCTGGCTTCTCTGGCAGGACGGCCAGTTTGTCTTTTAAGGAGCTATTCATGGCTGCTCCCTCCTCGATCTATATTCTCTTACTTCATTTTAATCGGTTTTTCCAGCACGTACAGCTCATCCTCAAGCGAGCTCATGCGTTCAGTCAACAGCTTACGGCTATCCTGAACCCCTTGGTTGTAAAAGAAGGGGCCAAGCTCCTTGGCAAAAAAGGCAATGAGTTCTTCTGTTTCCAGATTCCCCAATTGTTCAGATCGTTCTTCATGAAAATATCGCTGCACTTGATGAACCAGATATTCGGTTTGTTCTCTGGACAGTTTTGCTGCCATGACGATCAAGCACCCTTCCTCAAAAACATCGTGATAGGAATATACGTTCCACTCTTCATAGTACCATGGATGACAAATGAAAAAAACTGCCGCTTCGTGTTTCCAGCGACAGTTTTTTCCTTACTATGTGTGTTCAAAATGAACAATAGCTAGTGCTTCCGTCCTCCCAGATACGCTTCCTTTACTCGCTCGTCGTTTAACAGCGACTCAGCCGTGCCTTCGAGTACAATTTGCCCAGCCTCAAGAACATAGCCGAGGTCAGCGATTTTCAGAGCCTGCTTGACGTTTTGCTCCACGATCAGCACCGTCGTTCCCTCTGCATTGATCTGTTTGATTACCTTGAAAATATCGGACACGACAATCGGCGCCAGTCCCATCGACGGTTCATCTAAAAGCAGCAGCTTAGGTCTGGACATCAATGCTCTGGCAATCGCCAGCATTTGCTGCTGTCCACCCGACATTGTTCCACCCAATTGCGTCAGCCGCTCCTTTAATATTGGGAACCACACCATCATTTTTTCCATGTCATCCTTGATTCCTTGGGCGTCGTTGCGTTGAAACGCACCCATTTCGAGGTTTTCCAGCACGGTCATTTTGCCCAAGATGGCACGGCCTTCCGGTACGAGTGCCAGTCCCGTTCTTACGATCTGGTGTGGCTTTGCGCCTTCGATGCGCTGCCCGCGAAACGTAATGGTCCCTGCCTCTGGCCTCAGCTGACCTGCAATCGTGCGCATCGTGGTTGTTTTCCCAGCGCCGTTTGCACCAATGAGCGAAACGATCTTGCCTTCTGGCACCTCCAGAGAAATTCCCCGAATCGCTTTGATTTGACCGTAGGAGGTCGTCAGGTTTTGTATGCTAAGCATGCTATTCGTCCTCCTTGCCGAGGTAAGCCTCAATCACGTCTGGATTATTTTGTACCTCTTCTGGAGTTCCATCAGCAATCTTGACTCCAAAGTTAATGCACACGACTTTTTCACACAAATTCATCACGAGTCCCATATCGTGCTCAACCAGCAGAACAGTCGTTCCGTCATCACGGATTTTGCGCACGAGCTCCATGAGCGCCTTGGTCTCCGTCTCAATCATTCCTGCCGCAGGCTCATCCAGAAGCAAAAGCTTTGGCTCTGTAGCAAGCGCCCTTGCAATCTCCAATCGACGCTGCTGTCCGTAAGCAAGCGTATCAGAGCGCACGTCAGCGACATCAGACAAGCCTACAAACTCCAGCAGCTCTTCTGCTTTTTTCGTTACGGCTTTCTCTTCTGCCTGCTGTCCCGGCGTTTTGAGCAAGGAAGCCCAGAAGCCAGCCTTCATGCGCGAATGGCAGCCAACCTTTACATTGTCCAGTGCATTCATATGACCAAACAAACGAATATTTTGAAATGTACGAGCAATGCCCATTTCCGTAATTTTGTTTGGCTGCATGCCGTTCAGCTTCTGACCAGCAAACGAAAAAGTACCTGTCGTCGGTTCAAAAATACCCGTAGCCATGTTAAAAATCGTCGTTTTTCCCGCACCATTAGGGCCAATCAGCCCAACGATTTCACCCTCACGCACCGAAAATGAAACATCGCGCAGGGCGGTGATGCCGCCAAAGCTTTTCCCTACATTTGTCAGTTCCAGCAACATGTCACAGTCCCCCCTTCGCTTCATTTCCGGACGGTTTGCCCTTGCGGCGACGGAACAGCTTTTGGAAAGTATCGGTACCAATCAAGCCATGAGGTCGGAAAGCCATTACTGTTACCATGATCAAGCCGTACATAAGCATTTTGTACTCTGCCAAACCGCGCAAAACTTCTGGCAACGCCGTCAAAACAAGAGCACCGAACAACGGCCCCCATACCACCTCACTGCCGCCGATTACCGCATAAGAGAGAATCTCTACGACCTTGTGGTAGTTGAAATCGTCCGGAGTAATCGTAGTGGTGATGTGAGCAAACAGCCCCCCGCACATCCCAGCTAGTACGGAGCCGATAATAAAGGCGAGCATTTTGTAATAAGACACCTGCAAGCCCATCGCACGTGCTGCTGTCTCATCTGCTTTGATCGCTTCAAAGGCGCGGCCAAGTCTGGAACGGTTCAAACGTAGTGTCAAAAAGAGAATGAGGGCAAACAAAAGCAGCATGAAAACAAATGTGGACAATGCCTTCATCTGCATTACGGAAACCCCAAGGGTCTGGGCTTTTAACCCGATCGCTTTTTCAAAATCGTACAAGTAGTTTCCAATGGACTGTAGACCTGTAAGCCCAAGCGCTCCATTAGTGATTTCCAGATTGAGCAAAATAACCCGAATAACCTCTCCAAAGCCCAAGGTCGCAATCGCCAGGTACAAGCCATGGAGCTTCAAAGTAGGAGCGCCGATCAATAGAGCGACGATCCCCGCTGCGAGTCCGCCGATGATGATGGCAATAAATAGCGGCATATCCGCTTGCTTGGTCAAAATACTTGCGGTAAAAGCACCGATACTCATAAAGCCGGCATGCCCCAAGGAAAGCTGCCCAGTAGAGAGCGTAATATAAATACTGATAGCAAGAATGCTGTTTACTAAAATAAAAGTGAATACCTGTAAATTATACGGATTGAGAATATCCAATGTTTGCACCTCCTTACGCTTTGCGTCCAAATAGTCCTTCTGGCTTTAGCAGCAAAATAATGATGATGAGGCCGAATGCAACGGCATCACGATACGACGAATCTCCATAAGCGACCGTAAAAACCTCAATAATTCCGAGCAGTACGCCACACACCATTGCTCCCGGTATGCTCCCAACTCCGCCAAGAATCAGTACAGCAAGACCTTTAAATCCAAGAGTCATCCCCATTGTAGGAATAAGAGCAGAGTATGCCATACCGATCAAAATACCTGCGACTCCACCGAGCGCTGATGCCAGCATCACGGTCACGACAATCACCATGTTGGTATTGATCCCCAAAATGTTTGCAGTATCCGTATTTTCAGCCGTAGCACGAATCGCTTTGCCCATTTTGGTTTTCTGAATCCAAAAATGCAGAACAAACATTAAAACTAGTGATATCCCTAAAATAACGAGATCGACGCTGCGAATTTGAATAATGCCCAAATCAAAAGGTGTATCTCCAAACGATTGCGGGAAAGCACGAGAATCCGCACCAAACAATTTGTGCATCGCTTCCTCGACCAAAATGGCAAACCCGATTGTACTGATCAGAGACGCCAAATGAGGTACGTTTTTCTTGCGAAGCGGACGAAGTGCTGTATACTCCAAAACCAATCCCAATACCGCCGAAATCACTACTGCCGCAACAAGAGCCACCCCGAGCGGCAAGTTCAGGCTGGTCATCAGGACAAGTCCAACTAACGATCCGAAAATAAAAATTTGACCATGGGCCATGTTAATGATGCCTAAAACCCCAAAAATGAGAGTATAGCCCAATGCGATTAAGGAATAGGTGCTACCTACCGTTAAACCATTGACTAATTGCTGCCAAAACAAACTGCCTCACCTCACTGAAAGTCGTTTACATAGTTTGAATGCTTGAAGTTGTTCTCGCTGGATCAGGAAGTGATGGTAGAGATCTCGTCCTTTCTGATCCAGCGAGAAAACTTTGCTCCGCCGAGATTGGCGGAGCAGATGGTAAGTCCAGGAAGAGCTGATCATCAACTGCACAAGGGTAAAGAAGAGCCCGGGAAGCCCGGGCAGTCCTCTTATTCAAACGGTACGAACTTTCCTTCTTTTGCTACAACAACAACCGCATCACCGATCGGGTTACGTTTTTCGTCAAAGGAGAGGTTTCCAGACACGCCTGTAAAGTCTTTCAGCTGTGCCAGTTGTCCGCGCAATCCTTCTCGATCAGCCTTGCCTGCTGCGAGCAGGGATTGAGACATGATGTACAGGGAATCGTAAGCTTGTGCAGCAAATTGGTCTGGCTTTTTGTTGTATTTTGCTTCAAACGCTTTTACGAAGGCTTGTACTTTGTCATCTTGTTTTTCTGGGCTAAAAGGAGTTGCTACGATCAGGCCTTCTGCTGCTGGACCTGCAATTTCAAATACTTTTGGGTTGTTGAAGCCATTACCGCCAAGGATCGTACCGGTAATACCCAGCTCACGCGCTTTTTTCACTACCATGGAACCCTCTTTGTAAAGAGCAGAAACCAAGAGTGCATCCGGGTTGGTTTGCTTCAGCTTGGTCAACTGTGCAGAGAAGTCAACATCTCCATTGGAGAAGGTTGCTTCGCCAGTGATTTCCAGACCCATTTTTTCTGCAGTTGCCTTCATCACCTTGTATCCGTTCACGGAGAAATCATCGTTGGATGCATAGATGAGCGCTACTTTTTTCAAGCTGTTTTTCTCAACAGCCGCTTTCATCGCTGTTGGGATCGCGATGGATTCTGGCAAGGAGTTACGGAACACGTACTCACCAATGTCGTTGATTCCTTCGGATGTATTGGAAATACCGAAGATTGGCGTCTCCGCTTCGTTCGCTACAGGTCCTGCAGCAAACATTTCACCGGAGAGGGTAGGACCGATGATTGCGACAACATTATCCTGATTAATCAGTTTATTTACCGCGTTAATCGCTCCCTCTTTTTCTCCGCCAGAATCTTCAAACTTTAATTCCATCTTGAGTTTGCCTTTGTTGGCTTCGTTCAGCTCACCTAGAGCCAGCTCCAAGCCTGCTTTTTGCGCTTCACCATAAGCGGCACCTGATCCGGAAAGGAATCCGACTACACCGATTTTAGCTGTGAACTCTTGTCCATCTGCGCTCGCTTCTTGCTTGGCTCCACCCTCATTTGCTGCTGGTGCGCTGGTGTTGCCGCTGGAACATCCAACCATTAAAACTGCACCCAAGGAGATGGTTGCCAGAGATCGTAATAAATGAAACCCCTTCATTGAAAAGCCTCCCTTAATTTTTCTAAATAATGAATATGGAATATATGAAGTTTAATAAAACTATTATAAAAACGCAAATAATTTTCTCTAAGTAAACTTAATTTTTTGACAAACGACCGCTCAGAATTGTTGCATAGACGTGGTTCATGATTGGAATGAAGCCATTTTCGTACCCGAGAAATTTCTAACTATTCTGTCCAGCTTAAGCATGAAAAAGCGGCATCTGCACCGAGGCGCAAACACCGTTTCTCTGCCAATAATCCCTTATCCTTACAGATGTTTGCCTACAGTTGCCATCAAAGCTTCTTTTGGTTGGAAACCAATCACTTTGTCAACTGGTTGACCGTCTTTGAATACGATCAAGGTAGGAATGGACATGACACCAAAACGGCCAGCAGAATCTGGGTTTTCGTCAACGTTTACTTTGACGATTTTGAGCTGGGAGCCCACTTCGCCGTCGATTTGCTCAAGTACAGGAGCGATCATTTTGCAAGGGCCGCACCATGGAGCCCAGAAGTCAACCAGGACTGTACCGCCTTGCTCTACTTCCTGGGAAAAGTTTTGGTCAGTTCCATTTACAATTGCCATGGAAAGTTACCTCCTCGAATTCAATTACTAAAAAAAGGTTTTATACGCTAATCAGTATATCATTCAAAATCTGAAATGACTACGGCACGCAACACTTTATCCGCACTTCTCCATGTTAGTGTATCCAGTCCATACTTTCCTTATCGTTTCCAACGACATCCAGAACATATTACTGTCCGGCATGCTTAATCCGGTGGATTTCTCGCTCATTGTCGTTTACTTTTCGATGTAGCAAGTCAAGGTCTGCTTCCATTAGCTTGTCATGCCGATCGATGCTGTCCAGCCTGCGGTAAGTGTCATCGCGAAATTCATACATTTCATCCCGAAACGCATACATCTCTTCTCGGAACGTGTACATCTCTTCACGAAACGCATACATCTCTTCTCGGAACGTGTACATCTCTTCACGAAACGCATACATTTCTGTCTTAAATTCTCGGAGCTCTTCCTTCATTTCTTTAACGAGACGATTATTCTCGCCAACCATCTGAATTAGCTGATGCAACAGTTCTTCACTCATGCCGCTCACCTCTCCTTAGCGCCTATTATAGCAATCTTTCTAAGTGTAGAGGTAGTGACTGGGGCAAAAAAAGCACCCTTTCTGCAAAGGGTGCTTGCTCAGAATTTATATCGTTATATTTACACCAGTACTTTTTTGAATTCAGCTGTCAGAAGTGGCAATACTTCAAACAAGTCGCCTACGATACCGTAGTCAGCCACCTGGAAAATCGGAGCTTCCGGGTCCTTGTTGATCGCTACAATGACTTTGGAGCTGGACATACCAGCCAAGTGCTGAATCGCTCCGGAAATTCCGCACGCGATGTACAGATCAGGAGTTACCACTTTACCTGTTTGACCGATTTGCATTGAGTAATCGCAGTAGTCAGCATCGCACGCTCCCCGAGAAGCCCCCACTGCCGCCCCCAAAACCTCAGCCAAATCATACAAAGGTTGGAAGCCTTCTGCGCTCTTTACGCCACGTCCACCGGAAATGACTACCTTTGCTTCAGACAGATCTACTTTTCCGCTTGTTTTGCTCACGACTTCTTTTACAATGGTGCGCAGGTCTTTGATTTCCAAATCTACCGGAACAATCACAGCCGTTTTCGCAGCATCAGCGGCTCCAATCGCAATGTTGTTTGGACGAATCGTAATAAAAGTTTTTCCATCAACAAATTTACGTTGCTGGAAAGCTTTTCCTGCATAAATAGGTCGAACAAATACTGGTCCCGCTTCGATGCTTGTCACATCTGACACCAGACCGTAACCCAGTCTTGCTGCTACTCGTGGCGCCACATCGCGGCCGATTGCGGTATGACCAAGTACAACAGCATCTGGAGCAGCCAGCTCGATCAGCTGAGTCAAAGCTTGTGTATAGGCGTCTGGCGTATATTGAACCAACGCCTGGTGATCTGCTGTATAAACGGTAGTCGTACCATGCTGACCCAAAGTCGCTGCATGTGCACTTGCATCCGCCCCAAATACTGCCGCTACGATTTCGCCGCCCTCAGCCAGTGTTTGTGCAGCTGCCAATGCTTCCAGTGACACGTTGCGAAGCTGTCCGTCACGTACTTCTGTGAGTACAAGTACTTTTTTCATGGATATCCTCTCCCTCTCGCTTAGATCACTTTTGCTTCATTGCGCAATAGTTGCACCAATTCCGACGCTTGAGCCGCCAGCTCGCCAGTGAGAA
Source organism: Brevibacillus sp. SIMBA_040 (assembly GCF_046535075.1). Classification (NCBI taxonomy): domain Bacteria; kingdom Bacillati; phylum Bacillota; class Bacilli; order Caryophanales; family Paenibacillaceae; genus Brevibacillus; species Brevibacillus sp. SIMBA_040. The sequence continues at coordinate 248,070 of NZ_JAWRXI010000004.1, forward strand.
TACGACCAGCTTGCTTTTGTGCAGGCAAGGATTGACCCGCAATCTCCGTTTTTGCCGCCACATCTGCTGGGGAAAGACCCAAATCATCTGCGGACAAGCGATCCAAAGGCTTCTTTTTCGCTTTCATAATCCCAGGGAGGGAAGGATAGCGCGGTTCATTCAAACCTTGCTGTGCGGTGATCAAAACAGGCAGGCTGGTTTCTACAACTTCCAGATCACCTTCGATGTCACGCTCTACACGTACAGTCGTACCATCTATTTCAAGCTTAACTGCGGTGGATACGTGATTGATTCCGAGCTCTTCAGCCAGACGAGGTCCGCCTTGACCTGCACCGGAGTCAACAGCCATTTGACCGCCAATAATGATATCGAAGCCAATTTTTTTCGCAACCGCAGCGAGCACCTTTGCAGTGGAAAATTCGTCTCCGAACAAATCCTCGTCGTCTACCAATACCGCTTTATCTGCACCCATCGCCAGAGCTGTACGCAGGGAGCTTTCGGCACGATCAGGACCGACGCTGACTACGGTCACCTCACCGCCATGCTCTTCTTTTAGCTTGATCGCTTCTTCTACTGCGTACTCATCGTATGGATTAATGATGAATTCAACGCCATCCTCAGAAATTTGTCCGTTTTGGATGACAATTTTTTCTTCTGTGTCAAAGGTTTGTTTCAACACAACCACGATATTCATCAGGATGCCTCCTCCTAAGTGGTACTTCATACTGGTGACGCTATATGGTTTCTACCGATCTGCAAATTGCGGCTTGCGCTTTTCCAGAAAGGCAGCTACGCCTTCTTTTACATCCTCGGCGGCAAATGCCTCTCCAAACAGCTTTGCTTCATAGTCCAAGCCTTCTGACAAGGAGAGCTCTTCGCGAGCATGGATGGCCTTCAGTGCTAGCTTGATTGTGACAGCACTCTTCTGAGCGATGTCTTCGGCCAATTTTTTAGCCTCATCGACGATTTGCTCCACAGGATAAATCGCATCTACAAGTCCAATGCGCTGGGCTTCTTCTCCACTGATCATTTCTGAGGTGAGGATCAACTGTGTTGCTTTTCCGCGGCCGACCAATCGAGGCAGGCGCTGGGTTCCACCGTAGCCTGGAATCAGTCCCAGGTTCAGCTCCGGAAGACCCAATCTGGCATCTGAAGCAGCTAGCCTGATATGGCAAGCCATTGCGAGCTCCAGTCCTCCACCGAGGCAGGCGCCATTAATAGCTGCGATGATCGGCTTCGGAAATTTTTCCACGCGGTCAAACACCTGTTGGCCTTGCTTGGACATTGCTGCCGCGTCTTCACTTTGCAATTGGGTGAATTCTTTAATGTCCGCGCCCGCGATGAAAAAACGTCCCTCGCCGGTCAAAACGATCGCCTTGATTTGCTCATCGTTTTCCCATTGATCCAAAAGTTCGCTCAATTGCGCAATCACGGATTTACTAAGCGCATTAGCCGGTGGATTGTTGATTGTCACCAGCGCTACACGATCAACTACTTGCACATTCCATTGCAAATCCATCCCTCTCCCCCCAGACTCTATCAAATAAAGGAGCAGCCTCTTACCGAGCGACCGCTCAGTATCACTTTACTTATTGTAACAAACGTTGGGAAGCAAAAAAAGCTTTTCTTTCATTCTTTTCCCTTCATTCCTAGCAGGAAGAGATTATAAATGGAATCAACATGGGAGACCAGGTCGTATTTACACTGCTTCATAACCCATGATGTCGTCACTCCGTCCAATGTTCCAAAGATCATTTTTCTGGCAATCCGCACCTCAATGTCAGGACGGAAAATCCCTTGCTCCATCCCTTCCCTGACCACCTCTTCAATCAGATTGAAGTATTGCTTCATCACAGTACCGATTCCTTCATTGATCTCCTGATTGGATTGGCGTAGCTCGATCTGCGTCACTTTTGCCAAGTCATGATCCTCTGATAGCTGGCTGAGATGCGTATGGACGAGTTCGTACAATTTTTGCTCGACTGTATTCGCTTCCGAGACGCGCCTACGGTTCGTCTCCACAAACCGCCCCATCTTTTCATTGAACAGCGAGATCAAAATATCATCCTTGTTTTCAAAATAGAGGTATATGGTGCCGTCTGCTACCTTCGCCTCTTTCGCAATCTTTGATACCTGGGCGCTGTAATAGCCCTGCCGTGCGATGACACGAACAGCAGCATCAATAATGGCTTGATACTTTTCCCCCGTTTTCTTTGCCATACATACCTCCACCTTTACTCGCACTGACAATAACTGAATGATCGCTCATTCATATGTAGTGTAATACAGCCATAACTACGTGTCAAACACCGTTCAAGGGCGCCTTCCTGCGGGAAAGCGACCCTTTGGTATCACGTCTTCCCTCTAGCTGGTTTTGATTCCATCAGCGGTTTCTTCTCTTCGTTTTTTGTCCTCATCCTGAAGCTGTCTCCTGAGGACTTTTCCAACGATCGTTTTCGGAAGAGTATCGCGTATTTCGTATTGTCGCGGTATTTTATATGCAGCTAACCGTTGACGACAATGTACTTCGAGCTCTTCCTCGCCTGCTGCCTGGCCTTCCTTGAACACGATGAACGCTTTGACCGTTTCTCCCCGATACGCATCAGGGACACCAATAACAGCTGCCTCTTGAATCGCGGGATGCTCGAACAGCGCTTCCTCCACTTCACGCGGATAAATATTGAAGCCCCCCGCAATAATCATGTCCTTTTTTCGGTCCACGATATAAAAGTAGCCGTTTTCGTCCATGTAGCCCATATCTCCGGTCAATAGCCAGCCATCCTTCAGCACGGCAGCCGTTTCCTCAGGACGGTTCCAATATCCTCTCATGACCTGCGGGCCGGAAACCGCCAGCTCCCCGATTTCACCCTGAGCGAGCACCTCGCCTGTCGCCGTGTCCACAATGCGGCAATCCGTATCTGGCCACGGCAATCCCACGCTACCTGTAATGCTTTTGCCCCAGATTGGATTCGAGTGCGTCACCGGAGAAGCCTCTGTCAAGCCATAGCCTTCGACAAGTTTGCCGCGAGTCAGCTCTTCGAATTTGTTTTTGACTTCGACAGGCAGAGGAGCAGAGCCGCTCACACACGCCTCAATCGAGGATAAATCATGCTTTTGCAAATCGGGGTGATTGATCAGGGCGATATACATCGTGGGTGCACCGGGAAACAAAGTAGGCTTTCTCTTATCAATCATATAAAATATTTCTTTGACCTCGTATTTCGGTACGAGAATGATTTCGGCAGCAATCGATATTCCTTTGTTCATGACAGTCGTCATACCATACACATGAAACAGGGGAAGAACTCCAAGTATGCGCTCTTTTCCTTTCACGAGCTTGTAGAGCACAGCCTGGCATTGTATGGCGTTCGCGATGAGGTTGGCATGGGTCAGCATGACGCCTTTGGCCACACCCGTGGTACCCCCGGTATATTGGAGGAGTGCGATATCCTCCTCCGGGTTCGCCCTCGAATAGACAACGGTGGGATCGTTTTCATCAATAAGCGTAGGAAACGACTCCACGTCCTTGCCGTACGGAACTTGCGGATTTTGACCTTGCTTTTTTTGAACCATTGGATACAGTAGTTTTTTTACAAAGGGAAGGTAATCGCCGATACTTGTGACAATCAGCCGTTTTAATGGAGTAGACGAGCGGACAGAAGATACACGACTGTACAACAAATCCAGTGTGATGATCGTTTCTGCTCCCGAATCGGTAAGCTGGTGAATCAGTTCACGTTCCGTGTAGAGGGGGTTTGTCATGACGACAGTGGCACCGGCAAACAAGGCACCGTAATAGCTGATAACAGTCTGCGGAGTATTGGGCAACATGATCGCCACACGGTCCCCTTTTTTCACACCTCGCTTGATCAATGCATTAGCAAAGCTGTACGACAAAAGCAAAAGCTCGCGATACGTAATGCGCTTTCCCATGAAGTAAATCGCATTGCTGTCTGGATAGGTGGCTGCAGACTCTTCCAGGAAATAGGTCAGTGGAACACGGGGGTATTCCAGCGACGGTGCAGTTTCGGGTGGGTAATTGGCTATCCAAGGCTTGGCAATTGACATGGTCATTCCCTCCATCCCTTAAATGGCCTTGCCTCCCCCTATGATTGACATTTATAAACTCTCCCTTCATCTATTCTATTCGAAAAATAAATAATTTTCCAACTAATTAAACGAAAGTACGTATGCAAAAAAGCGCTGTATCGTTTATGACCAGCGCCTGTGTTTGTAGTCATCCATGCTATGGGGAGAGCGACTTGACGATTTGTTTTTGGACTCGTTCCCGTTCGCTACTCGGAACCAGATGGTACCAGCCAAGAATTCCATTATGCCAAATTCTCTCGTCTTGCCCTACCAGCGTATCAGTCTTGATGGCATTCGGTGTCGGATCACCATAAGAGAGCAACAGAGAAGCTATTTCGAGGTCTGTCAAATCCGTTTTCACATGCTGGCCCAAAATCTCCATCAGGGAAAATACTTTGGAATACGTCTGCGTAGAAGCTCCCTTGTTTGCTAAAGCCTTGAGAATTTCTTGTTGACGAGAAATTCGTTGATAGTCGCTGTCCTCTTTTCCCAGGTCACTTTTGCGATAACGGGCATAATCCAGTGCTTGTTCGCCTGAGAGGGTTTGCAGCCCAGGCTGTATGTCGATGTAGGTTCCATCGCTTGGATCACTGTATTTCATGCGCTTTTTCACATCGATTTGGACACCGCCCAGCTCATCTACAATTTGCCGGAACCCGTCGAAATCAACCGAGACATAGCGATCAATTTTGATATCCAGAAATTGCTCCAACGACTCTTTTACGAGCTTGGGTCCGCCAAATGCCATTGCGTGATTGACTTTGTCAAAACCTTTTCCCGGCAGCTCCATATAGCTGTCTCTCGGAATAGAAATAAGGTAGGCCGATTGCTTGGCAGGGTGAATTGCAGCCAGCATCATCGTGTCCGATCTCGCCCTCTCTCCGTCCCGGCTATCCACACCAAGCATCAGCACCACAAACGGCTTCAACGGCTCTGTGCCCGTCAAAAGATCGCGAGGCGGTAAAGAAGCGCCAGCCTCTTTCGCCGTCTCTTTGGCAGATCCCTCGATCGGCATATACCAGTTGCTCGTCATCTGTTTGTATTGATACGCACTATAGCCTACTACCAGCAAAGCTCCGATTGTGAGGCAGGAAAAAGTATGGAAGAATATCTGTTTTTTATAACGTTTCAAAAATGATAGAAAGAACACAAAAAACCCTCCCCCTTATCATGCGAGTTCAAAAGTCGGCTTTTCTACACCGAGAAAATGACTGGAACCCGCTTAAAGAAACAAAAACCTGTCCCGCCTTGCTCGTTCATCAGGACAGGGGCTTGCTTCCATTTTTAACAGGGGAGGGCTTATTTAAACGTATTGTTTTATTAGAATCGCTCCACGACCATCGCCATACCCATACCGCCACCTACACACATGGTAGCCAGACCGCGTTTGAGCTGGCGACGCTTCATTTCATGGAGGAGCGTTACGACAATCCGGCAGCCTGTGGAACCGACTGGATGACCAAGCGAAATGCCACTTCCATTTACATTGGTGATTTCTCTTGGGAGCTCCAGCAGCTTTTCAACAGCCAAATACTGGGCCGCAAAAGCCTCATTGACCTCGATCAGCTCGATATCGGACAAGGTCATCCCAGCTTTGGCGAGCGCCTTTTTCACGGCAGGAACAGGACCGTAGCCCATCAGGTCAGGTTCGACTCCCGCAGCCGCCCAAGAAATGATTTTTCCAAGCGGAGTGATTCCCAGCTCTTTCGCCTTGCTTTCCTTCATCAAAATCGTAGCAGACGCCCCGTCGTTTAATCCCGAGGCGTTGCCAGCTGTTACTGAGCCGTTGTCGCGAAAGCCCGGCTTCAGCCTGCTGAGTGTTTCCATCGTTACCCCGCGGCGCGGAAACTCGTCTTGGGTAATCATTGTTTCCTCACTCCGTTTTTTGAGAGGAACTCCGATGATTTCTTCCACGAAATACCCGTTGTCAATCGCCTGAATCGCATTATGCTGACTGCGCACGGCAATCTCGTCCTGCTCCTCGCGAGTGATGCCATAGCGGTCCGCCAGTCGCTCCGCCGTCTCGCCCATCAAGATTTTATGGTGGGGGTCGGTGAGCAAATCCCACATGGCGTCTGTCATTTCACCGTGCATGAGCCTTTTGCCCCAACGTGCATTTTTCAGCACATAAGGCGCATTACTCATGCTTTCTACTCCCCCCGCGATGACAATTTCACTGTCACCCAAGAGGATCTGCGATGCTCCGCTGACCATCGCTTGCATGCCAGACGCGCATTGCCGCTGAATCGTATATCCCGTTACTTCCTTGGCAAGACCTGCGTCCAGGGCCACTACACGAGCGATATTCGCTTCATCCGACCGCTGAATGCAATTGCCGAGGACAACCTCGTCAATCTGAGCGGCCTCTACACCCGATTTCGTCAATACTCCGCGAATGACCGTTTCAGCCAACTTGCGAGCGCTTACATCTTTCAGGACCCCACCAAACGTGCCAATTGGCGTCCGTCCGGCAGCAGCAATGACTACATGCTCCATCTCGTTTCCCCCTCCATCATCTTTACGTATTTTCTCTATTGTCGCATAGGTGAGTTACAAATGGTTCTACCCTTTTTGCTTCATTAAAAGGGTAACCCACTCGTCTGAGTGACGTTCCCCTGCCGCTGTAAAGCCAGCTTCCTCGTACGCTGCAAGAACAGCTTCACGATTCCAATCAACAATACCGGATATAATCACCAGTCCCTCCGGAGAAATGAGCTCAGAGATCACAGGGAGCATCGCGATAATTTCATCCCCTCCGATATTGACCAAAATCAAATCTGCCTGCTTGGGGAGCTGATCCGCGACAGCTGATTCCTGCGCATCCCCGATTACAACCTGCACGGCTTCCTGCGGCAAGTGATTGTTGGACGCATTGACCCGTACCTGGTACTCGCTTTGGGAGTTGATATCGACCGCCCAGACTGGTTGCTTCGCCCCGTTCAAGGCGCTGTACAAGGTAAGAATGCCAGAGCCTGCACCAATATCGAGCACGGTTTTGTCTGTGAGCTCCAGCTCTTGCAAAAAGAGCAGCATATCCTGTGTTGTCCCATGATAGCCCGTACCGAATGCCGCCCCCGGGTCAATCCACAGCACATGCTCCGCATTTTCCAGCAGGGCTGGATCTGTCCAGGTCGGCGCTACCCACCACTCGCCGATTTGCACTTCCCGAAATTCCTCTTTCCACGAGTCGTTCTCCTCTGGAACCAGCTGCACCTCTTTTAAGGTTACTTTGGCGCCCCAGCGGGTCAGGTAGTCTTTGAGCCTTGCCACATGCTCTTCCTCGCTATCCTGCTCGGGCTCAAACAAGTAACCAACGACAGGGCCTTCGGTATTTTCAGCATAATCGTATCCATTTTCTGTCGTGAGCACCTCAATTTGCGGCTCAATCCAGCCTAACGTATACGGACTGGTCAAAACCTCTGCCACAAACAAGTCTTCGATATCCGGTTCGACAAGTAAGGTGTATTTTAGCCACATACTTTCCATGCTTTCTGAGCGCTCCTTTTCATGTATTCCAGTTTCAACTGTCACTTGCCTGTTCCAGCAAGAAGCGTACTTTCTTACAACGAGATTCTCTTACTTTCATCTGCGGATGGCAAGGATGATAGGATACATGGTATGATAGTAGAATGGACTATTTTACCGCAGGGAGGTTAACCATGTTCGACGAATTTTTTTACCGACGCCGTAAAAACAAAGGACTTTACTTTGTCATGATTGCCTTGATTATTCTCGGCATCGGCATGTTCGCAATGGGCTTCCTCTATTTGTTCTAGGGTTGCTTTACTTCCCCTTGTTTACTCGATTATACTTGAGAATGTATTTTTCCTGTACGTTTGATATAGAAAGAAGGTTCACTCCATGTCGCGAATTCTCATCTCCGGGTACTACGGCTTTAATAATGCCGGAGACGATGTGGTCCTTTACGGCATCATCAGCTCCCTCAAGCGGGAACAACCGAATATCTCTCTGGCCGTCTTGTCCAATCAGCCCGATCGGACGGCGGAATTGTTTGGGATTGAGGCTTTTAACCGCTGGAGCTTCGGAACCATCGTCCGCGAGCTTTCGCGAAGTGACATGCTTGTAATGGGCGGCGGAACCTTGATGCAGGACGTAACCAGTCCACGTAGCGTTCTCTACTACCTGGGCATCGTCACCATTGCCAAGCTACTGGGCAAACCCGTGGTTTTTTACGCACAGGGGTTTGGACCCATCCTCAAATCTCTCAGTCGCACCATGATCAAGCGCGTCGTGAATCGCGTAGATGTGATCACGGTTCGCGATTATGAGTCAGGAGAAGACTTCAAAGCTTGTGGCGTCAAAAAAGCGCCCATTCATATAACGGCTGACCCTGCTCTTACGATTTCACCTGACGATGTCTCGGATGAGCGCGGCCGCGAGCTACTCGATGGCATGTTCGCTGATCCGTCCAAACCGCTTGTTGCTATTTCTGTGCGCGATTGGAAGCAGGAGCAGCAGTTTAAGCAAACAATCGCCAAAGCGGCAGATTGGTTCATTTTGCGTGGCTGGAATGTCTTGTTCCTGCCTATGCATGTGCCTAGCGATCTGGCTCCTTCTCGTGAAATCATGGAACAGATGGAACAGCAAGGAGCCTGTCTGCTCGATGCACCGGTTACTTTCCATGATATCATGTCCGTCTTAAAGCAGTGTGACTATGTGGTAGGCATGAGGCTCCATTCCCTGATTCTCGCCTGTATGCTTCGCACTCCTTTTATCGGCATTTCCTACGATCCCAAAATCGATCGTTTTGTCGAGCGTGCCGGTATGCCAAATGCCGGACATATTACGCAGCTGGATGAAGTCTCCCTGCTGCAATTGCTCGAGCAGCGACTGGACAAGCTCGAACAGGAAGTCGAAGTGGTGACGGAGCACTCCCGTCTGCTGGAAATAGAAGCTGCAAAAAGCAGTGAATTGGTGCTTCAAGCTCTTCGCAAAAAAAGTTGACCGGAAAGGAGGACTCATCCATGTCCATTTCCTCTCAAGTGCTAATCGGTTTAAATCGAATGTTTCCGCTCCCCGTTCATCCATTCAATCTAGCGAACAACGGGGAAATGAGCTATACAGAATGGCAATTTCAAAAAGGGGATCAGACGATTCAATTCTTCCTCCCCTTTCACAGTCAAGAGCAAATGTTCAGAGATAAAACAGTCCTTGATATTGGTTGTGGCGGCGGTGGCAAAACCTGCTATTACGCTACCTTTGGTCCAAAAAAAATGATTGGGATCGACATCGTTCCTCACTATGCCGAGGAAGGGAATGCCTTTGCAAAGCAAAAAGGGCTGTATGACGTCGTTTCCTTCGTAACAGGTGATGCTGCCAACATGACCTACGCAGACAACACCTTTGACACGATTATCATGAACGATGCGATGGAACACGTAGGCGAGCCGGAAAAAACACTGGACGAATGCTTCCGTATCTTGAAGCCAGGCGGCCACCTCTACATTAATTTCCCGCCGTACTACCATCCATACGGCGCGCATTTATCCGATGCCATCGGAATTCCTTGGGTCCACGCTCTCTTTTCGGAGCAAGCCTTGATCGATGCTTACAAACAACTCGTACGCGATCTGCCGGACGGCTCTGATCGGATTTCTTTCCGCTTTGACAAACGTCCTGATGGCAGTGACACGATCTCCTACATCAACCAGATGACGATCAAGCGGTTTCGCAGAATCCAGCAAGGTGTCGTGCAGCCTGCTGTCTATGAACGGGAAATCCCTCTCCGCAATCAGTTGAAAGGGTTAGCAAACCTCCCTGGATTCCGAGAGTTCTTTGTCAAAATGGTCGTATGTGTGTATCAAAAACAATAGTACCTTACGCAGAAAGCCCCTTCCTCCTGATCATTTGGAGAAAGGGGCTTTTCGTTTGTTTATTGAGCTTTCGACGAAGCCTGCTTTTTTCGGATCGTATTCATAAAGCTGCGCAATTTATTGCCACCCGGCAGCCAGTCCAGCTCCTTGTCTTCAATCAACGGAATGAGGAGCAACAGTCCCAGATAGACGACCAGCCCTACTCCTACCCCTGCCATCGTTTCCATTGCTCCCAAAAGACGAACCTTTTCTTTGCCTGCGAGCAAAAAGCCGACTGCCTCTGTAGCACCCCATGCCAAAAGCAGCATCAGGTTCGCTACCAGGAGCGGATACAGCGTGTCAAAACGCCAGTTGATAGGTACAACGACGAGTTTTTTGATCGCCCGCATATTGAGCACACATACAAAAGCTGTCGCACACAGCCACGAGAGCGAGAGACCATCCATCCCCAAGAACGAGGTAAATAACAGTGTCGTTCCGACCTTGACCAAAACACCATACAACAAATGAAGCGCAGGAATTTTTTCTTTGCCTACTCCTTGCAAAATACCGTTCGTAGCCAAAAGCAATGACAACGGAATCGCTGTGACGCCTAGAATCGCCATTGCGCGTGTCCCTTCCATGTCTCCGTACAGAGCCAGGTTGGCGCCCTCAGCCACGGCTGTGAGACCGAGACCTGCCGGAAGACCAATAAGCCAGGCGAAACGCAGTGACAGCTTGGTAAGCGTCGTGACGCGCTCCTCATCCCCTTGTCTCTTCGCCTCAGCGATAGCAGGCACGATCGAGAGGGCAATTGAGGAACCGAACAAACTCGCCATTTGGAGCAGTGGACCACCCCGGCTGTAAATCCCGAACCACGTATCTGCCGTCAAGCCATCGACATTCCATATGTAGCGGAAAATGTTGATCGCAAGAAACGAGTCGGTCAAGCTAAAGATCGGAATAACTAGCGCACTGACACAAATCGGCCAGGCAATGCGCCACATGGATTGGAAGAAGGACCGATCATACCAATAGTCCAATCGGCTCCACTGTGCTCCTGTAAATACCGAGTTTTTCCGGTTATGCAGCCACATCAAAAGCGCCAGAAAACCGAGGCTTAGCAGTGTACTGATCATTGTACCGAAATTGACGCCCGTAATGACCGTATCTGTATCCTCTCCGAGTGAAACGAGATACATGGACGCAATCAGGATAAAAGCCACCCGCAGCGTCTGCTCTACGATTTGGGAAAGACCTACATACAACATTTTTTGATGACCGTAAAAGAAACCGCGAATGACCGCAATCAATGGAACAAACAGCAAGGAGAGCGATATGGCACGGATCGGCTCCACCAGATGCGGATTGCCCATCAATTTGGCAATCAGTGGAGAGCTCACGTACAGGATGGCAAACAAGACAATTCCGATTGCCCCCATCATCACCATGCTGCGAGCAAGAATCTGACCGACCGAATTTTGCTTTCCTTCCGCTAATGCTTCCGCGATCACTCTGGACAAGGCCACGGGCACACCCGCCGTGGCGAGGATCAGGAAGGTGAGGTAAAGTGGATAAACCTCCTGATAGAGCCCAAGACCATTATCACCTACGATTTCCTGGAGCGGGATACGATAAAACATCCCGATCACTTTTGACAAAATCCCCGCAATAGCTAAGATCAACGCACCTGCGAGAAAATGACTTTTTTTCAGCATGGGTAACTCCTTTGCTTATAGAGCCCGTTCAAAAAGGGAATGTGTCGACACCTCGATACGCTAGATGCTTCCCGGACTTTTTTGAACATCCTCTTATATCCCAAACGTAAGGCTTGCCACTATCGACATGAACCCACTCTCTATCCTACTATCAAATCACCGTTCCAGCAAACAGGTATAACGATGGAATTTGACAGGAATACTGGGGACAGCCTGCTGTGAACAGCTTTAACCACTTGCTATCATATCTTATTTCTAGTATTCCTACCAACCTCTTTCCCGCCCGGCTTGCTACTTGGATGAAGTATTCATTATAATGGATGGGTTAATCCCTGCGTGTAGGAGGACTACAATCAAAATGAGAGAAACCGTGTTGAAGTGGGGAAGCCAATCAACTACGTGGTTGTATTTGTTATTGGCCTATCCGGTAATTGATTTTGTCATGCGGAAAATTCTACCGATTCCAGTCGTTTCGTCTTTTTGGGATGAGGCTCTGCTCATCATCCTGCTGGTGTTTACGTTTGGTGCTTTCTTGCAAACGAATCGAACCATGCCTGGAATCAAGCATTTGCTCAGCGCCTTTTTTGTCCTGGGTCTGGCCTTGACGGTTACGGACATGACAAACTGGCAGGCAAGTGTGGAAGGGTTCCGCTCTGTCTACCAGTATCTGATCGCCTTTTTAATGGGCTTTTATTTATTAAAGTCTGTTGAAGATCTGGACAAGCTTTTGAAAGGACTTGTGCTGATCGGCTTTGTAGCTGGTGCGTACGGTGTCTTGCAGGTTGTGGTAGGTGTAAAAACACCTGAAGCATGGGTACAGGAAGGCGAAGCGATTACTACGCGTGCCTTTTCCTTCGTCACCAGTCCGAACGTTCTCGGAAGCTACATGGCGTTGATTGTGCCAGTTGCAGCGGGCCTGTTTATGAAAGCACCCAAACGCATAGAAAAGTGGCTCTGGGCTGCCATCACACTGACCTCATTGCTCGCTTTGCTCCTGACTGGCTCACGCGGAGCTTGGTTTGCTCTGGCGTTTGCTATTTTTGTCTGCTGCTACATTTGGAAAAAACGGATCGCCGGCTATCTCGTTCTGGCTGGGATCATCGGCATGGTAGCCCTATTCTTTGTGCCTGAGTCCGTTCCGATGGTAGGTACTGTCAAAAACCGTATCTTTACCTTGTTTACTTCTGACTACTTCTATGCAAGCAGTCAAGGTGGTCGTGTCGAACGTTGGGGCAAAGCGTATGACCAGATGCGGGTGGAGCCGCTCTTTGGCGCCGGGCTTGGCCACCATGGCGGAGCAGTTGCAGCGAGACGCTTTGGAACGACTTACACCGACAGCTACTTCTTCAAGAGCCTGGCTGAATACGGGTTGATCGGGACCATCATGCTCGTTGGTCTGATCCTCACCATGCTCCGCTACAGCGCACGAGCGGTCAGCAAGATGCACGGCTCGCCGCACTTCTTCCCTGTCCTTGGCGTACTCGGAGGACTGGTCGCAGTAGCTGCGCACAATTTCGCGGAAAACATTTTCGAGGTGCCATTCATGGCTCTCTATTTCTGGCTGTTTGGTGGCTTCCTTTGCGCGTTATTCGCCGACCAGACACAAACAAAAAGGTGGTGAACCCATGCGCCGCAATCCTATTTTATCCACACTGAGCTGGGCGCTGTACGCCATTGCCCTGTTTCTGATTTACCATTTGCTCGTCAAGCCAGCGTTCCTTGATTTGAGCTGGATCGCTTTGCTTATATTTTTACCCTTGCTGGCACTTTGCTACTATATTATCCGCCCGTCGGAACGGCGCCAGGTGCTCGTATTTACCATCGGCTTCCTGCTTTTGGACCTTGCCCTGACTCGTGTCAACATAAGGACGACGGCAACCTTGGTCATTAGCGGAGCTGTAGCTGTCATTGTCGTGGCATTGCTAGTCAAGTGGTATGGGCGTCTGAATTGGCGTGCTGTTGGTGCCCTTGTGCTCATCGCTGTGCTCGTGAATGTAACCTTTAATCGGGATACACTCAAAGCCTTGAATCACTTTACGATTCAATATGAATCCGATCGCCTGTACAACGGTGAGTGGGTCGATTATTTCCCAATGGCCCTGTACGATGTCAACAATGACGGCAAAATGGAGATCGTCACTTACGGAAATGCTGAAGAACTCCCACTGCCTGAAAAGGTAGAAAAACCGGAAACAGAGGAAGAAAAGAAAGCTTTGGCAGAAAAGCTGCGCCATTTGCATGCTGAGCCTGTCACCCTTTACGTACTGACCTGGCAAGACGGCAAAATGGTGCGCATGCCAAATGATCAGATTTCCCCTGAAACGCTGGAGCTAATCAAGGAAAAATTGCCAACTGACTACCCTGGGTTCCCGTATTACACCATGAAGGACGATCAGCTCGTACCGAACGTACAACGTCAGCCGTACGCCGAAGGTATGCTGCAAATCGGAACGGCGCCTTACCGTGCTTTCATGCTGGACATGGCCAACATCGCCGATAAGCTGGAAGAAAATAAAGGCAGTATGGACGTTCGCCATGAGCTCGGGAAAAACTACAAGGATTTGCATATCAAGGACGGTATCCTGACTGGAACCTACGATGGCAAGGCTTTTGCAGGCACGACAAAAGCAACCAAAATTCTTACAACGATGATGGTGCCGGATGGTCGTGAAGGTCTGATCATTATGGGCGAGCATCTGAGCGTAATGGTTGTAGAGCCAGATGGTTCCCTTACAGAAGCATACACCTTGACGCGTAAGCAAGCTGAGCTCGCGACAGGAGAATTCATTCCTGGCGATATCGATAACGACAAGGTAGACGAGCTGTTAGTGGCAGCTACGCCGTCCTACATCTTGAAGCCGATGCCTGATGGCACATGGGATATCAAGTGGGCTAGCGGCGAAAAGGATAAGAGCTTCCGCTTCTCCAACTTTGCTGCGATCGGCGGTAATAAGCAGCCAGAAATCGTAGCAAAGGCCAGAAGCTGGGTTAGCAGTCACGATACTCGCTACTTGTCCGGCTTTGAATACACACCTGATGGGTTAAAAGAAAACTGGCGGATTTACTTGCCGCTGATCAATGTACAAATTGGTGATATCGATGGCGACAATGAAAACGAAATCGTCGCCAGCATTTACAATACACATCGCATTCTCGTGTTCAAGCAGCATCATATTCCGGTTCTGACACTGACGATCATCATTTTTGTCGGACTGCTAGGATATGGCGTGGTAAGGAGGTTTCGTCATGCGTAAATCGACGAAGGCATGGGCATTGCTGGCTGCCATTTGCACGGCGTCCCTACTCGGCGGCTGCACATACGAGTCAGGAACAAAGGCATTTGCCACCACCAATTTTGGCACCACACCTGAAAAAACGACCACAGCCCAAACCGAATCGGGTGCCGAGTGGCTGAAAAACGCATTAGCGAATGCAAAAACGGATAAAAAGGCGCAAACGTATTGGTACAAGGGGCATGTCAAGAACATGATTCTCTCTCGCTCGACGACGAGTATGTTCAGCGGTGCGGTAATCAACGGCAAAGGCTACAATGTGGATGCCCGCATCGCAGCTCAGCCTTATTCGTACTATCGCGTCAACGACAAGCACTACATCCGTGCAAACGACAATTGGGTGACTGCAACAGACGAGCCTCTCCCTTTTGATGTGCTTGCAGGCTTTGATGACTGGCTGCCCTTTATGGATCAGGCTGTCCAGCTGCCAGACGAAAAAATAATTGGCGTCCTCTCTGTTCCGTTCCAATTAAAAATGACTGGAGCAGATTGGTTGAAAACGAGCAAAAGCCCTCTGCTCGAGCCATTGAAAAAGCAACTCGGCAACCGTCCTGATCTGGATTACATCCTGAAGGAATCCACGATCAAGACGACGTTCTGGTTCGGCAAGGAAGACCACTTGATTCACCAGTATGAGACCTGGATCATTTTGCCGCTCCCAGGGGCAGGAACGATGGACCAGCAAGTTCATTTCAACATGTTCAAGTACGGCGATACAGGCGGCATCAACCTCAGTGAGCCTGAAGACGTCGAAAAATATTTGTTGTACTAAAGCAAAAAGGATCTGGCTTTTACAGTCAGATCCTTTTTTCGTTAACCTATTCGTTCGCCTACCCCATTTGACTTCCATAAAAACAGACTGTACGCGAAGGCAACCAACGAAAAGCCACCCATCGCCATGTAGAGAGCAGATCCTCCCAATTGCTGAAAGACCCAACCTCCAGCGATCGATCCGATAATCCCAGAAATCCCGAAGAACAACACCGCCAGGACGGTTTGTCCCGTAGCTTTCCATTCTTCCGGTATGATTTTGTACAAATATTGAATCGTTGCCGTGTAAAAGATGACAAAGGTAATCCCCTGCATTAGCTGCAAGTAAACGACCCACTCGGCTGACGGCACGATCGCACAAAGGAAATAACGGATCGTATAAAGAGCGGAAGCGACCATAATCAGCTTAATTTCACTCCAACGGCTCAAAATTCTGGCGCTGATGGCAAAAAAGGCGACCTCGCTCATCGCTGCCAAAAACCATGCCTGCCCAACGTCACCGGTGCTCCCTCCCAGACTTTGCACATAAACGCCGAGAAAGCTGTCATTCGTGCGGTGCGGGGTTGCTGCAAGCAATACAAGCAGAAAAAAACGCAATGTCTTGCGATAGAGAAAAAACTGCTTCAACTCATTCCATGACAGCTTTTTACCGCTCGCCGGAGCGTCAGAGACTACTGCGATAAATATAAATGCCAGTATGCCATAGCCGAGGAAAAGCCAGACCAGCTGCTCCATTCCGACCAAATCAATCGTCCATCCAATGATCAGGGAAGCCGTGGCGTAGCCGATCGCACCAAACGTGCGGATGGAGCCAAAGCTGATCGCGTGCTTTTCCGCAATCCGAAAATTAAGACTTTCGGTTAACGGGTCAGTCGGAAGCAAGAAAAAGTACATAGCCCCAACGAGTAGAAACAGCAAGTAAAACGGAGCAGAAATAAATAAGAGCACACCTGCTACGATGGAGAAGCCGAGTGTAAACAAAATGACTCTCTTGATTGTTTTATAACGATCGCTTACCATTCCCCAAAATGGCTGAGACAATATGCCGATGAAGGAGCCGACACCAATTAAAATGCCAATCTGGGCGGGTGTTACGCCTCGATAAGTGAGGTAGACCGGCAAAAACGATATGAAGATGGATAACAAAGAAAAATAGAAAAAATTGTACGCGCGTAAGCTAGTAATTCCCATGTTCACCTTTCATCTCACCCACAATGGTTTTTTATAAGAAAACCTCTATCGAGGCTTCCTCAAGGAAGAGCGACCGCTCTATAGCGGAAAGTTTCCATGCGCTCCGGAATTCATAAGCATCCCGCTTATAAATTCCTATACGTTGAAAAATGCCCCGCAACCACTGGCGGCTCCGAGGCTTGCTTTCCTTTATTTAGTTGGAGATCAATTCATCCATCAGCTTTGCAAGCTGTCTCGCTTGTTCGCGGCGCTCATACGGTCTAACCCTCTCGGCAAAGTCCGATCCGCGATCTTCCCCATTCGTCTGACCGCTTATCTTCCACTCTTTGTACAACTCCAGGTACGCACGCTTGATCGCATCCTTTTGCTCAGGGTCCGCTACCTGTCCCAAGCGGAAGTTTTTAATGATCTCGGTCGCTTCGCCTGGCTTATTCAGCGCGAGGATCGGATTCCCGATGCCCATGTACTCATAGAGCTTGCCCGGAATGTAGGCACCAGCATCTGCAGAGACATCGCCAATTAAAAGCAGGGCGTCCGCGCCCTTCATCAATCCAAGCGCCTGCTTGTGCGGCAGATTTCCGAGCACCCGGACATTTTCTCCGAGTCCGAGCGCTTCCACACAGTCGCGGTTTTCGGAATAGCCCGGATAATCAAAGACACCAGCAAAGCTGAGCAAGAGATCCTTTTGATTAACTTCGCCTGCATCGATCAATTCTCGAATCGCCTGGAGGAGGAGACGAGGATTTCTTTTTTTGTACAGGATGCCTGCATATACGGCATGGAATTTGCCCGGAACCTCATAGCTTGGCTCCAATCCTTCAAAATCACCCTGATCGAACCCGTTGTAGATAAGCTCCATGCGCTTGATCCGCTGCTTGTGCTTCTTCAGGAAGTTCGTTGCAAAGGTTGCCGTGACTGTGGTGACCGCATCGGCATCAGCCATGACCTGCTCCTCCATGCGCTGTTCCCATTTTTCACGCCAGGCGATTCCCGAGGTATGCATGTTTTGCGTCCATGGATCGCGGAAATCCGCAACCCATTTGCAAGAAAACTCACTAGCAAGCCTTCGTGCCACAAGATGATTCGTCACTGGGCCCGATGTAGAAAAAATGACATCGATCTTTTCACGACGCATGATTTCCCGACCCACTTTAAGCGCACCTGGCATCCACAGTATTTGATCGTCAGGAATCATAAGGTACGGCTTCGCCTTTTTTAATACTTGAACGAGCTGCTTCTTGACTTGCGATTTCATAGAGACTCGAGGAGCCGCTGCGTCATCACTCGCAGCAGCAGGGGCAGCGTCAGGCTGTGCTGCTTGTCCACCTCGTGGGAACACAGACCACTCTTTTGCCCGATGAATCGATACCTCACTAGGCAATTGTGCCAGCAAGGACGGATCTAATGTAGCATGGTAGGTAGGATCGACTGTAAGAACATGCACTCCCCAGCCGTATTCCCCCAAATATTTTGCCATTTTGAGTGGCCTCGGGACGCCGCCACCACCGATTGGAGGGAAGTTGTAGCATATAATCAACACATTGCGCGTATTCATTTCTGTAACCGTCCTTCACGTTGTCTTTTCCTTCATAAACGATACCACAAGTGCTGTCTTATTGCGAATCTACCTTGCATCTGCTATAGTGAAAATGGCTTCGTTTTGTTTCGGCATTTCTTTCCTCTTGAACAGAGGCGCTTTTTTTATATATGCGCCCACTGCGATCGAGGTTTTCTTATTACGATTCGGGTGAATTTACATGAGCAAATTACGAGTCCTCCACGTGATTGGCGGGGGGGAATTTGGCGGTGCGGAACAACATATACTGAATTTGGTCTCTACCTTCCCTGTGGACGAAGTAGAAGTAGCAGTAGTTTGTTTCTATGACTCTCTTTTTGCGAGCAAACTGCGAGAGACAGGAATTACGGTCATCACACTGAATCAATTCGGGCGATTCGATGTACGACTGCTCCGTGCCCTGCGGAGTACGTTTTTCTCGTTTCAACCGGCTATCATTCATACGCATGGAATTAAAGCCAACTTTTTTTCGCGGCTGGCCACACGCGGTATGAATGTGCCCCTCGTGACAACCGTTCACAGTGCCCTGCGTTACGATTATTCGAGTGCACTCGCCTATGTGATCGTGAGCATCATGGAACGAGGGACCAGACTCTGGAACCGGCATTATATTGCCGTTAGTAGGGCTCTCGCTGAAAATCTTCGCGGACATGGTGTTCCTGCCTCTGATGTCAGTGTCATCTACAACGGGATGGACATATCTCCTTACCGCCAAGAGCAGAACCGCGCTTCCGATCGAAGCCTGCTCCGAGCCGAGTGGGACATTCCCGATGACGTCTTTTTGTTTGGTACGGTAGCTCGCTTCGTTCCGGTAAAAGGATTGCCTATTCTCCTCGATGCATTTGCACAGGTTGTGCGTGAAGAGGAAAAAGCTCCTTTTCTCGTCATGATTGGCGACGGTGCAGAGCGAGGCCTTTTGGAAGCGAAGGTACGAGAGCTGAATTTGGAGTCCCATGTCCGGTTTACCGGCTTTCGCCAGGACATCCCTACTTGTCTTCATGCGCTAGACGGCTTTGTTCATTCTTCCCTGTACGAAGGGCTTGGCTACACAATCATCGAGGCCATGGCTTCGGAGGTGCCTGTAGTCGCAAGCAATGTGGGTGGTGTGAAGGAATTCGTCTTTCAAGGGGAGACCGGGTTAGTCGTAGAGCCCGGCAATCCCGGCTTATTGGCGAACGCCATGCAAGAACTGTACGCTTCGGAAGAGCTGCGTGACAGACTCACAAGCCGCGCTTTGAAAAAAGTCGAGGATACGTTCACGATCCAGCAAATGACAGAAAAAATTGTTGCCCTCTACCGCAAGCTGTTGAAGTAACAAGAGCACGACTCGCTTTTTGCAGCGTTGTCGTGCTTTTTTCCTTGCTGCTTTTGTTTGAAGAATCAGTTTTCATGGTTGCCTACTTTCTCGCAATCTGGTTACATAGAATTGGAACGATTTTGATTCGCATGTGAGAGGATGAAAAAGATGAAGCTATTTTTATCAGTAGACATGGAAGGTATCTCCGGCATTGTTGACACCAGCTACATCAACCCTGATTCTGGAGTCAATTATCAGCGTGGACGCCAATTCATGACAGCTGACGCCAACGCTGTTATTGAAGCCGCTCTGGAAAATGGCGTAACGGACATTCTCGTAGCCGACAGCCATAATACTATGAACAACATTTTGTGGGAGTCTCTTCATCCAAAAGCTAAGCTTTTGGCAGGTACCCCCCGCGATTCCTCGATGGTACAGGGCTTGGATGAAAGCTTTGATGCAGCTATGTTCATCGGGTACCACACACGTCAGGGCATTCCAGGTGTACTCAGCCATACGATGTCAGGCGTCATCCGCAACATGTATATCAATGGACAAATCGTCGGCGAATTCGGATTCAACGCAGCCTATGCTGGCATGTACAATGTTCCGGTAGTGATGGTTTCCGGTGACAATCTCATCGCTAAAGAAGCGGGTGACTTGATTCCAGGCATCCATACAGCCATCGTGAAAGAAGCTGTGTCCCGTACAGCAGCCATCTGTTTATCCCGCGAGGAAGCAACTGCTGAGTTGAAGCGTCAAACCGCGCTTGCACTTGGCAGCCTGAAGCAAATTCAGCCGTACCGCACCTCGCTCCCGCTGGAGCTTGCCGTTGAATTTTCTCACGCGGGACAAGCTGAGCTGGCCGCAATTGTTCCAGGCACTCGCTATGAGACGGAAACGAACACCTTGTACTACAGTACGTCCAATCAACAGGATATGTATAAAACGATGCGTGCCATGCTGAACCTAGCCGGCGGCGCTGAGTTTTTCTAATCATGTAAACAAAAAGGAGGGCACAGGCTCGTCATCAGGCGGGCTTGTGCCCTCCTTTTTAACATTCTGGTGCTTAATTTGCGTCTTCCCTTCGTATGAAAAAAACAGACTCAATTTCTGAGTCTGTTTGTCGGTGTCGGTTTTATGCTTTTTGAACGTTCGTCGCTTGAGGGCCACGTTGACCATTTTCTACGTCAAATGTAACCTCTTGTCCCTCGTCCAATGTTTTAAATCCGTCGCCCTGAATTGCGGAGAAGTGGACGAATACATCCTCGCCGCCCTCTCGCTCAATAAAGCCAAAGCCTTTTTCACTGTTAAACCACTTTACTTTACCACGTTCCATTTTAGCCTCCTAGCATGTACCCATAACATGAAGTTGAAATTTTGTCTTACCCTGCTAGTATCCCCAGCTAAACTAGTTCTTATACTTTTTTCCGAGCATTTTATTACTTCGCGACCTTTGTCGCTTCTTTCGCCTTGCTTTGATCGATGACTACCTTTCCACTCCATTTTCCTTTTGTTTTTCCGATCCGATTGGCATCAACGTTCAGCGTAATTGACTGTGGCAGCTTGCTTCCATCTGTCACAAACGCGAGAATGCCTTCTGGTCGATCATGGTCCGCAATTCCCGTAATGATTTCTTTGCCTTCAGCATCTGTCAAATAATATGGAATGTTGTCTTCCCGAGCTGTTCCGATAAAGCCCAATACACTAAATCCTTCTACGCCTTTTTCCTGGTAGGTTGGGTTCTCCACATACTTGCTGCCCTCTGGCTCGCCCGAGATCACATCCAGACCAGACGTATCGAACTCGAAAGGAACCAGCCCGCCATCTTCTTTTTCAATGCTGTAATGGATGAGGATTTTCGTATCCTCTACGTACACTTCTTTAAAATGAATGGAAATGCCTTGATCCGTTATTTTTTGATCGATCGGGACAGACAGCCCCTCGCTTACCGCGCGTTTGACACCCTCATTGACCAGTCCGTTCAAATTGTTCTCTCCCGTAAAATAAGAGGAGCTGTTCAGTGCGGCGTACACTCCTGTTGGAAGCAAGATCGCAGCAGCCAAGCATATCGTTAGGACTCTTTTTTTCATCGAAAACTTCTCCTTTTTTTCGTGGTAGCGAAGAAAGGAAGCTCTGATTTGTTCGTTGAGCTCTTCCGGAACCACGGTTTTCTCTATTTGGTTTGCTAATGATTTTTTCAGCTTTTTGGAGATAGACATTGTTGGAGTTCCTCCCCGTCCATTTCGGTGTTGAACCATGCTCGTATGCGCTTTAACGCCAGATGACTTCTCGATTTGGCAGTACCTGATGGAATCTGAAGCAATTCGCCAATCTGATCGTAAGAGTACTCGTAGTAATATCGATAGAGAATGACGATCCTCAGCTTAAAAGGCAGTGCCATAATCGCGCGTTGCATTTCTTGTGATGCTTCTGTTTCCAGCAAAGGTTCATCCGGCGTCTCGACATGTGGTTCTTCACGCAAGCGGTTTTTCCGCTCAAGCAAACGGAATCTTCTCCATATTTGTCTACGCCAGTTTTTGACTTGCCTGATGACAATCCCATTCAGCCAGAAGAGAAACGGCCTGTTGCGGTCGTAGCTCGGCAACGCTCTCCACAGCTGATAGTAAATTTCGTTTACGATATCGTGTACATCTTCTTTATTACTGACCATGGCTGCCACCGTACCGTAGATTTTCGTACGTGTCAGGCTGTAGACCACTTCAAATGCTTCCTGGTCTCCATCCATCAATCGGTCCAACCATATGTCTAACATTTGATCATTCATCGGAGGGCCCCCTGAAATTGTATACACCATGTATTGGCTCTCTCACTTTGAATCGTTCACTTGTTTGCAAACTTTTTTTTGCAAAAAAAACTTCTATAAACGCACCGTAGCACGTTTATAGAAGTTTTCGGTAAGAGTCTCTTGAATAGTTTGCGCAACTTAGATGCGAATCAGCGTAGCATGGCTAGGCAATTCGCCAGAGATGCGGTTTTTCGTATCGAACAGGATGGGGGAGTCAGACATTTGGCTTGCGATAGCCGCCCAATCTGCTTCTGCGAATTCTTTTTGTACAGCTGTCAGGAATAATGCGTCTGCTCCTTTGACTGCTTGCTCCAGACTGCTTGTCTTGTGCTCGTATGCGGTCGGCACAGCAGGATCGTACGAACGCACATCTACGCCCTTTGCCAAAAGAAGCTTGATCATGTCATGAACAGGGCTGACACGGTCGTCATTGGAGAAGTCCTTCATGGCCATCCCCAAAACAGCTACGTGGCTGCCTGCCAGTGTCTTGCCTTTTTCTTGCAATGCTTTTTCCAGCATGCCGATCAGAACCTCAGGAACAGCGTCATTCGTGCAGCGAGCTTGCTGCATCAGCGGAAGTGCCACATCTAGCTCGCGCGCTTTTGGTTGGAGATAGTAAAGCGCATTAGGCAAGCAGAAGCCGCCTACACCCGGTCCTGGCGTCAACAGGTTCACACGCGTATGTGTATTGGCAACCTTGATCAGCTCGAACGTATCGATGCCAAACGCCTCGGAAAAACGGGCGAATTCCTGAACCATTGCAATATTTACGTCGCGCTGAATATTTTCAATGACCTTCGCTGTTTCTACAACCCGAATGTCCGAAATCGTAATTTCTGTTTCATTAATAAAGGAGAGCAGCTCTTTTCCTTTTACAACGCTTTCCTCATTAATTCCGCCGAGTACAAGCGGCATATGGATGAACTCTTCGAAAGCTCGTCCTTCGGCAATGCGCTCTGAGCAATAGGTCAAGTAAAAATCAAATCCTGCTGTAAGACCGCTCACTTCTTCCAAAATCGGCAGGACTACCTCTTGCGTTGTTCCTGGTACGACTGTACTGCGAATCATGACTGAATCGCCTTTTTTCAGTACGCTACCCAAGGTGTGCGCACAGTTTTTCAACGGTCCGAGATCAGGATCGCCATTATGAACGGGCAAGCCCGCTGTTACAATATAGTGATTTACTTCCGCTGCAGCCTCTTCATAAGAAGTCGTCGCCCGGAAGCGTTTTGCTTCAATTTGCTCGCGAAGAATTTCTGCTAGTGTCTTTCCCTGATAGGACTCCAGGTGATGGGAACGGGCCGCATTGATCTCATCAACAACGTGAGGTACGACATCGACACCGACGACATTTGCTCCCTTCATAGCGTAGGTAAGCGCCAACGGTAAGCCAACAAACCCCAATCCTACAACAGCTACGCGTACAGGCTGAGTCATTCTCGTATCTCCTCTTTCACGTTCTCTAGGTAAGGTCCAGGCAACTACGAATAGTTACAGGGCCAGGTTACAATCTGCTTACGACAGGTAGTAAACACCTGCTGCAATAAATACGACGCACAATCCTATGAGGACCTTGTATAAAGTTTCCAAGGCGGTTCCTCCCCATGCTCATAGTCTAGGCTTGGCCTCTGCCAAATCCTAATTATACTCTTGATTAAAATATCGTTCAATAAGGGTTTCTTTTTCATACAGAGGCAGGTGCATCCAAATAAACGGTCAACGGACCGCTCAGATATACCTGACAGGCTAGGCGGTACCCTTTTTCAAGGGCTTCCTTCCCTAGTCGATATTGCTCGGTTTCAGACGCGAAGGAGACAGAGCCTTCTGGAGCTTGCAGGCGCAGCATACACGATCTGCACTTACCAGTTGTACAGAAAAATGATACGGGTAGCTTGGCACGCACGAATGCCATGAGGAGGTTCTCTCCACGCGACACATAGAATTGCTGCTGCTTGTTCCCTTCCCAGACGGTGATCACAATCTGAGGTTGTTTTTCCTGATCCATCTGCTCTCCCTCCCCTAATCTGCAGGTGAAAAGCTATTTCTCTAGCGCGCCAAGCTTGCTCCGATAATGTAGGAAAACCCGATGGACAAAACCATCGCAATAAAGCCGACTGCTCTGTTGTCCCTCGCAATTTCCTCATCAATCTTGAACGTAGGTGTCATGAATTCGAAAACGAAGTAACTCACAAGCAGTAGCAAAAAGCCGAACGTGCCCCAAATCAATGCCTGACCAAGCGATTGATGAGCCTGGATCGAGTGGCGAAATACATTGGCGATGCCAAAAATTTTTCCTCCGGTTGCCATTGCAACAGCCAGATTCCCTTGCTTTAGCTCATGCCAAACCCGATAACGCGTCACCAGCTCAAACACCGACAAAAATAAAATCATCGCCAGTCCAGTCACGGTAAAATAAGCGGCAGCAGCAAAGTATGGATTGTGCAGAAGGCCTGCCATAATACCCCTCCCCACTTATCTGGTTATTTCAATTCGGCAATCGTAGCACCTACGCCGCCTTCTCCCTGCCCGCCCAAGCGGAATGACTTGACGTTTCTGTGATGCTTCAAGTACTCATGAACACCCTTGCGCAGGACACCCGTTCCATGACCGTGGATGATGGATACCGAATGCAGACCTGCGAGAAGAGCATCATCAAGGAACTGATCAATCTCCCTGATACCATCCTCTACGTTGTAGCCGCGCAAATCGAGATCCATCTTAATATTGTCGCTTCTGCGTTTGACAGAAGTATAGGGTGCAGCTTGAGGCTTTTGCTGCATCGTATTTTGAACGTGCATGTCCTCACGTTTTACTTTCATTTTCATGATGCCGATTTGCACCAGGAATTCATCGTTTCCTGCCTTTTCCAGTACGGTTCCCTTTTGCCCAAAGCTTGTGACCATAACCTCATCACCCACTTTGATTTGAGTCGCACGTACAGCCTTCGCTGGCTTTTTGACCTTTTCCTTTTCCAGCTCCAAGACAGCATTGCCGAGTCGCTTCTTGGCATCGATCAGACGGTGTTCTTTGATTTCCATGCCTTCTGCCATCATTTCGCGCAATTCACGAATAATGGTATCTGCCTCTTCTTTTGCCAGCTGAACAGCAATTCGCGCCTCGTCCTCGGCACGCTCCATCCGCTTGTTTTTCTCCTCAGCGAACTCGGCTCGCTCTTCCTCCAGCTGACGTCGCAGGTCCTCGGCTTCGCGTCTGAGTGCTTCAGCCTGCTGGCGCTCTGCCTCTGCTGTCTTGCGGTTGCGCTCCAGCGAAGCAATCATGCTTTCCACCTGATTATCTTCTTCGCTGATTGAGCCGCGAGCTACTTCGATAATGTGCTCAGGCAGTCCCAGACGTCGGGCAATTGCAAATGCATTGGAGCGTCCTGGCACGCCGATCAGCAGCCGATACGTAGGTCTGAGTGTCTCTACATCGAACTCCACGCTCGCATTGATCACTTCTGGTCTGTCATAGGCATAAGCCTTCAGCTCGCTGTAGTGAGTCGTAGCAACCAGACGAGCTTTCGATTCGATCACATGATCAATAATCGACATTGCCAGAGCTGCCCCCTCTGTCGGGTCTGTACCTGCTCCCAGCTCGTCAAACAGCACCAGACTCTTTTCATCCATGTTCGCCAAAATGTGAATGATGTTGGTCATATGGCTGGAAAAGGTCGATAAGCTCTGTTCGATGGATTGCTCATCGCCAATGTCGGCAAATACGGAGGAGAAGACCGTCATCTCACTTTCTTCCTCAGCCGGAATGTGAAGCCCGGACATCGCCATCAGGGACAAAAGCCCAATCGTTTTCAAGGAAACCGTTTTTCCCCCTGTATTGGGACCAGTCACGACGATGGCCTGATACTCCCCGCCCAGCTCAACATCCACAGGCACAACTACTTCCCGGGGAATGAGCGGATGGCGGGCTTTTTTCAGATGCAAATAGCCCAGGTCATTAAAACGCGGACAAATGGCCTTCATGCTCCAAGCCAGCTGTGCCTTGGCAAACATAAAGTCAAGCTCCGTTAGCGCATCTACGTTTTCAAGCAGCGCTTCTACAGCAAAGGAAACCTGCTCAGTGAGAACGTAAAGAATTCGCTCCACCTCGCGCTCCTCACGAAGACGCAGCTCGCGCAATTTGTTATTCATGGTTACAATAACTTCTGGTTCGATAAATAATGTAGCACCAGATGCAGACTGGTCGTGTACAATTCCGCCAAATACATGGCGATACTCCTGCTTTACCGGGATGACAAAGCGGTCTCCACGAATGGTCACGATGTTCTCCATTAGCATTTTTTGGTAAGAGGAGGAGCGTGTCATTTGATCCAGTTTTTCCCGAATTCTGGACTCTACCTGTCTGATTTCCTGACGCACCTGACGCAGCTCGATACTCGCGCTGTCTAAAATATCGCCAT
Organism: Brevibacillus sp. SIMBA_040; assembly: GCF_046535075.1. NCBI lineage: Bacteria > Bacillati > Bacillota > Bacilli > Caryophanales > Paenibacillaceae > Brevibacillus > Brevibacillus sp. SIMBA_040. The sequence continues at coordinate 275,041 of NZ_JAWRXI010000004.1, forward strand.
TCTCATCCACACAACGGCGGATCTCTGTTTCCAGCTCACGCAAACCTTCTATACGCTCTGCCTCTTGCTCTAGCAGCGGCAGCTCGTGGTCATCGCACATATCCAGCAAAAACGACTTGAGTCTCCGTCCTGCCATAATGGTGCTGGCAATGTCCAAAAGCTCCATAGGAGCAAGCATGGCATTTAGTCTTGCCCGCTGCACGGGTCCACGGATGTCGCGAATTCCCCCGAGCGGAACACTACCTTTCAAGCGTAATACTATTGCAGCCTGAGCCGTTCCTTTCTGTGCCGTCACTACTTCATCCAGCCGTAAAAACGGAACCAGCTCCGCTGCCTTTTCCTTTCCATATGTGCACGATGCCTTGTCGATTAACAGGGCAACCATTTTATCGTACTCTAACGTTCTTAATACCCGTTGTTCCACTTTGATCCTCCTTATATCCGCAAGCTTGCGACCGATCATTTCATGCAGACAAAAGGCCGCGGTTTAACCCGGCAATCCTTATGATTTTTTCATTATATCACGCCAACCGTTTGAAGGATAATTTTACACGCATGACCCTAGCATAGTTCGACACCCAAATAGCCACAATGAAGATGAAACAATCCCAAAGGAGGAGTACACTTGACGATCATGCGCCATATCGTCCGCTTTATCGTCGCTGCCGTAGTCCTGATGTTTGTCGGGTTTTTAGTTCCCGGCTTTTCTGTAAGCAGCTTCTGGACTGCGTTTCTAGCCGCGGTTGTCATCGCCCTCTTGGGCTGGGTCGTAGAAGCCATGTTCGGGGATCGCATCTCCCCTTATAACCGTGGCATCATCGGCTTTTTGGTCAGTGCCGTAGTTATTTACCTGACTCAGTTTATTGTTTCCGGTTTCCACGTCACCATATTGGGAGCGCTCCTTGCCTCTTTGGTCATCGGGATTATCGACCTCTTTATCCCGATCAAAACACATATGGACCTGCACAATGGAGACGCCGGCAATAAACAAGAAACGTAATGATATGGGAAAAAGAGCCACCCGGATCAAACGGGTTGGCTCTTTTTTTGCACAAACTGAAGCTTCGTCAAAAGGCTTGGCGCAGCCAGGTTTTCTAAGCTGATATTATCTGTCTGTTTGGCGATGGATCATGCCAGCCATATAGCCTGCACCAAATCCATTGTCAATATTAACGACGGCAACTCCGTTTGCACAGGAATTGAGCATGGCGAGAAGTGCGGCCACACCACCAAAATTGGCACCATACCCAACACTGGTAGGGACAGCAATTACCGGTTTGTCTACAAGGCCAGCCACTACGCTCGTGAGCGCTCCTTCCATCCCTGCAATACAGATGATGACAGATGCCCCTCTGATCTCTTCCAAGCGGTGAAACAGGCGGTGGATGCCAGCCACCCCTACATCTGCGATGACCCTGGCTTCGCTGCCAAAGCAGCGTACCGTCCAGGCAGCCTCCTGGGCTACCTTCCAGTCAGATGTCCCTGCGGCAACTACCGCTACATAGCCTGGTCGCTGCGGGACGATTGGTCCACGACTTGAAACAAGCAGCCCCGCATCCGCAATGTATTGTACATCAGGCAACCGCTCCAGCACTTGCTTAGCCTGATCATCATTTACCCGTGTAACCAAAACTAGCTCTTGATGGGCTTGCAGCCTGTCAATGATCCCGATGAGTTGCTCCACACTTTTTCCTGCTCCGTATACGACTTCAGGAAAGCCCGTTCTGCCTGCCCGATCCAGGTCCAACGTGGCGTAATCCAGTCGACTTGCTCCAGTCAACTGTTCTTCGGCCTGCTCGATGCTCAATTGACCTGCCTTTACTTGCTCCAAGATCGCTTTGATATCAGCCATGCAGCTTTTTCACGTCCTTTGCTAGTACCGAGTTCATGCTTCCAGTTAAATAGCCAAACAAATCAAGTGTCACATACGAAAAGCCAATTTTCTGCAATTCCTGATTAATCTGTTCATGGTGTTCAAGGATTCGACTGAAGTCATCAGGACTTACTTCGATTCGGGCAATCGTATCATGATGACGGACCCTTACCTGATGAAAGCCTAGACTGAGCAAGTACCCTTCTGCTCGATCGACTTGATCGATTTTTTCCAGCGTAATCTGCGAGCCATAGGGAATTCTGGAGGAAAGGCAGGCAAACGACGGCTTGTTCCACGTTGACAATCCCATTTCTTTTGATATTGCACGTATATCTTCCTTATAAAAACCAGCCTCTTGCAGTGGACTGCGCACGCCTCGCTCTGCTGCTGCTACGCGCCCTGGACGATAGTCTCCCTGATCATCCACGTTTGCTCCATCGCATATGATGGCCTGCCATTGATTTTTTTCAGCTAGTAATCCCAAGTGCTCATATAGCCCATCCTTGCAAAAAAAGCAGCGGTTTACTGGATTGGAGACAAAATTGGGGTTTTCCATTTCACGAATTTCGGTGGTCACAAAACGAGCACCGAGCTGGGCTGCCAAGTGCTTCGCTGCTTCAAACTCGCGGGTCGGGAAAGTTTCGGATGCAGCTGTCACTGCAATGGCACAATCTCCCAGCTCTTCTACAGCCCGCGCCAACAATAACGTACTATCCACACCACCCGAAAAAGCGACGAGCACTGTACCCATTTCTCGTAAAATCCTGCCTAGCTGGTTATTTTTTTCGCTGAGGGACGCAACAGTTTCTAGCGCTTGTTGGTCATTTGCACTCATGGCGTTTTCCTCCCCCTCTTCCAAGCTGGTTTATGTATAAAGTGAAAAGAGAGGCAAAAAGCCCCTCTTTTCCCTTAATCTATCTTTTTTCCATTTGCATCTTCCTGAAGGATCTTCAGCAGTTCTTCGTACTCTTGACGCAAGCGGAAGTATTCATCCGCAATATTAACGGCAGAGAGTACCGCAATCTTGGCCGTGTCTAGACGATGATTGCCGTTTGCGATTTCGTTCATCTTGTCATCAACGAAACCGGCCACCATGCGTATGTGATTGACACTAGCCTTGCCACTGAGCCGGTATTGTTGGCCGAAGATATCCACCGTCAAACGATTTTTCCCATCACCTTGCACGAGGGGTTCCTCCCTACTGCGACCTTTGCTCTACTGTATCCTATTTAGGTTACTGAAAATGTCAGATTTCGTCAAGCCATACTACATTCTGAGTTCTGCACCTGTATCATTTTTCAAAGCTTCGATGACAGCAGTCGTCACTTGTTGAATCTCTTCATCCTGAAGAGTCCGCTCAGCATGACGGAAAACGAGTGCAAAAGCCATGCTCTTTTTATCCTCTGCGATCCGCTCTCCCGTGTATACATCGAACAGCGTCAAGGATTCAAGCAGGTCGCCAGCTGCCCCGCGAATCGCCTTTTCCAAGCTTCCAGCAGGTACACTGCGATCTACAACAAGTGCAAGGTCACGCGTCACTGCCGGGAATTTCGGCAATGGATTGTAATGTCCTACCTCAGCTGCAACTGCGATGAGCTTTGCTACATCCAGCTGGAATACGTACGTTTCGGACAGATCATACGCTTTTTCTGTTCCCGGGTGAACCTGCCCCAAGTATCCGAGACGCTGCTCGCCTGCCCATACTTCGGCAGTTCGGCCTGGATGCATGCCAGCCAGTTCAGCTGTTGCCTTGTATTCAGCAGCTTTGATTCCAAGACGTGCAAGCAGGGACTCTACAATGCCTTTTGCTTGATAGAAGTCTACAGGCTGCTTGGCACCCATCCAATTTGGCGGCAGCCATTGGCCAGTCAAGGCACCTGCTACATAGAGTCGCTCGTCAGGAAGCTGTGTCAGGGCCTCTTCTGCTGTCAGGAACACACGACCCAGCTCAAAAATAGCGATGTCATGGTTCTGACGGTTTTTGTTGTACGCGATGGTCTGGAGCAAGCTCGGAATGAGGCTCGTACGCAGTACACTATGCTCTTCACTCATTGGCATGAGCAAGCTGATTGGCTTAATAGCTTCCTGATGCAGCCCTGATACGTCTTCTACACGATCCGGGTGAACCAATGCATAAGAAATCGCTTCGTTCAGACCAGCTCCAATCAAATGATGGCGGATAATGCGACGCAGCTGCTGCTCGGGCGTCAATTGACCTTGTGTAGTAGAGCCAGTTGGCAAGCTGGTCGGGATGTTGTCGTAGCCATACAGACGCGCAACCTCTTCTACCAGATCCTCAGGCAGGGTAATGTCTCCGCGTCTAGTCGGAACCGTCACTGTCCATGTATCATTGGAGGCCTCGTACGGGAACTGCAGACGATCGAATATCGGCGATACATCAGAAGCAATCAGCGAGGTGCCCAAATGCTGATTGATTTTTTGCAGAGAGACGCTTACGACAGCAGGTGTTGCTTCTTTTACGATTGCTTTTGCGATGCCTTTAGATACCGTTGCTCCAGACAATTGCTGAATCAAGGAAGCAGCACGCTCGCCAGCCTCTTCTACTCGCGTCTGGTCAACACCTTTTTCCCAGCGTACGCAGCCTTCCGTACGCATTCCCAAAGAACGGGCTGTACGGCGGACGGTTTGTGGCGTGAACCAAGCAGCTTCCAAAATGATTTCGGTTGTTTCTCCTGTAATTTCGGAGTTGGCTCCACCCATGACACCAGCGATCGCCAGGCCTTTTGTCGGATCAGCAATCAACAATGTCCCAGCATCAAGCGTACGCGCCTGGTCATCCAGGGTTACCAGCTTTTCGCCTTCGCCAGCCAGACGCACGATGATCGAGCGATTTTCTACCTGAGCTGCGTCGAATGCATGCAACGGCTGACCGTATTCAAGCAATACGTAGTTGGTAACGTCTACTACGTTGTTGATGGGACGAATGCCTGCAGCCATCAAACGATTTTTCATCCATTGTGGAGAAGAAGCGATCTTTGCATTCGTGAAATGACGTCCGTTATATTGATAGCTTTCGTTTGTCGCTTCGATTTTGACTTGCAGTGGGTTGTTTCCACCATTTTCGTTCAGTTCAATCTGTGGCAGCAGTACTTCTTTGCCCAAAATTGCAGCTACCTCGTACGCTACTCCCAGCATGCTCAGGCAGTCGGAACGGTTCGGTGTAAGACCAAGCTCCAATACATAATCATCCAATCCGAGGTAAGAAATCGCGTCCTTCCCGATTTCAGCATCGCCCGGCAAGACCATGATGCCTTCTTGCTGGTCTTTTGCGAGTAGCTTGTCGTTTAAGCCCAATTCTTTTGCGGAGCAGATCATCCCTTGGGATTCTACACCGCGCAGCTTGGAGCGCTTGATGTTCAAGCCGCCTGGCAGCTTTGCCCCGATCAGGGCAACCAGTACCTTTTGTCCTTTGTCTACGTTTGGTGCGCCACACACGATTTGCAGGTCTTCTCCTTGTCCTGCATCGACCACACACACATTCAGACGATCTGCGTCCGGGTGCTTGCTCCGCTCTTTTACATAACCGATAACAACGCCATAGACCCCTGCATTGCGCGATTCCACTGCATCTACTTCAACCCCGGAACGAGTCAGCTTCTCTGCCAGCTCTTGCGGGTTCGTATCACTTAAATCCACGTATTCCGCTAACCATTGATATGATACCTTCATTTTCGCCTCTCCTCTCTATCCTCGGTTGAACTGACGCAAGAAACGCACGTCATTGGTATAAAAATGGCGGATATCCTCTACGCCGTATTTCAGCATGGCAATCCGTTCTACACCCATCCCGAAGGCAAAACCGCTAACTTCCTCTGGATTGTAACCGGCCATTTCCAATACGCGCGGATGCACCATACCGGAGCCCAAAATTTCGATCCAGCCTGTCTGCTTACATACACGACAGCCGTCTCCACCACAGTTGAAGCATTGCAGGTCAACCTCAGCACTTGGCTCCGTGAACGGGAAGAAGCTCGGACGCAGGCGAATTTGTTGGTTTTCTCCAAACATTTGGCGAGCAAAGGTCAAGAGGGTTCCTTTCAAGTCGCTCATCCCGATTTTTTTATCGATAACAAGTCCCTCAATCTGTGTGAACTGGTGGGAGTGAGTAGCATCGTCATCGTCACGGCGATACACTTTACCCGGACAGATCATTTTGAGCGGTGTCTTGCCTTCTTTTTTCAGCATGGTACGTGCTTGCACCGGGGAGGTCTGCGTACGCATCAACAGTTCGTCTGTTACATAAAACGTATCCTGCATGTCACGCGCCGGATGACCTTTTGGCAGGTTGAGCATTTCGAAGTTGAAATGGTCTGTCTCAAGCTCTGGACCTTCTGCTACCTCAAAGCCCAATCCGATGAAAATGTCTTCGATTTCTTCAATAATGCGCGAGAGTGGATGTACCGTTCCAGCTGGGACTGGTCTGCCTGGCAGCGTTACATCTACGGTTTGGGACGAAAGCTTGGCATTCAGCTCTGCTTGTTCAAACGCTTGCTGTTTACCAGAAAAAGCCGCTTCCAAAGCTTCGCGCACTTCATTGACCAGTTGGCCGACCACAGGACGCTCTTCTGGGGACAGACTTCCCATCCCGCGGAGCAGCTCTGTCAGCTCCCCTTTTTTCCCCAGATATTTGACACGCAAATCCTGCAGCTGTGAGCTTTCCGTCACCTGGCTGATTTGGCCCAGTGCGGACTCTTTCATTTCATGCAACCGAGTTTGCACTTCATATCGCTCCTTTATCATGTGTTGGAAAAAAAGAAAAACCCGCCCCAAAAAGGGACGAGTTACTTTTTTCTCGCGGTACCACCCTTGTTAGACAAAAGCTCCAGCTGTGACATGTCTGTGACAATATCACCAGTCAGGGCAAGACTTCTGTCTCACTTAAGATCATTGGTAACGGGAATGACCCGGCTGCTCCTACTGCGCCAAAAGCGGTTCAGAGTGCGGCTCTGGAGTGAATTTCTGCAGCTACGATGTTAAAGATGCTTTCAGTCTACGGCATCTTCTCCCTGAAAAACATATAGGTCCTGCGTACTAGTCTCCGTCATCGCTTTGCGTTATAATTAAGACGTAGAAAAATTATAGCGCAACAAGAGGGAACTTTCAATTCTCATCTTGTTAGTATGCCCGAGTCACATCTTTTTGATTCAGAAAACCTCTACGAGGCATCCTGCATGAGGAGCGACCGCGTTTTAGTGGAAGGTTTCCATGCGCTCCAGAATTCATAAGCGTCACGCTTATAAATTCCTATACGTTCAGAAAGGGGACTTTTGACATGATTGTTAATGTTTCCGCCCTCTACGATAAGAATTGCCGCTGTCGTCATTGTGAGGCTACCTTTACTACCAAGCGCATCAGAAGCGGCACGTTGACGATGGTCAAAAGAGATAGCGATTTTTACACCACCTTCACGGAGCAATCCTTAAATCCGATTTATTATACGGTAAGTGTTTGTCCGCAGTGCGGCTTTGCTTTTACCGATCAATTCAGAGACAAGCTCGCCCCCTGGCAAAAGCAGGTCGTAGACGAACAAATTTCGGCCAAATGGACCCCAAAGGACTTCGGTCACATCAGAGCGCTGGGCGAAGCTATTGTCAGCTACAAGCTGGCGATATATGCTGCGGAGCTGACAGACCAGCCTCACGCTGTAAAAGCAGGACTGTATTTGCGACTTGCCTGGTTGTACCGCTCGCAGGAAAATACAGAAGAAGAAATCCGTTTTATCGACATGGCCGTCGACGAATACGAGCAATCTTACATACATACCGACTATTTGCGCAGTGACAAGGAAATGTCGGAGGTACGTCTCTTGTATCTCATTGGCGAGCTGTACCGCCGATTGGAGAAATTTGACCTCGCCATCAAGTATTTCGGGAAAGCACTTGCCTTCCGCAATCATACGATCGAAAGCGGAATCATCCGGATGGCTCAGGATCAGTGGCAGGTTGCACGCGAGGAGTATAAAGAGAAAAAAGAACAAAAGATCGGCTAACGCAGCCGATCTTTTGTTCTTTGCGCTTCAAAAACAAAAATGCCTGCTGCCACCGCAGCGTTTAGCGATTCTGCTTGTCCGTAAATCGGAATATGTACGAATTGATCAGCCACATCCATCAGTGCCTGCGAAACACCTCTGCCCTCGTTGCCGATAACAATCGCAGTCCGTTTCGAATAATCTGCCTCGTCATAAGAAACACTCTGCTTTTGCAGAGAAGAGACAAGCAGACGCCCTCCATCCGCTCTCCATTCCGATGCGGTCTCCGGTAAGGAGCGGGTAAACACAGGCAAGCGGAACAACGCTCCCATCGTAGCACGGACGACTTTTCCGTTGTATACGTCTACACTTCCTTTGCCCAGCACTACAGCATCTATCGCAGCTGCCTCGGCAGTTCGCAAAATCGTCCCCAAATTACCAGGGTCCTGAATTTCGTCGAGAAACAGGACCAGCAAATTATCCCCCGAGCTTCCCTGTTGAGCCAGCCACTCGCTCCAGTCTGCTGCCGTTTTTTTCACTTCGGCCACGATGCCCTGTGGCGACTTCGTTTCGGACAGCTTGCCCAGCACTGCAGCAGAGGCCGCCACTACTTGAACATCTTGTGGATGATTCTCCATCGCGCGGCGACATGCCGGGTCCAGGTCACGATCGTTGTCATATAAAATAGTAGCCACCTGTGCCCCACTCTTCAGCGCTTCCTCCACAAGGTGGGCTCCTTCCACGAGAAATCGCCCTTGCTCCTCTCGCCCTTTTCGATCCAATAGCTGATGCAGCCTTTTCACCAGCGGATTTTGTACAGAAGTTATCAGTTCATGTGCCATGCTTACGCGCGCTCCTCAAATGCCTTTAGGTCTTTGTTATTTCCGATCACGACAAGAACATCCCCATATTGGATGAGATCATCCGGGCTTGGTGCGATGTTGAATTTATCACCGCTTTTGATCGCAATCACGTTCACTTCATATTTTTTACGAATGTCGAGCTGGCGCATGTTTTTCCCAACCATTTTGGACGAGACCACTACCTCAGCCACACTGTAATCCTCAGCCAGCTCAATAAAGTCCAGGACATTTGCGGAGATCAAATTGTGGGCAACCCGCACACCCATATCTCGTTCAGGGAACACTACTCGGTCTGCTCCGACCTTGTACAAGACTTGTCCATGGCGTTCGTTTTGCGCCTTTGCCACAATCTTTTTCACACCAAGCTCCTTTAACGTGAGAACAGTCAGGATGCTTGCCTGGATATCTACCCCGATCGCAACGACCACCACATCAAAGTTGCGGATGCCGATTTCTTTTAAAGCTCGCTCATCCGTGGAATCGGCTGCTACCGCATGGGTCACGAATTGTATATTTTCATTGATACGCTCTTCATTCTCGTCGATGCCCATTACTTCATAATCCATTTCGTACAAGGTACGAGCCACACTGGCACCAAAGCGCCCCATTCCAATAATGGCAAATTGCTTAGACATCCCTTATCTACTCCTTTATCTTGCCGACTGCCCTAGGGGCCAAGGAAATCATCATACGTTCAGTTAGTATAGCATAACCCAAACCAGTGCTACAAAAGGGTATGAGCAAACTACCCATGACAAATACTAAACCAGAATTGATTCCGATAAGAGAGGTGTTAGAACGGTTATGAACATTGCCTCACTCAATTTGCGTCAAGCCATTATGTACAAAATGCAGGGCTCAGATTCAGGTGCTGTGGAGGAGACCATCAGTGATGCTATCAGCAGTGGTCAGGAAAAGACCTTGCCTGGGCTGGGCGTCCTGTTTGAAGTATTGTGGCAGAACAGTGATGCTTCCTCTCGCCAGGAGATCGTACAGACTATTGCCTCCCACCTGCCTGAGCAAGCGGAAAAACCCATCTTATCATAAAGATGAATATGGAAAAAAAGCAAGGGGAGAGATGCTATGTCTCTCCCTTTTTGCTTTCTGCCACCGAAGAATCTGTAGACTGCCTGCTCCAGTGCAGGAGAGCCAAGAGAATAGGAATAAACACCGTTGTCAGGTAGCCATAGTAAGTCAGCTTTTTGGCGTAAGAAAAAAACGTAACGATGTTTTGCGGCCACAGCGAGTAGTAAAAGAGGGGGAACATGAGGATAGTGGCGGTGACTCGCTGAAACCTTATCCCCTTTCCAAACCACAAACGAATGGCGAAAATCATTGAATAATACATATTTCCGAAGGCAGTAAACACCGACGCCATCCAGATCGTGAGAAAGGCGGACTCCAGTCTTTCCAAAAACCACCCGGTACTTTGCGCGGTCTTGACTATCTCTAGCGTGGGCCAGATGAGATGCTGCAGTTCCTCGTAGCCAAATACGACAATGCCCGCTGCTGCGGTAAGGGCGTACGACAGGACAGCAAAACACAAGCCAATCCAGCTAGTCAAAGCGATCCTGGCTCCCGGCATCGCCAACCCGAAATAAATCATCATCAGCTCGAACCCCGTATACAGTGAAAATGTACCTAACCCTGTTCCGATGACATCTTTCCACGAATCAATGTGCAGCGGCAGTAAATTGTACCAGCTAGCGGAGCTGAATGTCACATACGGGATGAGGAAGATGGGAATGAGCATGATCGGAAACAAGAGCTCGTTGACCCGGACCAACACTTCCGGTTCGAACATACAAAGGTACAAAACAATCAGGGATAAGGTAAGCAGAATCATCTCAAGCGGCGTTTCCAACAGCACCGCTGTGACGATTACCTCCCCGAATCCGCGCGCCACCATTCCAGCGTTCATAAATTGAAACGAGATGAACAAAAACATCAAGGGGTAGCTGAGCATTCTTCCCAATCGGGGATTACGACGTCCGCCAAGAACAAGCGGGCTGTATTCGACAAAGGTGAGCCCCGGATATTGCTTGCTTAAGTAGACGATCGCCAGCAGCGGAAACAGGGTGATCATCCCGCCAACAATCGGACCCAGCCATCCCATCTGATGCAAAGTCGCGCTAGTTGTACGCGGCATAGTTAGGATCTCCACCCCGATCATCGAGCTGATCAGAATGGATATTAATTGCCATGTGCTGATGTATCGCGTTTGATTTCCCATTTCCATCGCGCTCCTATTGCATTTCCATACCTAAGCGGCGAATCTTGATCGTATAGACAGCACGAACTGGGAAATTTTTGAAATCGCGTTCCCAGTCGTGCTTTTCCCAGTAATCTCGGTAGTGGTGGGCTCTAAGAGCAAGTCCGAGCTTCAGAATGTCGCTGTTGTAATCCTTTTGCAACTGCTGGAACAGCTTTCTGGCTCTGCTTTCCATTTCTTTTTTGACCAAAACCTGCATTTGCTTAATGAATTTTTCAGGGGGCAACATGAGATCTGCCGTGACTTCCACGATATCCCCCTGAAGCTCGCAGAAAAAGGTTGCTGCATGTCCATTGTGGTTTTTTTCCCCTGCTATGTGGCTTCCTTTCAGCTCTAGTTTCTTTTTTACGAAATGGGGACGGAAAGTGACGTAACCACCCTTTTGATTTGGCAACGGGATGATGATATCTCCTCCGCGATCTTCATTTCTGAGCTGCAGCAGCGACCATGACTGGATATCATTAAGTGCCCCCACCATTTTATGCCCACGAAAGACAGCTATGCCCTTCCACCTTACCTCCGTTTCACTCGCCTGCACATAATTGAGAAACGGTTGCATTGTTTTGTTGGAGGTCTGGTTGAAATAATCTCCCAGGGTTTGATCGGGGATGGTTCCCATTTTAGAACCGTTCTCAATTAAGTCCATCAGGAACACAACGGGGATTTGCGCCAACTGGGGTTTGATCTTCAGCAAGGTTGCAGCCTCTCCTTTGACGACGATTGGCCACATCAGTCGACGAATTTGTGGCTCCCTCCGAAAGCTGTCCATAATGTCCCCAATTCCTTTTTTTGCCACCTCCTCACTGAGAGCGAGTACGCGGGTATGACCCAGGAACAGCTTTTGGTTCAAGCGCAGCTGCAAGTTGTTGTTGGCATCGAGAATGGTCTTACCGGTCACGCTCATGATTTTCACCGCATCGGCATTTCCTCCTCCGCCCTGCCCACTGCTTCCTGCAATTTTGATTGGAATTGGAATCTGCACCGTCAATTTGTACAAATCCTCTCTTCCCTCTACCACATCAACCGCGATAGCAAGTACGGAAGTGCGTTCCTCAAGCTCTCGCCTGTCCCAGCAACCTGTCAGAAGAGAGAGACTAACCATCAGAACTGCCAAATGAAGCCACCATCTAGCCATCTGCATTTCTCTCCTTTTGTTTTGATGCAAAATCTTTAATGATGATTACCATCAGGTAAAGAGTAGGGATGCCAAGATTGAGGAAGAGGCTTAATATACCCACAAAGGAGCTCACTCGAAAAATATCCACGATATTTTGCGGCCACAGGGCAATGTAGTATAAAGGGATGAACAGGATTGCGGAGATGACCCTCTGAAACACGATGCCTTTATTGAACAGCTGGCGTATACCATACATAGCAGCGTAATAAGCATTTGCAACCGTAGTGAACACGGCAGTTACCCATACTGCCAGGAAGGCTGATTCCAGCCGTTCCAGGATAAGCCCTGGAACCTTAGTGGTCTTCACCAGCTCAAGAGTAGGCCAAGCAACCCGCTGCAGCTCTTCGTACCCAAACACAACGATGCCTGCTACCACAATCAAGGTATATACAATCATCGCAATGCCGATTCCGTAAAAGCCTGCCTTTACTTTGCTTTTGTTCTCGTGAGAGTAAGCGAAGAAGATTAGCATGATTTCGTAACCTGAAAAAGAATAAATCGCTTCGTAGCTACCCTGTAAAAGAGACTTGGCTGGTACGCGAAAAAGCGGAAGGATATTATTCCACTCCGCTTTTTGGAAGGAAGCAAGAGCGATAAACAGGATTGGGAACAAGATCATTGGAAATAGAAGCTCATTGACTCTTGCTACCACTTCCACGTCATGAAGGCATAAGATAAATGCAAGAAGAAACATGGAGATGATGATGACCTCCAGCGGCGTATCGAGCAAGACGGAGGTGACCACTACTTCTCCGAAAATACGGGCGACGATGGCCGTTGTTGAATAAAGGAAGACGAGGTAACCGAGAATCCATGGCATACTGAGCCATTTTCCGATTTTCGGATAGTTTTTCGTCCCCCAGACGATGGGGCTGTATTCAATGAACGTCATTCCGGGAAATCGTTGACTTAGCTTGGCAATCATCCAGATGGATATTATCGCGACAACGGAACCAAAAACAGGAGACATCCATCCTGCTTCAAACAAGACGGAAGATGTAGAGCGTGGCAAGGTTAAAACACCTACACCAATTAGTGTGCTTGTAATCAAGGACGTCAGTTGCCATAAGGAAAACGTTTGTTGTTGGCTGCTCACGTCCTGCTTACTCACGGTTTCTCATCCTCTCTCATACGTACTTCATCATGTACATGGAACATGGTTGGGCGGGTTTTCATCAAATGATGGGGTACGCGCACGAATAGATCCCTCATCCCCTTCATATTAAGCGGACTTAGTGGGGACATATACGGTACACCGAACGACTTGATCGATGATAAATGAACCAGAATGACGATCAAAAAAAGCATAATCCCATACAGGCCAAACATCCCCGCTAGGAGCATGACCGGAAAGCGCAGCATCCGAATCGCAATAGCTGCGCTATAGCTAGGGGAGGCAAATGATCCGATTGTAGTCACCGCCACGATGATGACCATGACGGGACTGACTAGACCAGCTGATACGGCCGCTTCCCCTACAACCAGCGCCCCTACGATTCCGATGGTAGGTCCAATGGGACCAGGTAGCCGTACACTCGCTTCCCGCAAAATCTCGATCGCAAGCTCCATGAATAAAGCTTCCACTAGAGAAGGAAATGGTACGGTAGATCTGCCTGCCGCCATGGCGATCACTAGACGGGACGGGATCATCTCTGGGTGAAAAGCGCTAAAAGCGATGTACAGAGATGGCAGCAAAAGTGCAATCGAGATACTAATGATCCGGATTAAGCGGATTAAAGTCGCAATGTAAAACCTTTCGTAATAATCCTCGGGACTCTGATAAAACTGAGAGAAAACAGCTGGAGCGATTAGTCCAAAAGGCGTCCCATCAACCAGGATGCCAACCTTGCCCTCCAACAGGTTGGCTACGACCTTATCCGGTCTTTCCGTATTCTGGATCTGGGGAAAAGGCGACCATCTGCGGTCTTGGATCAATTGCTCAATGTAACCACTTTCCAGAACCGAATCTACATTGATTTTCTCGATACGTGACAACACTTCTTTTACCATAGGCGGATGAGCTAGGCCCTCGATGTACATTACGTAGATGTCTGTCTGTGTACGTTGTCCTACTACGAGATGGCGTACCCTAAGATTCGGGTCCTTCAGGCGAAATCGGATTAATGCAGAGTTGACACAGAGAGTCTCGGAGAAACCGTCTCGCGGCCCCCGAACAACTGACTCCGTTTGCGGTTCCTCCACACCTCTGCGATCCCATCCTCGCGTATTATTCAAGTACGCCTTTTTTTCTCCATTACGCATGAGGACGGCGCTTCCTGACAGGATGTTGCGAATGACTTGTCGTAAACCGTCAGTCGATTCCAGTTCATTCGATGCTGGATGATCATACGTAATTTGGGGATTGGTCATATTGGTGATGATGAACTCACTGATGATATTCCGATCGACCATTCCATCAAGAAAAACGATGGCACAATCTACTCCAAACTTATCTGGAAAACGCCGGACGACCAAGTCATCGCATTTTCCCAACTGTCGCTCTATCAAGGCAATGTTGTCGTCTACACTAGTCGTGAGTTCTAAATCTGACACGCTTTCCATGCTTTTATTGGAGTGCTGCTGCAATGTCTGCTCCTGAAGAGTATCCTTCCGTCTTTGCCACGCTTTCCAAAATTGGCTCAACACACTCCCCCCTCGGTTCCTTATTCTGCGTAGTCTACAAGTACGGATAGTGTACCCAAGAAAGGAAATGAAATCCCTTTTTATATGTTCTGCATAAAGCAAAAAACAGATCCAGCAATAAGCCGGACCTGTAAATCGAATAAACCTTCATTTTATATGTTAGCGTTTATCTATCGGCACACCGCT
Source organism: Brevibacillus sp. SIMBA_040 (assembly GCF_046535075.1). NCBI lineage: Bacteria > Bacillati > Bacillota > Bacilli > Caryophanales > Paenibacillaceae > Brevibacillus > Brevibacillus sp. SIMBA_040. The sequence continues at coordinate 290,044 of NZ_JAWRXI010000004.1, forward strand.
CTTCGCCTCACCTAAGAGAGGCGTAGACAAGACGTAGATGCCGTGATTAGAAAATGCCCATACGAGATTACGATCCCATTCTACAAAAATACTGTGGACCGGGTTTGAATGCTCGCTCATTTCTTTGCCACTGCCGTCATTGCTCAAGTATTCACCAGACATTTTTGGAACAAAGTACGCTTCGATCGTTGGCTTGCTCGGATTTTTCAGATCAAACACCTGCACGCCAGCATTGTAGAATGCATACGGCATTACCGTTTGGCTCGGTGTTCCCGGCTGGATCGCAGCATAACCACTGCGCTTTGGTCCAAAGCTTCCACGGCGTTGGCAGTAATCTGTGAACGGCGCATCGCCAGGTGGGGTTGGACGCGGCATAGTGAAAGCAATTTTTGGATTCAGTGGATCACGGACATCAATCGCATAAATGTCTTTGTATGGCTCGTGGCAATCCTCACCCAATGGGTAGCCACTGTAGTAAACCATGCCTGTCGTCTCAACCTTCGTAACATCGATATTGTCTCCCTCAGTACCACTTGCGCTGATCGGCATGTCAATATGAGAAACAGCTTTCATATTATTTGGATCAGTAATATCGACGACCCAGAAGCCGTAGCCTCCCATGGCTGCATACCCGTATTTTCCGCCTTTTTCCACTGGCTTTGGAATGAACAGCGGCATTCTGGCACCCATCCAGGTCGTTTTGTTACCAGCACGCGGGTTTTTGTTGTAGGCTTCTTCCTCGCCCTTGCGCTGTCCAGGTACCCACCAGGTATCTAATCTTTTTGGTTTGGTAGGATCAGAGACGTCAAAAGCCATTTGACCTGCGGAGTATAGATAGCTTTTGTACTCGGTGTTGGAAAAGCTGTCATCCGGCGCACCTGCAATGAACAAATACTTGTCGCCGTTGTATACAGGCACATCCAAGCCACCAGAGCCTTCCTGGACCTCGTCACCCGGATTTGCTTTCGGATCAAGTGCTGTTTCGGAGAGCAGCTTCCATTCTGTGAACAGCGGGCTCGTTACTTCATAGATACGGAATCCGCGCAGCATTTTTCGATCTTTAATCGCTTGAACCTCTTCTGGATTGGTGTATTTATTAGACAGCACACCATAGCGAGGCACTTCGTATACCTGAACGGCGATCAGCTTGCCCAGCTCTTTGTTATACTTGATCGTCATGGGACCAAACTGATGCTCTACTTTTGTATCGAAGCTTTTGTACGCAATCCGTTTGGCATTTTTCGGATCGGTAATATCAAAGACGTTGTACATGGTCGTTTCATAGTCATACAGGTACCTCTTGCCATTCAGATCAAAAGTCGCCTGCCAACTGTGGCCCCACCCTGCCACATACGGGTAAAATGCTTCGACATTCATATTTTTCACGTACTGGTTCTGATCCAAATAAGGCAGGCTTCCATTGAAAGGCTGTGGCCCCTCGTTGTCTGGTGTCGCCGTTGGATGAGTGAATATTCCTGTCTTCCCATCATATCCCCAGGTTCCAGGCGCTGGCTCGGCTGGCTCCCCCGGCAATAGCTTGTGCTCTTCTTTCGGATAGGCTGCTGGTGCATCTGGTGCGTTTACATTGAGTCCGGTTCGCGGTGCCACAAACGCATCTGACTTTGCAGGCGTCGAGGCATCTACCGCTGTAATCGGCACAAGTGAGCCTAATACAAGGGTCGTGGCAAGAAACGTACTCATTACTCGCTGCTTCTTCTCTTTTTTCATTGAATCAATCCCCTTTATCTACTAGATGGAATCGCCCCTATATGAAAGTCTGGATGTTACGAGGTAATGTTTTTGTTGTCTTCCTTCCCTTGATTAGCAGATGCTTCATAAGCACTCGGATTTGCCTTTTTCCAGATGAAATAGGCAATCGAAATGATGAGCAGAAGCGGGAAGCCCATAGTCAGCGTATCTTTAAATTCTGGCTGGAACCATGTAGAGAGTACGACGCAAGCCAAGAGAACTGCTCCCAGGATTGTCAGATACGGAAAGCCAATCATTCTCACCGGCAGCTTTCGACCGCCCATTTTTTCCCATTTACGACGGAAGAACAGGTGTGTAATGAAAACCATGAACCATGCGAACATCGCACCAAAGCTGGAGAGGGAAATCATGACCACAAACGATTGATCAGGAGCGACAATGTTGATGATCGTCGCAATCGCAATTCCGATCGTGGATAGGGCCAGCGCTTTGACCGGAACGCCTTTTTTACTTAAATCACCGAGCTTGGCAGGTGCAAAGCCTGCGCGAGACAGAGAAAATACCATCCTAGTAGAAATGTAGAGCTGACTGTTCATGGCAGAGAGGGCTGCCGTCAATACAACGAAGTTCATAATGCCAGCCGCGCCCGGAATATTGATAATTTCAAAAACTTTTACAAAAGGACTGGCATCGCTTCCTGCCTGTTGCCACGGAACAATCATGAGCATGAGGGCGAGAGTCAAAATGTAGAACAGCACTAGCCTGATAACAGCCGTTTTCAAAGCCATCGGAACCGCTTTTTCCGGCTCTTTTGCTTCACCGGCACTGACTGCGATCATTTCAATACTGAGGTAGCTGAACAAGGAGATAAAGATAGCGATCCACATGCCCCATACCCCGTTCGGGAAGAAGCCGTCATTATTAGTAAAGTTCTGCGGACCGACTTCTGGGTTTGAAGTACCGAATACAACATAAGCTCCAAATACGATAAACAAAATAATAGCTGCTACTTTAATCATGGAGAACCAATATTCAACAGTACCGAACAAGTTTACACTGGTAGCGTTTACATAAAGGAGTACTGCGGAAAAGATGACGATCCAGATGATGCCTGGTACATCAGGGAACCAGTACTTCATATAAACGGACATCGCCGATACTTCTGTCCCAACTGCACATACCAGACTAAACCAATACGCATAGCGGACGGAAAAGCCTGCCCATGGATTAATGTAGCGTTCTGCGTGGGCACCAAATGATCCGGTCGTCGGATGAGCGACAGTCATCTCAGCCAGACATCCCATCAGTAATAACGCAATGACCGCACCAATCAGATAGCTGACAATGACACTCGGTCCTGCAAAGCCAATCGCCATCCCGCTGCCGAGAAACAATCCGGTACCGATCGCACCGCCGATGGCAATCATCGCGAGCTGGCGGGTAGTTAACCCGCGTTGCAGCCCTTTCTCCCTCTCCATGATGTCTTGAAAGTTGTTATTGCTTGACACATGCACTCACTCCTTTTGATCAAGCGCTTAGGCTACAACTCCGCGCTTGTTTTCAAATTTTTCGTAGCTCTTTTCTTGCATAATGGTTTTTAAGATTTGCACACTTTCCCATACCTCGGTGTATGTCGTGTAGAAAGCAACCGGAGCCAAACGAATGATGTTAGGAGCGCGGAAGTCAGGAATGATTCCAGCTTCCTTTAGTGCCTTGCAAATGCGTACTGCTTCTTCGTGTTCCAGGCTTACGTGGCCGCCGCGACGCTCATCCTCTTGCGGATTCGCAATGACAAATCCCATGCCAGCAAGCTCCACCTCAATTAAATCCATCATATAGCGGGTCAGCTTCAGTGACTTTTCGCGGAGCACTTCGACGGACACCTCTTCAAACATTTCCAGCGAACCAAGCAGCGGTGCCAGGCTGAACATATGCGGAGTTCCAGTCTGGTACGCTCCAGCTGTCTCGCATACATCCAGCGTGTGTTCCATGTCAAATTGCTTGTCCTTCTTCGAGCTGTACCACCCTGCAAGTCCAGGAGTTCTTCCAAAATGCTTGCGATTCACATAAATGCTGCCGACACTTCCCGGGCCTGCGTTTACGTATTTGTAGTTGCACCAGTAAGCAAAGTCCACGCCCCACTTGCTGAAATAATGCGGGATTGCTCCAACAGAATGGCAGCCGTCAAAACCGATCAAGATCCCTTTGTCATGAGCAGCCGTTGTCAAGCGCTCGATATCCAGTAGCTGACCGCTTCGATAGAGTACCGTTGGCAGGACAACAAGCGCCACCTCGTCTGTCATTGCAGAAATGATGTCTTCCTCTTCAATCAGGCGACCATCGCGGCTGGCTACTCGAATCAAATGCTCGTCAGGGTCTAGCCCATGCAGCTTGATATGACTTTGCAGTGCGTAAATATCGGTAGGAAAGTCGAGCTCTGTTGCGATGATTTTGGTCCGTTTCCCCTCTGGCTGATAAAAAGTAGCTGCCATTTGATGCAAATTGATCGTAGTGGAGCCTGTTACAATCACTTCCTCTGGATTTGCACCAACGAGAGACGAACTCAACACTCCCAGTTTTTCAGAAAGGAAGAACCATGGATGCTGCCCTGTCGTCCAACCCTCGATCCCGAGCTCCTTCCATGACTGCACCAGATCAAACAAGCTTTTTTCCGCTCGCTTGGACATGAGACCAAGCGAATTTCCATCTAGATACATACTGGGCAACAGGTAAAACTCGTCTCGGTATTTCGCCAGTTTATCCTGTGCGTCTAGCTCCCCGGCATAGTTTTTGGTAAGTGGGATTGATGCGTATGGCATAGCTACCTCCTTGGAAATTCGTTGATTTACCGGCTTTGCACTACTTTGGTGACTCCCCCCACACCCCAGTGGGAGGGGGGAAGCTCTGTAACCAGTACGCGAACCTGCTCAGGCCGGACATCCAAGCTTGTAGTGATTGCTGCGGTCACGCCCTCAATCAAATTCCTGATTTGCTCTTTATCTCTGCCTTGCAGGATGGAAACCTGAACAATCGGCATACTAGCACCTCGCTATTGACTGACTCTAGAATCGGGATAGGTTACCTCTTATCCTTGGCAGCCGAATGTGACACTGCCCATCCCATCGACCGTTACTTGAATGACATCGCCTGGCTCAAAAGCGATCGCCTCTGTAATGGCCCCGCTCAGGACAATCTGGCCCTTTTTCAGGCCGAGACCTTTTTCGCCCAGCTTATTGACTGCCCACGCCATGGACGCCGCTGGATGACCAAGCACAGCTGCACCTGAGCCTGTCGTTTGGATCATTCCATTTTTGCTCATGACCACGCCCGTCAAAGCGAGATCGAATTCGTGAGGAGACACCCACTTGCTCCCTACGACAAAAGCGGAGGAGGAGCAGTTGTCTGCCACAACATCTGGCAGTGTAAAGCGGAAATTCTCATAACGACTGTCGATAATCTCAATCGCTGGAGCAACGTATTTGGTTACCCGCAGCACATCCTCTGCCGTAACATTTGTCCCTTGAAAATCTTCTCCCATCATAAAGGCGATTTCCGGCTCCGCCTTTGGATGAATAAAGCGGCTATAAGCGAGAGGCTCCCATTCTAGTGCAAGCATCCCGTCGGTTAAGTAACCGTAAATCGCCTCGTGCACGCCCATCATCTGTTGCTTTGCCCTGCTGGTAAGTCCCAGCTTCAAGCCGATGCAGCGTTCACCAGCCTGCTCCTTGCGCTCAATCAATTGCTGCTGAATCTCATACGCTACCTCAATCGGGAGATCAGGATAACGGGAGGTGATCTTCTCTACCTCTCTCTTCTCCCTCTCCGCTGAAAGCAAATAGTCGACCAGCTCTCGTCGTACTTCCTGTGTGATCGCCATTTGTCATACCCCCGCTCTTCGGATCTGCGCCAGCTCCGCTGCCACATCAATAATCATGTCTTCTTGTCCGCCCACTGCTTTTCGTCTGCCGACCTCCATCAAGATGTCTCTGGCATCAACACCGAAACGCTTGCTCGCACGCTCGGCGTGGAGAAGGAAGCTGGAATAGACGCCTGCATAGCCCATGACGAGACTGCCTTTGCGAATTTCCTGTGATTGTGGCAGGATCGGACCCACGATGTCTTCGGCTACATCCATCATTTTGTAGAGATCGATCCCGAGCTGTATGCCCATCCGATCCAGAACAGCAAGCAATACCTCTGTTTGTGCATTGCCAGCCCCTGCCCCCAGACAGCGCATGCTGCCATCGATTCGAGTAGCCCCCTCTTCAATCGCTACAAGCGTATTGGCAATCGCTACGGACAAATTGTTATGAGCATGGAAGCCAATTTCGATATTGAGAGCCTGACGCATGGCGCGGATACGCTCTCGTACCTGATCCGGCAAGAGCGCTCCCGCTGAATCCGTCACGTAAACAGCTTCTGCTCCATAGCTTTGCATCAGCTTTGCTTGCTCCACGAGCTTTTCGACTGGTGCAGAATGCGCCATCATCAGAAAACCGCAGACTTCCATGCCCAGCTCGCGCGCCATCTGGATGTGCTGAGCAGATACATCAGCCTCCGTCACATGCGTAGCGACCCGAACGAGACTAGCCCCTAGCTGTCTTGCTTGCTTCAGCTCGTTTACTGTTCCCACTCCGGGAATCAGCAGAACCGCTACCTTTGCCTGCTTGCAAGCTGCAACAGCCGTTTCAATCAATTCCATTTCGTTTACACGAGAGCGCCCGTATTGAATCGTCGAGCCGCCCAATCCGTCTCCATGGCTGACTTCAATGTAGTGCATGCCTGCATCGTCGAGACCAGCTACAATAGACTTCACTTGCGCTGTAGTAAACTGGTGAGCTACGACGTGACTTCCGTCGCGCAAGCAAACCTCTGTCATTTTGATTGGTAGATTCCTATTCCGTTCCAAGGCTTACTCCTCTCCCATCCAGTAGATGACGAGCGATCTGTTCTCCTACCCGCATAGCCGCTGCCGTCATGATGTCCAAATTGCCTGCATATGGAGGGAAGTAGTCTCCCGCTCCCTCGATTTCCAGAAACACCGTCACCCGGTTCTCTTCGAACAGCGGCTCCTGCTTGAGGCGATAACCGGGTACATAGTGGTGAACCTCCTGAACAATATCCAAAATAGACTGGCGGATCGCAGCTTCATCCATCTGAGCCACTTCACAATAGATGGTGTCCCGCATCAAAATTGGCGGTTCTGCAGGGTTCAGTATGATGATCGCTTTGCCTTGATCTGCTCCGCCTACTTGTTCCAGTGCTTGGCGAGTCGTCATTGTAAACTCATCGATATTGGCGCGTGTACCGGGGCCAGCGCTCTTGCTTGCTATCGTCGCTACAATTTCTGCGTAGCTGACATTGGCTACGCGATTGATCGCATATACGATCGGGATCGTCGCCTGACCGCCGCATGTGATCATGTTGAGGTTCGTCGTTTCCAATTCCAGCTGCTCCGTAAGGTTGACGACCGGGCACACGAATGGTCCCCGTGCCGCTGGAGTTAGATCGATTGCTCGTATGCCTAGCTCTTTCAGCACTTTTGCATGACGAACATGTGCTTTTGCAGAGGTAGCATCAAACACGATTTCTGCCAAATCCGGCTGGTTCACAATCGCCTCAATACCGTTTGCAAAAACAGGATACCCTTTGTCCTTTGCCCGCTTGAGACCATCAGAATCCGGGTCAATCCCGATAACAGCTGCTATCTCTATTACACTGCTTCTCTCCAACTTGTACATCAGGTCGGTGCCGATATTGCCTGATCCTAAGATGGCTGCCTTGATTTTTTTCAAAGTAAGTCTCCTCTCTACCGAAACGTCACAGAAACGGACCCCAATGACCCGAAACTGGCTGTGACGAAATCTCCCTCTCTGACTGCTACGGCAGCGCTAAGAGCACCTGGTAAAATCAACTCGCCTGCTTTCAGACCAATCCCAAACTCATGAAGCTTATTCGCCAGCCAGGCAACCGCATGGGCTGGGTGACCCAATGCTGCTGCGCCTGCTCCAGTACCGACTTCTTCTTCATTTTTGTACAGCGCCATGCCTACGCTTCTCAGATCGAGACCATCCAGACGAGTGCGCTGATCCCCGACGACGACAAGTGCAGAAGAGCCATTGTCTGCCACGGTATCGACCAGCTTGATTTTCCAGTCTGCGATGCGGCTATCAATAATCTCAAGTGTCGGCACCACATACTCGGTTGCCATCAATACATCCAGGTAGTTGATATTTGGACCAACTAGATCAGCCCTAAGCACGAAACCAATTTCCGCTTCAACCTTTGGCAAAAGCAGTTGATCAACTTGAACCGTGTCGTTATTTTTTACGACCATGTTGTCCAGCAAATGTCCGTAATCTGGCTCATCGACCCCCAACATTCGCTGCATAGCCAGGCTAGTCAAACCGACTTTTTTGCCGATGACTTCTCTTCCGCTGTCCAGCTTTTTTTCCAAAACCTTGAGCTGAATACGATAAGCATCGATTGTCTGCAAGCCCTCATAACGCGTGGTAATCGGCGCTACTGGCTGACGGATCTGTTCTGCTGCGAGCAGTTCCTGTGCTACGCTTTCGATTATTTGTTCCATGTCATGTCCATCCTTTCGCTTCCGCGTTGCAATTACAGCTTCATCGTCACTGTTTTGGCCTCGGTATAGAACTCAAAGCTGTGACGACCACCTTCGCGGCCGATTCCACTTGCCTTTGAGCCGCCAAACGGTGTGCGCAAATCACGCACATACCAGCAGTTGATCCAGAGCAAGCCGGAGTTGATGCCTGCTGCCACGCGATGGGCACGACGCAGATCGTTTGTCCAGACTACACCAGCCAGACCGTAAATCGAATCATTCGCGATTCGGATAGCCTCTTCTTCTGTTTTGAACGGGATGACCACCAGCACAGGGCCGAAAATCTCCTCTTGAGCCACCCTCATTTTGTTATCGACGTCATACAAGACGGTCGGCTCGTAGTAATTTCCTTTATCCAGTCCAGCGACGCGCTTTCCGCCGTGCGCCAGCTTTGCTCCCTCGGACAATCCGATCTGCACATATTGCTCGACGGTTTCCAGATGACTTTTTGACACGAGCGCCCCCATGTCTGTTTCCATATCCAGAGGATCGCCAACCTTGATCTTTTGTACAGCGACAACAAACTTTTCAAGGAATTTCTCGTATACAGACTCCTCAACCAGCAGTCGCGAGCCTGCGAGGCAAATTTCGCCCTGGTTGCGGAAAATCGCTTCCACTGAGCCTTTTACCGTTTCATCGAGATCGGCATCTGCAAAAACGATGTTCGCGGACTTGCCGCCCAGCTCCAGCGATACCGGGATCAACTCCGAAGCCGCATTGCGCATGATCGTTTTGCCTGTAGTGGTTTCTCCTACGAACGAAATACGTCGCACATGCGGATTTGTGGTCATGGCTGTGCCGACGGTTCCACCTGGACCGGTCAAAATATTCAGAACTCCTGGTGGCAAACCAGCTTCGTTGGCGATTTCCCCCAGCATGAGCGCAGATAGCGGAGTGTAGGATGCTGGTTTTACTACGATCGTGTTCCCTGCTGCCAATGCTGCCGAAGCTTTCCAGGTCATCTGCATAAATGGCAGGTTCCACGGGATGATCAGGCTGGTTACGCCTGCTGGCGCATATTTGGCATAGGACATGAAGTTTCCTTTGTCGTAATGCTCATGGTTCACGTACTTCGCCATCTCTGCAAAGAAGCGCAGGTTTTGGGCCGCACGCGGAATGTCAAAGCCGAGACTCTCCTTGATCGGCTTGCCGACATCCATCGTTTCCAGCGTCGCGAGCTCTTCGACGCGCTCCAGAACCAGATCAGACATGCGGCACAAGATTTCAGAGCGCTCTTCTACTGATTTATTGCTCCAAACCCCGCTCTCAAAAGCGGCCTGCGCGATCTCGATTGTCTTGCTCGTGTCCCGCTCATCAGCGCAGGCTACCGATGCGAGCTTTTCGTTTGTCGCCGGGTTGATCGTGTCAAACGTTTCCCCAGACATCGCGTCTACATACTCACCATTGATAAACAGTTTGGCATCTTGCAGTTGAATGCTGTTCATGTTTCCCCTCCTGTCTACTCCTCGATCTCCAGTACCATCTCTATCTCTACGGCTGTATTACCCGGCAGCTGCGCCATCCCGACCGCGGATCGACCATGCTTGCCCTTTTCTCCAAAAACGGCTACCAACAAATCGGAAGCTCCGTTCATCACTTTCGGTTGATCCGTAAAATCTTCAGTAGAATTGACAAATCCCAAAATTTTGACGACTCTCTTCACTTTGCCAAGATCGCCAATTTCCGCTTTGACCGCCGCGAGCAGGTTGAGCATGGATTGCCGAGAAGCCAAATATCCTTCCTCAATCGTGAGGTCATGACCAAGCTTACCTTTGTACTGATCGACTCCCTGTCCTGCGGTAAACAGGAGATTGCCTGTACGAACGCTCGCTACATAGTTGCCAACAGGGGTACGAAGCTGTGGAAGTAGAAGACCCAGCTCAGCTAAATTTTGTTCGGGTGTCTGTAATTGTTCTGCCACTCCTATGTCTCCTCTCATCGCGATACTTTCAAGAATTCGAGGGCATTGCCCCCGAGCATCGCACTCTTTTGCTCCTCTGTCAGTCCAGGGGTATCATAAATGACTTTTCCTGGTGGAAGCTCGCGGAGCAAAAACGGGTAATCCGTACCCATCAAGATTTTTTCATGACCAAATCGCTCAATCAGAAGCTTGATGTTGTTCGGCTCGTAATTCAGAGAATCAAAGTAAAAGTTTTTCGCATAGTAGCTAGGTGGGTGTTCAGTCACGCGCAGGTGCGGCCAAACCTTCCAGCCTTGGTCGAGACGAGGCAAAATGTACGGGAAGGAGCCTCCGCCATGTGCAAAGCACACCTTTAGCTTCGGAAATTTCTCCATGACGCCGCCTCCGACCAGACTCGCTGCTGCAAGTGCCGTTTCGCTTGGCATCCCAACTGTATACATGAAGTTGTGGCGGGGCATTCTCTCCCGTCCTAGCGTCTCCCACGGATGGACAAACAATGGCACCTCCCATTTCTCGCACATCTCGAAGAACGGGAGAAAAACTGGATCATCCAAATTCAAGCCATTGATGTTGGAACCGATCTCGATCCCTTTCAAGCCCAACGTGTGCATGCAGCGTTCCATTTCTCGAATAGAGCCCTCCACGTCTTGCAGTGGAACGGTTCCCAGTCCGATGAAGCGATCCGGATACATGCGCACCGTATCAGCGATAAAGTCATTTTGCAGGCGAGCCATCGCTTCCGCTGCTTCAGCAGGCGCCCAGTAAGAGAAGGTCACAGGAATCGGTGAGAGCACTTGAACATCTACACCTTCTGCGATCATGTCCTCGATGCGTTTTTTCGGGTCCCAGCACTGATCGGTAATTTCACGAAACAGCTTGCCGCCTACCATGATATTGGCACCGCAGGAGCAGGTCGGTTGCAGTACCGGCCAGCGATCACCGCCATATTTCCCTGAAAAATCAGGCAAATCAGCCGGGATGATGTGTGTATGAAAATCTACTCTGGTTGCCATTCTTTCACTTCCTCTGACATGACATGTCCGCAATTTTTGCACGCGCGCAGATCGGCGCTGCTGTTGAATGTGTAAATCGCTTCTTTTACCTGCTTTTCAATATCAGTCAATTGAACACGCGTACGGTGCATTTCCTGGTCACATTGATCGCAGAACCAGACGAAATCCTCCAGCTCTCCGTGGTCGCGGTTGCGTTCGATGACAAGCCCAATCGTATCCGCTACACGGTGAGGGGAATGCGGCACGTTTGCTGGCAGGAGGAACATTTCGCCTTCACGCACGGTGATGACCTCGCGTTTGCCCTCTTCATTAATGATTTCGACATAGCAATCGCCTTTTAGCTGATAAAAGATCTCTTCCGAAGGGTCTACGTGAAAATCCCGTCTTTTGTTCGGACCGCCTAGCACCATCATCATCAGCTCAGCGTCTTTCCAAACGACTTTATTGTTGACAGGTGGTTTCAGGCTGTCTTTATTTTCCTCAATAAATTTCCAAATATGAACAGGACTAACGATTTTGCTCATTAGATGACACTCTCCTTTGACCATTCATTGGTTTCGATTTTTTTCGAATCAAAGCTTCCGTATTTCTCTTGGATAAATGTAAGCGCTACTGCTCCGAACAAGCACGGGATCGCGAACACGAGGAAATTACTTTGCAGAGGCAGGCTTAGTGATAGTAAAAATCCGCCTAGTGTTGGACCAAGAATCGCACCGATCCGGCCGATACCAAGTGACCAGCCGATGCCGGTAGAGCGCATTTCCTTCGGATAAAATTCTGTGATGTAAGGATTGGCGAGGTTTTGTGTGCCAATCGTACACGCGCCACCCACTCCAACGAATAGGTACAAAAGCAGCGTAGAAGATTTGAAGCCGAGGAGAACAAAGCACAGGGCACCAATAAGGTAAAACGCGATGATGACTTTCTTTGCACCCAGTTTGTCAGAGAGCCAGCCACCGATAAGCGAGCCTGCTATTGACCCGAGATTGAGTGTCAGCATGAACGACAGGCTGGAGCCCATAGGGTAACCTGCTTGCAGCATCAGCTTTGGCAGCCAGGTATTGAGACCGTAGACCATGATCAGGCAGCAGAAGGTGGAAAGCCAGAACAGGAACGTGCTGCGTGCCCGATTTTCTTCAAACAGCTTTTTGACAGGTGAGCCTTGTGCCTTTGCCTTTTCCGCTTCAAACTGAAATTCGTCCGTCTCCTTGTACTGTCCATAAGAATCGACCTGGTTCAGTATCCGGCAAAGCTCTTTGTTTTGCCTTTTCAAAATATAAAAGCTCATTGATTCCGGGCAGTGCTTGATAAACCATGGAAGCACGAGCAGAGGGATCACGCCTACCCAAAAGATAGACTGCCAGCCAAGTACCGGCATGACGTACATACCGAGCAGGGCTGCCATGATTCCACCGATCGCATATCCGCTGTACATCGCAGCTACTAAAATGCTTCTGATTTTTTTCGGTGAGTATTCTGTCATCAAAGCAATGACATTGGGCATCAGTCCTCCCAGACCAAGTCCTGCCACGATCCGCAGTATGGAGAAAATCGTAGGATTGGGAGAAAAGGCAACCAGCGCTGTTGCAATACTAAAGAGCGTGATGCAAATAATCAGTACCTTTTTCCTTCCGATCTTGTCTGCAAGCGGAGCGAAGACAAAAGCCCCTGCCATCATCCCAAGCAGTGCGTAGCTGCCCATTGCCCCTGCCTGCACCGGAGTCAAATTCCACTCCTGCATCAGGACAGGCAGTACCACGCCATACAGGTTCAGATCGTAGCCATCAAAAATGATGCTGAATGCACACCAGAAAAAAACACCTAAGTGAAACTTGGAAAACTTGCTTGTTGCCATGACCGTTTGCGCATTGACTGATCGCACGAACAACCTACCCCCAGCGAATTATGAAATTTCTTTTTGTCTGTTGCAGGTAGTTTGGGCATGGTCGGCGAATGGTAGTATTCTGACTTCCCTCCGTAGTGTTTTCCGGCTGGCCGCTTGAAAACTGACTCTACAGGGGGTGAAGTCTCTTTTTCGTGTCCATCAGCCTCGATAACCAAACCGTTTAGAAACCGCTAATGCCGCAAGTTTCACTTCGCTGATGAACGTTGCCATTTTTTCATCGGAGAATCGATGCTTGGGCCCAGCGCTACTAATAGAAGCAATGACTTTGCCCTCATGGTTAAAAATGGGTGCTGCCACGCATTTCAATCCGATCTCAATTTCCTCATCGTCAACTGCGTACCCCTGCTCCCGGATTTTTGCTAGCTCATTCTTGATCGCTTCCGGGTCCGTCAAAGTAAGAGAGGTAAACGCTTTCAATTCGACTTCGTTTAAAATGCGATCCACTGTCTCCTCGTCCAAATGAGCGAATAGCGCCTTTCCCACTCCGGTGCAGTACAGCGGTGCTCTTTTTCCCAGCATCGAGTACATGCGAAGTGATCCGGGCCCTTCTACTTTTTCCACGTACACAACTTCGTCTTTGTCGAGAACAACCAAATGGACAGTCTCTTGCAGCTTTGCCACCAGATCGTGGATGACCGGATAGGCGAGATTCCGCAGCTCCATCCCTCCTCCAACCAAATTGCCCAACTCGAACAGGCGAAGGCCCAATTTGTACTTTTGATCGGTTGGTTTTTGTTCGAGGTAGCCTCTGTTTTCCAACGTTTTGATCAACCCATGAACCGTGCTTTTGGATAGCTGGAGTCGGTCACTGATTTCTTTGACACTCAGCTCCGTATCGGTTAGTGAGAACAACTCCATAATGTCAATCGCTCGGTCCACCGACTGAATAAACTTCTCGCTCATGATCCCTCCCTTTCGTTCGACATTATCGAACGACGTTCGTGAATACTGAATACATTTCTTATTATAGGCTGACTTTTCCAACTACGCAATACACAATTTAGAGTTTTCTGTCATTTTCACACAAAAAAACCCGCGTCTTTAGATCGACACGGGATTACTCAGGCCTATCCTATTAGCCAAACGAGGAGCGCAACTTGCAATATACAGAATACGGGTACGAGGATAAGGAAGCGGGCATGCTTCGTTTTATGACGATAGGTGAGCATACCTGCCAGCGCCCCTAATCCTCCCCCTAAAAAAGCAACGAGCAATAAGCTCGCTTCCGGAATCCGAAATCCTCTTCTTGGGGCTAAGTGCTTGTCAATTTTCATCAGGCTCCATGCGTATCCATTGAGGAGCACGCCGCCAGCCACTGCCAACCACCAGATAGCAAGAACAGACCCGGCCAAAAGCATGACCCACCCGATACCAAGAAGCAGATTGCGATTCCTTCTATGCCGCGTTACTTGTTTATGGAACATAAGCTTACTCTCCTTTTGCTCGGTAAGCCCGATTCCCCAAAACGACCTTGCGCACAATCAAACCGATCGCCAAAACTGCTACTACGACGAGCAATGCGTAAAAGCCATATTTCCGAATGATCCCGATGATCGCTTCCACGTTGTTCCCAAAAACGTAGCCTAAAAAGTAAAAGGCTGTTGTCCAAACGAGACCGATTGGATAGGAGAGCAGGGCGTAGCGCCGATAGCTCATTCCACCCAATGCAACCAAATAGGGTACCACGTGACGCACGACTGGGAACAGGTAGCTGATGCACAAAGCCGTCGTCCCGTATTTTTCCAGCATGACTGTCGAACGGTCTACTGCATGGCGCATTTTTTCGCTCTTTGAAAGCCACCGTAATATGGGCCTTCCGAAGTATTTTCCAAGCAAAAATCCGATTGTTAAGCCTGAAGCCACACCTAAATACCCCGCTAAAAAGGAGTAAAATGGGTTGAGCAGGCCGATGGATGCCAAAAATCCCCCTGTAGCTACGACTAGCTCATCAGGAATGGGCAAACCCACAATTCCCAGCCATAGCAAAAAGAAAATGGCCAGGTAACCGTATTGCTCTATGATTGACATCAGCAGGTTGATTTCCATCAGGCAAAATCCCCTATCCTCGCCACTTTTCAGCTGCTTTCAAAGATGACAGTCAGTGGCTACTAGCGATCTATATGACACCTTTTAATACGTACGAACCCTCGAAAAAGCTACTTGTCTATTTTGCAATAGATGCACGCTTTTTATCAAGCAAGAAATCGCCTATCCTCGTTCAGGCCAAATGCTTGAGCGCTTCCCGCTTGCTGAGGCTCGCCAAAGGAGTCTTTTCTACAAAATCGCGTACTGCTTCGGGATTTGTTTTGGCATATTCCCTTAATGACCAGCCGATTGCCTTTTGGATAAAAAACTCCTTGGATGCTGCACATGTTGAAACATAGGTGAACAAGAGCTCTTGGTTCGTTTCCTGTTTATAGGAAAGCTGAAACAGAAGGGCAGTCCGTTGCAGCCACATATTTTGACTCTCCATCCATGCAGAGGTACGAGGTCCGATTCTCTCAGCGTGACGTCGTAGAATTGTACCCGCCATATGGGACGCAAGAAAATCTACGGTATCCCACCACGACTTTGTTGTAACTAATTCCTCAAGCAGATGAATGTGCCTGTCCGTCATCCTTTTTTTTACCTTACTCACTACATCGAGTGCCAAATACTGGTATTCCCTCTCTGGAAGCGCCCATAGCTGAAGCACGACCTCTTCCCAGTTGTCAGGTAACCCCTGCTCGCGAAACAGCTGCGTACTCAGTTCTTTGCGCACGGGGGATTTGATCCCTAAAAAGGGGAAGAGATTTTTCATATACTTTTCCATTGGCCCAGCCAAGTCCGCGTTAGCGTGAGCCTGAAATTTTTGAACGGCAGCATCTGTAAATGGGCTGGACATACCTATCTCCCCCCTTGCCGCATTAGCCTGCTACATTCACGCTGGGCTCTACGATGGTAAAGGCATTTTGCAACTCATCCTTGTACGGATAGTACACAACGAGTGTAAAATCACCTTCGATGACTTCCCCAGTCTTTAGCCAAGCCTCGATATCAAACGAAACCTTTGTCGCGAGCGTATGCTTGAAGTAGTCCTTTTCCACTGATGCGTGCAGGGCGAAATCCTCACGAAGTCGATCCCGCTGCTCATAAACCGTCGAAAACGTCTCTTGCATTTCTTCCTTTTCCATCACGTCTTCCCACCATAGCTTACGTGGGCGGTGCTTCTGGTTGCTCAGGAAGTCAAATTTCATCAGACTGACAACATGGTCAAGCCCTTCCAGCTGTTGAACCTGCAAAAAGCTTTGAAGACGGGTAAACAAATCCTCAAGCTGATGCCCGATGCGGCTCCAGTTTTGATTTTCCCAATAATCGCCAAACGATTGGAAGAAATCAAATGGCGACTCAAACTGATTTGCCAAAATCCATTCCAGCGTATGATCCATACGGTGAGCATTCCAATATTTTTCGAGCACATCCTCTACCCGCTTGATCTTTTGCATATCGGCAAACGAGAGAACGTTGTTGCCCAAAATCTCATAAGGAGCCTCATCCATAAATACGTAGCCGTGATTCGCTGCTCGCGCACGCACGCCTGTTCCACGCAGCATTTTCAAAAACCCGAGCTGGAGCTCTTCCGGCCGCAGAGCAAACACGTCATTAAACGTTTTGCGGAACGATTGATAGTCTTCCTCTGGCAAGCCTGCAATCAAGTCCAGATGCTGATCGATTTTTTTCGACTCCTTGATTTGGGTAACCGTTCGGGAGAGACGATCAAAACGCTGGATACGCTGAACAAGTCGATTCGTCTCATCGTTCGTGGACTGCACCCCGATCTCAAAGCGGAACACGCCTGGCGGTGCATTCTCGGTCAGGAAGTCCAGGACATCTGCACGCAAAATATCCGCTGTGATTTCAAATTGGAAGACCGTTCCGTTATGGTTATCGATCAGAAATTGAAAGATTTCCAAAGCGTACTTTTTATTAATATTAAATGTGCGGTCAACGAACTTAATCGTTTTAACACCATGGTTAATCAATCGTTGCAGCTCTTCCTTTACCCGCTCCAGGCTGAAGTAGCGTACGCCATCCTCAATGGAGGACAGACAGTATTGGCATTTGAATGGGCAGCCACGAGACGCTTCGAAATAGACGACACGATTGTTGAGCTCGTCCAAATGATCCGCGTAGGGGGAAGGAATACTGTCCATTTCCTCGATTTGTGCCCGTGGCATGGAGAAACGTACATATTCTCCGTCGCGGTAGGCGATTCCAGCTACATCCTGCAAGCGAGGAGGCTGCTTAGTCTCCAAAGCTTCCTGATAGACCTGCAAAAGCTCCAGGAAGGTTTGCTCGCCTTCGCCAATGGCAATCACGTCGATCTCAGGATGCTTTTTCATCCATTCGTCTGCATCATAGGTGACCTCAGGACCGCCGAGAATTACTGGCAAATCCGGGCATATCTTTTTCAGATTGCGAATCACGTCTAATGTCTCACGTATATTCCAGATGTAACAGGAAAATGCAACAACATCCGGCTGTCTTTTGTAAATGTCCGCTACTACATTTAAGGTCACATCGTTAATCGTATATTCAACCAGATCAATCGTTGGAAAAGATGACTGTGCGTAGCTGCGCAAATATCGCAATGCCAGCGACGAGTGAATAAACTTCGCGTTAAGCGTTGATAGTAAGATCTTCATGTGTGGTTCTACTCCCCTTGCGCTATCCGGCACGAAAAACCATCGCTTATATGGATGGTTTTATGCATGTCCGATCAGATTCCTTTCGTAACAGTACCATACGTAGCAAGAAAACGGCAAATTTCCGTCTTACCGATTCAATTCTCGAACGACATGTCCCAGCTCAGGAATAATCAGCCTGTTCATCGCCAAACGCACAGCACCCGTCGAGCCCGGTGTAGAAAAGATCATCTTCCCTTGACGTGTTCCAGCCACTGCTCGACTCAACATAGCCGCTGAACCGATGTCCTCTGTAAAGCTCAGCATGCGGAACAATTCTCCAAATCCCGGCATCTCTTTCTCCAGCAGGCCCGAGACTGCCTCGAACGTATTATCTCGCGGAGAAATGCCTGTTCCTCCATTTAGTAGAATAACCTGAACACTGCTGTGTAAAATGCCTTCCTCTATGGCGGCAATTACCTGTGCTGGCTCGTCCTTTACGATTCGATACAAGAGAGCCTCGTGCCCTGCTTCCGTCAACAGCTGCTTCATTAACTGTCCACTCTTGTCCGTCTCTTCTGTTCGTGTATCTGAAACTGTAATGACCATGCAGCTTACTTGTTTTGGTGAAAGAGCCTTGTGCTCCTGAGTGCTCATCCTGCCATCCTCCTGCTCCTTGGGCTTTCTCTTCCTTTATGATACCATTTTCTGAGGCCTGTTACCTGTGGCACATCCCCTAAAAAAACCTCTTTCGATGCCTCCTCAAGGAGGAGCGACCGCGTTATAGTGGAAAGTTTTTATGCGTTCCAGAAAGTTTAAGAAAGATTGCTTTCGCACGGCGTGGCACTTAAACCTTCTTACACGTTAAGAAATTATGCTAGCCCTATACCCTAGTTGGTTCTCTTTCCTATATAATGCTGATGACTGCTATTTTTGATCGACAAGGAGGCGTGGCCGGATGACAAACCGCCCTTTTTTCTCTTTTCATTTCCATAAACAATCCCACACGCCCATTTACGTACAGCTTGCAGAGCAATTGCAAACAGCCATTTTACGTGGGGCCTTTCTCGTGGACGGACAACAGCTCATTTCGCTGCGTGATATGAAAACAGTCAGCGGCTGCTCGCTGGAAACAGTAAAAAAAGCATACGATCATCTCGCTATGGAGGGCTGGCTGGAGGCCGTGCATGGCAAGGGGTACTATTTGACTCAGCAGGCAAAGGAAGCTCGTCTGGAAAACCGCTTGCCGCTTACAGATATCCCCATCGCTTCACTCGCAGATTCGTCCCCAAGGCCTGGCGAAGAGCTCGTTAAGCGTCTGCGTGGAGCTTTTTACGAAAGTCTGACAGTCTTGGATGAACCATCGGCCCAAAAGAAAATAAGACGCGCTCAGGCTGCCAAGGTGTTTGCGGATCACCTCCGTCGTCGCGGACTGCCGCATTATCCTGAGCGGCTGCTGCTGTTTAACAGAAGCACGAGCGGCTTTGCCTTTCTCGCGCAACGCATCATGAATGCGCGTGATGTCGTCTACGTCGAGGAATACAGCTATCCTGTCTTTCTACGCTTGCTGAGTCAATGCGGGATTACGGTGCGTCCGATCAAAATGGATGACCAGGGTGTATCGATCGAAGCACTGGATAACGAACAGGAGCATTATCCTGCCAACTGGCTTTTAATCAACCCGCATTATCACTTCCCTACCGGAATCAGCTATTCCGAAGAACGCAAGGAAGAGATTCTCGACTGGGCCAAGCGGCATAACGTCAGGCTCGTGGAGAATGATCACTACGGAGATTTATGGTTTGAACAGCCGAGTCACCCGCTCTACCAATTGGCGCGAGAAAAGGAAAGCTCTGTCGAGGTATACTACCTCCATTCCTTATCGAAAACTTTGGCCCGCGACTTACAGCTGGGTGTCCTGCTCCTGCCTTCTGATCTAAAAGAGGATGAGCTGGAGCGGTACCGTCAAATCGTCTCGATGACAGGCGCTGAGCCTTCTCTGCTCGTCGTAGAGGCTGCTGTCCGCCTGCTCGACGATCCGTGGTTTTCCGAGGTGTACCTTGCTGACAGGCGCGCCTTGTTCCATGAACGCTTTTTACGTCTCTGGCAGGAAAAACGTCAGGCTCTCCCTTCCCACGCAAGCATGTATCCGATCTCAGGCGGATTAAATACGTGGATTGAATGGGGGAATCCTACCTCCAAAGCTACAGAAGTGGAAGATCGAGTGATTGCCATACTCAAGGAAGAAGGTCTTGAGCTGACTGGCGGCCATGCGTTTCGGGTTGCAGATGAACCAGACGATTGCTTGCGTCGCCCAGCCGTTCGATTCCCGCTGGCACCAATGGAGGAGCGTGAGCTCAAGCACTGGCTGCATCGGTTAGGTGCTGCACTCATCCGGTAATTTGTTGAAAAAAGTGTCATACTAAGAGGCTTGCATTTTCTATTCCGCTACAAGCAATGAATCGATAAAAAGTCGAGGTAAAACCAACGATGATCAAAAAAATCGTAGAGAAGCTTCATCTTGATCCCCCAAAGACACTGGTGATTGGATTTGCTTTAATTATCCTTATCGGGACTACACTCTTAACGCTTCCCTCTGCGACAGAAAACGGGCTCGGATTGCCCTGGCTGGATGCTTTGTTTACCGCGACATCGGCTACCTGTGTGACTGGCCTGGTCGTAGTAGATACAGGAACGACCTTTACGGTATTTGGTCAGCTCGTAATCCTGTCACTCATTCAGATTGGCGGCCTCGGCTTTATGACGGTAGCCACCTTCTTTGCCCTGATCATGCGTAAAAAAATCTCATTGCGCGAGCGACTCATCCTTCAAGAATCGTTGAATCATATCTCCATGGAGGGTGTTGTTCGTTTGGCCAAAATGATTTTGATTTTTACTGCTTTGGCCGAGTTTATCGGTGGCGTTCTTCTCTCCATCCGGTTTGCCTTTGATTTTCCGCTCGGCAAGGCGATTTACTTCGGCTTTTTTCATGCGATCTCCAATTTCAACAATGCTGGCTTTGATTTGATGGGCGAATTTTCAAGTCTGACTGCCTATGTAGATGATCCGCTCGTCACACTCGTTGTGTGCGCATTGATTGTTTTGGGAGGGATCGGCTTTCTCGTCGTTAGCGAAGTGTACGATTACCCACGCACACATCGACTTTCTCTACATACAAAGGTAGTTTTGGCAACAACCGCTTTTTTGGTAGTTGGGGGTACCGTCCTTATTTTTTTGCTTGAGTATACAAATACAAAAACCTTGCAGCCTCTGTCGCCCATGGGCAAAGTGCTCGGCTCGTTATATCAGTCTGTCACCGCACGTACGGCGGGGTCTAATACGCTGAGTATCGGTGACATGCATCAGTCTTCCCTGTTTCTGATCATTCTGTTGATGTTTATTGGCGCTTCTCCTGGTTCGACCGGGGGCGGTATCAAAACGACTACGTTTGCTACCTTGATTGGTGCTGTCATCGCGCAAATAAAAGGAAAAGAAGACGTGATCTTTTTTCGCCAGCGGATTTTACCGCACATAATTTACAAATCGTTAACCGTGACGATGATCGGACTCTTCATCGTTATGGCGATGACGATGGTGCTGTCTATCACGGAGCCTGGAGCCACGTTCCAGATGGTACTGTTTGAAGTAACGTCAGCTTTTGCAACAACCGGTCTATCTATGGGGCTTACTCCGATGCTTTCGCCGATTGGAAAATGCTTGATCGTCCTCACGATGTTTGCAGGTCGGGTTGGACCGCTGACTATCGCTTTTGCACTAGCACAGCGTAAGCAAAAAGAATACTACCGTTACCCCAAAGGAAAGATCACAATCGGGTAAGTGAGCACGAAAAAACCCTGCCGACCATCTCAAGAGAAGGATGATTGGCAGGGTCTTTGCTTTTATTTCTGTGGCAGTAGCTTCGCCAGCTCGTCACGAACCAGCTGTCCCATCTCAAGCGTACCGATGGCCTTGCTGCGGTCAGAAGCGATATCGCCAGTGCGATGACCTGCTTCGAGCACGGACCACACTGCATTCTCGACAGCAGCTGCTGCTTCATCCATCTCCAGGGAGAGACGAAGCATCATCGCTACGGAGAGGATGGTTGCGAGTGGGTTGGCAATGCCTTGACCCGCAATGTCAGGTGCAGAACCGTGTACCGGTTCGTACAATCCGAAGCTACCAGCAGCGAGGCTTGCGGATGACAGCATACCGATGGAGCCTGTAAGCATGGCTGCCTGGTCGCTCAAAATATCGCCAAACATATTTTCCGTCACGATGACGTCAAACTGTTTTGGAGCACGTACCAGCTGCATCGCGCAAGAGTCTACCAGCTGGTGAGAAAGCTCAACATCCGGATAGTCTTTTGCTACACGCTCAGCTACTTTGCGCCAGAGGCGGGAGCTTTCCAGCACGTTTGCCTTGTCAACAGATACCAGTCGCTTTTGACGCTTGCGAGCAATGTCAAAGCCGACACGGATAATCCGTTCTACTTCCGCTTCATTATAGATGCATTGGTCTTCGGCCACTTCACCGTTCGGACCGTCGTAGCGTTTTTTCTCACCGAAGTAAATGCCTCCGGTCAGCTCGCGAACGACGATCAGATCTACACCCGAAACGACTTCTGGTTTCAGAGATGAAGCATCTACCAGAGAGCTGTGCATGGTAGCTGGACGAATGTTGGCAAACAGCCCCAGTGCCTTGCGGATACCGAGCAGACCTGTTTCCGGGCGCAAATGTCCCGGGTTTTGGTCCCACTTTGGCCCGCCAACCGCTCCAAGCAGAACAGCGTCTGCCTGTTTGGTCAGCGTGATCGTTTCTTCTGGCAATGGTGTTCCATCCGTGTCGATCGCGATACCACCGATACGACCTTCTTCACATGTAAAAGTGACGCCTTCCCGTTCCCCAACGAGGGTGAGGACTTTGACCGCTTCCTGCATAATCTCCGGCCCAATACCGTCTCCCGGAAGAACGGCGATGCGATAATTTTTCTTCATCGTTTATCCCGCTTTTCTTTTCTGTAGTGGTTTGCAGTTCCTACTGGCTCTTGTCGTTCGTATCCAGTTGCCGATCAATATGTGTTAGTTCGCAGCTACGGGCACGGACTCTCCACGGCGCTCCAAAATCTTGTTGATTGCTCTGACGTAAGCAATCGCGCTCGCTTCCAGTACGTCTGTGCTCACACCGCGTCCTGTTACAGTCAAATCACCCTGTTGCAGACGGACGAATACTTCACCGAGTGCATCTTTTCCATGAGTAACGGAAAGGATTTTGTAATCAACAAGGGTTACATCTTCACTTGTTGCACGGTCAATCGCCTTGTAGATCGAATCGACCGAACCATTGCCGCACGCTGCCTCTTCCACAACAGAGCCGTCCGGACGAGCCAGACGTACACTCGCTGTCGGTACAGAAATGTTGCCATAGGCAAGCTGAACGGACTCCAGCTGGAATGCTTCAGGACCGCGTACCATTTTGGCATCGACGAGAGCGAGAATATCGTCGTCACTGATTTCCTTCTTCTTGTCGCACAGCACTTTAAACGCTGCAAATGCTGCGTTTACCTCTTCCTGCTCGAGGTGATAGCCGAGGTCTACAAGCTTTTCCTTGAACGCATGGCGTCCGGAGTGCTTGCCAAGAACCAGTTTGTTCGACTTGAAGCCAACGGACTCAGGACGAATAATTTCATACGTCGTAACTTCCTTCAGCACGCCGTCCTGATGAATTCCAGATTCGTGTGCAAAGGCGTTCGCCCCTACTACTGCTTTGTTCCCCGGAACGATCATACCTGTCAAGCGGCTCACCAACTGGCTGGTACGAGCAATTTCCTTCAGATGCAGCTTAGTAGTTGCCTGATAGTAATCCTTGCGTGTTTCGAGTGCAAGTGCCACTTCTTCCAGAGCAGCATTACCCGCACGCTCACCGATACCATTGATCGTACCTTCTACCTGTGTTGCCCCGCCTTCGACCGCAGCCAAGCTGTTTGCTACAGCCATACCGAGGTCATCATGGCAGTGACAGCTCAGGCGAATATTTTCGGTCGCAGGAACACGCTGTCTCAACTCACGGAAAATATTTCCGTACTGATACGGTGTCATGTAGCCCACCGTATCCGGAATGTTTACTGTCGTAGCGCCTGCCTTGATGACAGCCTCTACTACCTCCGCCAAAAAGTCAATTTCAGTACGTGCTGCATCCTCTGCGGAGAATTGTACTTCCGTGAAGTACTTTTTCGCATAGGTGACTGCTTCCACTGCACGAGCAAGGACTTGCTCCTTGCTCATGTTCAACTTGAACTCACGGTGGATCGGTGATGTTGCAAGAAAGACGTGGAGGGATGCGTTTTGCGCGTTGCGTAGCGCTTCGTATGCCTTATCCATGTCGTCTTTGACGGCACGTGCCAGGCTGACGATGGTGGAATTCTTCACCCGCTTCGCCACTTCGGCCACAGACTTTTGGTCACCTGGGGAAGCAGCTGCGAAGCCCGCCTCAATCCTGTTTACTCCCAGCTTTTCGAGTTGAAGGGCGATCTCCACCTTCTCGTTCGTGCTGATGTTGACGCCTGGAGACTGCTCCCCATCACGTAGTGTTGTATCAAAAATCTCAATGGTCCGCATGAACTTTTCACCTCCACATTTTTTCCTACATGATATATATATCTTGTGAGCCTATTTATTATTGACCGATTTTCGCTTCTTCTTTTTTGGTGTCTTTGTTCAGCCAAGACATCATGCCACGCAGCTGCTCACCTACTACTTCGATGCCATGCTCGGATTCGAGGCGGCGACGGGAAGTGAAGCCAGGGCGGTTAGCTTGGTTTTCCAAGATCCAGTTGCGTGCGAATGTACCATCTTGAATTTCTGTCAGAACTTTTTTCATTTCTTTGCGAGTTTCGTCTGTGATGATGCGACGACCGATGCTGTAGTCACCATACTCTGCAGTGTCAGAGATGGAGTAACGCATACGAGCGAGTCCACCCTCATACATCAGGTCAACGATCAGCTTCAGCTCATGCAAGCACTCGAAGTACGCCATTTCAGGAGCATATCCTGCTTCTACCAATGTATCGAAACCAGCTTTAACCAGCTCGCTTGCGCCACCACACAATACTGCTTGCTCACCGAACAGGTCTGTTTCGGTTTCTTCACGGAAGCTCGTTTCGATTACGCCAGCACGTGTGCAACCGATACCGCTTGCGTATGCGAGAGCGATGTCTTTCGCATTGCCAGTCACGTCTTGATGGATTGCAATCAGGCCAGGAACGCCAAAGCCTTCTTGGTATACACGGCGAACCAGGTGACCCGGGCTTTTTGGAGCTGCCAGGATAACATCAATGTCAGCTGGTGGTACGATTTGAGCAAAGTGTACGTTAAAACCATGGGAGAAGCACAGAGTAGAACCAGCTTTCAGGTTTGGAGCGATTTCTTGACGGTATACATCTGCTTGGCGCTCGTCTGGCAGCAAGATTTGGATGAGGTCTGCACGTTTTGCAGCTTCTGCTACAGTCAGTACTTCAAAACCGTCTTTTACCGCTACATCCCAAGATTTCCCTGGGCGCAGACCTACTACTACTTTATAACCACTTTCGCGCAGGTTTTGTGCTTGCGCATGACCTTGACTACCGTAGCCGATGATTGCGATTGTTTTACCACGAAGTGCCTCTTGTTTTACGTCTGCTTCATAATACATTTTTACCATTTGTATAGCCTCCCTAAAAATAATGTTAGTTTGAATTTCAATTCTGAATTTTGCAATTTAAACCGTTGCTGCGGCTGTTGCTGGAACAATACTACGCGCCATGGCTACAGAACCTGTTCTCGTCAGTTCGAGAACACCGTAGCTTTGCAAAAGAACAAGAAGCGCGTCAATCTTTTCGGTATCTCCCGTTACTTGTACGATCAGCGAGCTTGGGCCCACATCAACGATCGCTGCGCGAAACGGCTCCACAATCCCGTTCAGCTCTGCAAGCTGGCTAGGTGATGCACTCACCTTGATCAGTGCAAGCTCCCTCGATACATAAGGGTTCTCGCTGAGGTTGACTACGGAGATTACATCAATTAATTTGTAGAGCTGCTTCATTAATTGATGGATCTGACGGTCATCTGCCCCGGTAGAAATGATCATTCGGGAAAGCCCTTGTTCCTCTGTGCCTCCCACCGTAATGCTGTCGATGTTGAAACCGCGCTGACCAAACAGTGTTGCTACTCGGGTCAAAACGCCTGGCTGGTCGTTGACGAGAACGGAAATGGTATGTTGCTGCATCCTAGTCGTCCCCCAATTCCATCTGATCTAATGTGTCGCCTGATGCTACCATCGGATATACGTTTTCCTCCTGTGCTACACGGAAGTCGACGACTACCGGACCATCGTGACGCAGTGCTTCTGCCCAAACGGCTTCGGCCTCTTGTGGAGTGGTTGCACGCAAGCCTTTGACACCATATGCTTCCGCGAGTTTGACGAAATCCGGGCTGCAGGTCAGGTCGATCTGGCTGTAGCGGTTATCGTAGAACAGCTCCTGCCATTGACGAACCATTCCCAGGCATTGGTTGTTCACAATCGCTACCTTCACCGGAATGTTGTATTGGGAGACAATCGCCAGCTCCTGATTGGTCATCTGGAAGCCTCCGTCCCCAACTACGGAGATAACCGTGCGTTCTGGGTGAGCGATTTGTGCGCCAATCGCAGCAGGGAAGCCAAAGCCCATCGTGCCTAGACCGCCTGAAGAGATAAACGAGCGCGGATGCTTGAACTTGTAGTATTGAGCTGTCCACATCTGGTGTTGTCCAACGTCTGTTGTGACGATCGCTTCCCCATCTGTGGAGCTGTACAAGAGCTCGATAACTGCTTGTGGCTTTAATACATCGCCATCTTTTTTATACTTGTACGGGTGCTGTGCCTGCCATTCTTTCAGCTGACTGATCCACTCTGCGGAATCACATGTACGCGCCAATGGGATGGCTTTTGCCAGTGTGCTTTTTACATCGCCAGCTACCGTCACGAGTGTTTCCACGTTTTTCCCCAGCTCTGCCGGATCGATGTCAACGTGTACGATGCGCGCTTTCGGAGCGAACTCTTTTGTGCGACCCATAGTGATCCGGTCATCGAAGCGAGCACCCAGACCTATCACACAGTCTGCATTGAGCAATGCCTGGTTTGCTGTATAGTTACCGTGCATGCCTGGCATCGCCAGTGACAATTCATGTGTACCTGGGAATCCACCCAGTCCCATAAAGGTGTTGATCACTGGAATGCGCGCTTTTTCTGCAAAAGCGAGGAGCACTTCTTCCGCCTTGGAGGAGATGATCCCTCCACCTGCCAAAATAACAGGTCGCTTCGCTTCACCAATCGCCTGGACAAATGCCTGCACCTCTGCATCACTTGGGACAAGCGTATCGTGATAACCGCGAATCTCCACTTTGTCCGGATACGTGAACGGCGCTTTTGCATTGGCGACATCCTTTGGAATGTCGATTAGAACTGGACCAGGGCGACCAGTTGTCGCGATGTGGAATGCTTCTTTCACGACTCGCGGCAAATCGCGGATATCGCGAACGAAATAGCTGTGCTTCGTGATCGGGATTGTAATCCCTGTGATATTTGCCTCTTGAAAAGCATCTGTTCCAATGAGCGACTGTGCTACGTTACCGGTGATGCAAACCAGTGGAACCGAGTCCATTTGGGCTGTAGCGATCCCGGTCACCAGGTTCGTTGCCCCTGGACCAGAAGTGGCGATACATACACCAGGCTTGCCGGTTGCACGAGCATACCCGTCAGCAGCGTGGATGGCTCCCTGCTCGTGTCGGGTCAAGATGTGCTTGAAGTAGCTCCCGTACAGCGAGTCGTAAATGGGGAGTACAGCCCCACCCGGATAACCAAAGATGTATTCAACCTGCTCCAGAATGAGACAGCGCAAGAGCGTTTCTGCTCCTGTCACTTCTTCACCGAACTGAATCGGTGGAATGCCGTTCTTTTTCTGCAATTCGGCCATTTCAACACTCATTTCTTCTCCTCCTCCCACTTCTTAAGCAGGTATTGTAAATAACTATAGACACATAGAAAAACCCTTTCGCCCCGACACGGTTCTTTTTCCATGTCTTTTGGGGCGAAAGGGTTCGCGGTACCACCCAACTTTATCGACGCCTCGCGGCAGCCGATCTCAGCCAGTCACAACTAATGTGGACTGTAACACGCTAACGGGTGTTAATCGGTTTGGCCTACTGCCTACGTAATGTAGATTTCAGCAAAACGGCTCGGAGGTGAGCAATGCATCGTACCCTATACCCGTTTCTCAGCAACCAGGGCTCTCTGTAAAAGGGGTAACGTGCACCATCCTCGTCTTAGCCTACTATTAAAACAATATTTTCAATATTGCTGTTGTCAGAATATAAAGTGTTACGTCTGATTATAGCTAGGCACCTAGGGGGTGTCAACGGAAACAAAAAGATTTTTCTAGACTTTCGTCCGAACGAATGCTCAGTAGGAAACGGCTTAACAGCGCGGGTTTTAGCTGTAAGCGGATACATTTCATCTTATTCTTGTCCCTCGTCTGTACAGAAAAAAGGAGGGGCTTTGGTGTCCCTCCGTCGACTTTCTCAGGCTTTTTACCCCTTGTTTTGCAAACCTTCGATCAAAATATTAGCGACTTCTGGACGAGTGAATTCCGGGGGTGGCGTCTTCTTGTTTCGCAGCATTTCCCTTACTTTTGTTCCAGAAAGTGTCAGATGGTAATTCGCTTCGTGTGGGCATGTTTTCGTAGTCGCCATCCCCTGGCAGGCCGTGCAGTAAAAGCTGTGTTCAAAAAATAGCAGCTGTATTCCCAGCTCCTCTGCAGCAAATTCGGAAAAAATATGCTGGGCATCGTAGGTTCCGTAATAATCGCCTACTCCTGCATGATCACGTCCAACGATAAAGTGCGTGCAGCCGTAGTTTTTACGTACCATTGCATGAAAAACAGCTTCACGCGGACCTGCGTATCGCATCGCTGCAGGGAAGGCCGCCAAGAGCACGCGCTTTGCCGGATAGTAGTTT
The DNA here is from genome assembly GCF_046535075.1 of Brevibacillus sp. SIMBA_040. NCBI lineage: Bacteria > Bacillati > Bacillota > Bacilli > Caryophanales > Paenibacillaceae > Brevibacillus > Brevibacillus sp. SIMBA_040. Next base: position 318,911 of record NZ_JAWRXI010000004.1, read on the forward strand.
TCAAGAAGCGTCAGATAGCTGTTCATGCGTACTTCTGCTGGAACATCATCCGATTTTGTTTCTCCCATCAGCGGATTAAGAAAGAGACCATCTACAATCTCCAGTGCCGCCTTTTGAATGTACTCATGAGCACGGTGCACGGGGTTGCGCGTTTGAAAGCCCACTACCGTCTTCCAACCCTTTGAACGAAATATTTCTCTCGTCTGGAGCGGAGTCAAATAATAGTCAGAGAACCTCTCCGGGCGTGGTCGCTCCAATACCTCGATCGGTCCACCCAAATACAGATCAGGCTTGTCAAATAGCTTCTTCACACCCGGATGAGCGAGATCATCCGTGCGAAAGACCTGCACAGCTTCGCGGGCTTTATCTGGTTGATAGCGGCTCTTTACCTGAAGCACCGCATAATCGACACCATTTTCTCCACGCAAAAGGACCTGATCACCGATCTGTATATCATCATGCTCCGCTGCATCTACCGCCAGCGTGACTGGCAACGGCCAAATCGTACCGTCCGCAAGCCTCATCGTCTCTACAACCGAATGATAATCAGCTTCACCGAGAAAGCCCGTCAATGGAGAAAAAGCCCCGATTGCCAAGCAATCAATGTCCGATAACGTCCATCTGTCAACGGTAATGGCTTTTTTTATCCCATGCAGCCTGTTTGCATCCTGCCGGTCTGTCAGCAAATGAACGAGAGACCCGCCATGGGGCAAGCTTGTATGCATCTGGTATCCCCCTCCTGTCTCTCTCATTTGTGCAGTCCACATTCTGTCTTTTCAAAGCCGGCCCATCGTCCTGCACGCGGGTCCTGACCAGGCAGAACTGCCCGGGTGCAGACGCTGCAGCCAATACTGGGATAGTTGTTGTCATGCAAAGGATTGTATGGAACATCGTTTGCATGTATATATTCCCACACCTGGCCATCCGTCCAATCCACAAGCGGATTAAACTTGACCAAATTGAATTTTTCATCCCATTCTACTTTTTTGGCATTCGCGCGCGTGGGAGACTGCTCGCGCCGAATCCCCGTAATCCATGCCTGATAGCCCGAAAGTACCCGCTGCAGCGGTTCTACTTTGCGGATTTGGCAGCAAAGATTTGGATCCTTCTCCCATAAATTGTCCCCATGCGCACTCGCCTGCTCAGCCAGCGTCAGCTTTGGCAAAACCTGAATAAACGTCGTACTGTATCTCTCCTGCAGCTTGTCACGTGTGGCATACGTTTCAGTAAAATGCTTGTTGGTATCAAGGTAAAAAACAGGCATGGTCGGCGCCAACTTGTGCAGCATATCAATGAGCACAACATCCTCTGCACCAAAGCTAGAAGCGAGAACAAGTCCACCGGCATAGTTCTCCACCGCTTTTACCAACACTTCCTGCGGCGATTTCGCTTCCAGACGGTACGCCCACACCTGTAATTCCTCATCCGCCATCATGTGGCGATTACTCATCAGCGAAACTCCTTTCTTGCGAGGATTCATCCATCATCATATGTGGGTTCGCCCGAAGTGGCGCTTCGTCCCTTTGACAAATCTTGACGACAAGTGCTTTCCAAATGAAAAAGCCATCAGACAAGTGTCTGACGGCCTTCTCGAAGGTACATGGCTTATTTATCTTTTTTGCTTTCAGCTGTTGCCGGAAATAAGAAGGCTGCTCCAGTAGGAGTCGTCACAGTCGTATTTGGAGTCGTGTCCACAAGCTTTGCATGTGTAGTCTGTCCGCTGCCAAAGAAAAGAGGTGGCGCGTCTACGTTGTCTTTAGATTTTGCAAATGCTCCCGGAGCGAGCAACGCCGAACAAACGATTGCAGTAGCACCCATCATCATCCATTTTTGTTTTTTCATATATTAATCTCCCCTATCCAATGTTTTCCTTCTACGCTTCTCATTGTATTGCATCAGGTAATCCGCTCGACACGGACGGGGGATTGTTTTTCTCTCCTACTTAAGTCTGATTCAAAAATCCCCCTCCAACCTGTTGATTGCGCAAGTAATAAATGGCTTCCATCACACTGTATGACAGCTTTCCTTTTCACGTGTGGACAGATGCTTTTCGGTAAAAGCTTATTTTGGCAACAAAAAAAGCCGATCCTTTCCAAAAGGAAAGATCGACTTTTACTTGATACGCTACTTACGCGTTCAGTTTGCCTTTAGCAACAGTTGCCAATTCGTTGAACGCAACTTTGTCGTTAACAGCCAAGTCAGCCAGCATTTTGCGGTTAACTTCGATGCCAGCAACTTTCAGGCCATGCATCAAACGGCTGTAGGACAGACCGTTCATGCGAGCTTGTGCGTTGATACGAGTGATCCACAGTTTGCGGAAATCACGTTTCTTTTGACGACGGTCACGGTATGCATACATCAGGGATTTCATTACCTGAGCGTTTGCAGATTTAAACAGGCGATGTTTGGAACCGAAATAACCTTTCGCCAGCTTCAGGATTTTCTTATGACGACGGCGTGTAACAATGCCACCTTTTACTCTTGGCATACTAACTCCTCCTGGTCTTTCCAGCATGGCGGCCTATTGCTAGGCGCTTAGGGAGCTCATGCTGCGTGATGGTTGTAATAAATATACTTACAGGTATGTGAGCATTTGCTCAATGCGTTTTTGATCGCCTTTGGATACGAGTGCAGCTTTGCGCAGGTGACGCTTCGCTTTTGTCGATTTGTTGGCAAACAAGTGGCTACCAAATGCGCGGTCGCGCTTCAATTGGCCGCTTCCAGTTTTCTTGAAACGTTTCGCAGCAGCCTTGTTGGTTTTCATTTTAGGCATCTGAAAAATCCTCCTGTCTAAACTACTTACTTACTTTCCGCTTTCGGTGCCAAAATCATGATCATGCTGCGGCCCTCGATCTTCGGTTTGCGCTCAGGCGCAGCAAGATCTTCACACTGGGCAGCTACACGTTCCATAACGGCAAGTCCGATTTCGGAGTGGGTGATTTCACGTCCACGGAAACGGATCGAACACTTCACCTTGTGCTGATCCTCCAAGAACTTACGGACGTTGCGAAGCTTTGTTTGAAAATCGTGTTCCTCGATGTTGGAAGAAAAACGCACTTCTTTCAGCTCGATGATCTTTTGGTTTTTACGTGCTTCCTTTTCCTTCTTCGCCTGCTCGTACTTGAACTTTCCGTAGTCCATGATACGGCATACAGGCGGCTTGGCTGTAGGAGCAACGTTCACCAGATCCAATTCGGCTTCTTGGGCGATGCGTAGTGCTTCTCTAAAGGGCACAACTCCCAATTGGCTCCCGTCAGCGCCGATTAGTCGGACTTCACGGGCACGGATCGCTTCGTTAATCAACATTTGATCCTTGCTAATACTTGCCACCCCCGTCAATTTCGAGAAGGAACAAAAATGTGCGAACGCATTCTGCGCCCGCACATATCTCACCTAGCAATTTCATCAGATCCAAAGATCTTTGCATAAGAGTTACCTGTCAACAGTCGGTAGTGACGTCGACCCAGGTGAGAAGCTGGGCGCCTCTGCTTGTTCTCGAAGTATGAAGTGTTAATTTATACACGCCTTTTATAATACAGGGTCAAATTATCTTTGTCAAGGCATATCACTATTTATCCCCCGATGTGGGACATTTCTACTTTTGATCGTTTGGCAAGACCCGGCGTTTCTTTCAGCCGCTCTTCTGAATAGCGATCATCGCGCATTTCCCAAATGGAGCGAATCTGTTCCCTGATTTCTTCATCACTGTGCCCCGCACGCAAAGGCTCACGCAAATCCTCACCCGTAGAGGCAAACAAGCAGTTGTACATTTTCCCCTCTGCTGATAAGCGTGCTCTTGTACAGGTGGAGCAGAACGCTTGAGTCACAGATGAAATCAGGCCGATTTCCTGATCTGATCCAACATAGCGGTAACGCGACGCCACCTCGCCAAAATAGTTAGGGTCGATCGCCTCAAGCGGCATTTCCTCATGAATCATGCGTACGATCTCGCTGGATGGAACGACCTGATCGAGCTTCCAGCCGTTGCTATTGCCCACATCCATGAACTCGATGAAGCGCAAGGTATGTCCCGTCTCATGGAAATAGCGAGCCATTGGCAAAATGTCTTGATCATTCACGCCGCGTTGAACAACCATATTGATTTTAATCGATAGTCCTACCTCTGCTGCCGCACGGATTCCTTCCAATACCGTTTCAACCTGATAGCCCCTACCGTTCAATTGTCCAAAGCGTTCGTTGTCCAAGCTGTCCAGGCTGACCGTAACCCGATCCAGTCCTGCATCCTTCAAAGCCTGAGCATGACGCGCCAGCAAAGAGCCGTTAGACGTCATCGCGATATCGTGAACGCCTTTTACCTGCCGAATCATGCGAATCAAATCAGGGAGATTTTTCCGCATTAATGGCTCACCACCGGTAATGCGAATTTTGCCAACACCAAGGGAGGTAAAAATGTTTGTCAGACGGGTAATCTCTTCAAAGGACAACAGCTTATGTTGTGGTAAAAATTCAAAATCCGGACCAAAAATTTCGGCAGGCATGCAATAACGACATCGAAAATTACATTTGTCCGTTACGGAAATGCGCAAATCCCGAAGAGGCCGTTTTCGTAAATCAAGCACTTGATCTTGCATGGCAGTGTCCCCCTTTCTATCTACTACCTTGATACCCTCACTACTCTCCCAAGGAAAACGATGAATAGAGAATCTTTCCTGAATCTCGACAGCTGTAGCCACCCAATGTCTCGACTTCTTCCATGAACTCGTTAGAGCGAATACAAGCGAGCAGCTCCTGACCTTGACTGCTTCGGTAAAAAGAGGCGCTCATCACCAAGTCGTATCGCTCCTCAGAGACAGGAATAAAATCGAGATCCATCGCGTGTGCGGCAGAATAAATGCCTAGTCCGACATCCGCCGTCCCGCCTGCTACTGCGGCAGCCACGCTCAGATGAGATACCGCTTCACGCGAATAGCCATAGATGAGCTCCCGATCTATATCGCTTGTTTTTAACAAGTAATCAAATAACAGTCGTGTGCCTGCTCCTCGCTGTCGATTCATATACGTTACGCCTGGTTTGATCAAATCTTGAACAGATGTGATTCCAAGCGGATTTCCCTTCTTCACAAACCACCCTTGCTGTCGGTAGACCAACTGAATCAGCACAACCTCTTTATCACGTAGGTATTTTTCAATAAAGGGTTGATTGTACTCCCCAGTATGTTCATCAAACAGATGAACACCCGCTACATGAGCCTCTCCTTTTTGAATCGCCAATAAGCCACTCATGCTCCCTACGTGCGACGAAACGAGAAAACGCTTTGGATTCGTCTTGCGAACCAAGGAATGAAGCACGTCCATCGCCAGATCGTGGCTACCGGTTGCTACCATGGTATTTTGAATCTGCTCAAGCGGACGATACAGCTCAATCTCTACTTCCTCCCCCTGCTCATATCCCAAATCTCCCGGGGGAATACGCAAGAGTCCATCCGCTCGCACCATCGACATGGTTACCCCGGCTGAGCGAGTCAAAGGATTCGCGATGTATCGCGCGTCTATCGAGCCAATCGTCACGCGAATAAAATCCTCCGCGCCCATGACGGAGACAATCCGCCGTCCCATGATCGCTTTGACGCGCTGCCTCCCAGGCTCCAGCAATCCGTAATAATGATACACCAAAGAGCGGGCAAACCACTCCAGATTCAGATAGGCGGAAACCGGATAGCCAGGCAAGCCAATGACTGGTTTTTCATTCACGACGCCTACCACAACCGGCTTTCCAGGACGGGTCGCTACGCCATGCGTCAGCACCTCGCCAAGCTCCTCTACTACATGAACTGTAAAATCTTCTCGCCCTGCAGATGATCCTGCATTTAAGAGTACCATATCTGCGTCCTCCAGGGCGGCTTTTACTGCATTTTGGATCAGCTCATAGTCATCTTTCACAATGCCACAGTAAACGGGCTCTGCCCCCCACTCCTGCAAATACGCCGCAAAGACGGTTCCGTTGAACTCGATGATTTCTCCAGAGGCGACCTCCGCAGTTGGCTCAATCAGCTCGGTTCCTGTAAGAATAATCGCTACGCGTGGTTTCCTCAGTACTGGTACTGTTACGTTCCCGCCCGCTAGCAGCGCTCCCAAATCAACGGGCCTCAGCTTGTGCCGGTTGGGGACAATCATCTCTCCTATGACAACATCCTCGCCGATCGGGCGAATATGCTGCCATGGTGCTACAGCCTCAAGAATTTCAATCGTCTCCGCATCGACCTGATGAATATGCTCAATCATAATAACAGCATCATAGCCATCAGGGATCGGATCACCTGTGTCTACCTCTACATAGTCCACATCATATATGAGTCGTACAGGTTGCTGCTCACACGCTCCATACGTTTTTTCTGCACGAACTGCGACCCCATCCATGGCAGAGGCATGAAAATTAGGCATGGACACATTAGCATAGATAGAAGCAGCTGTCACTCGCCCCAGCGCTTCTCTTGTCGGGATCACTTCTACAATAGGCGTAAAGCGGATGCGGCTTGCGATTCTCTCCTGCGCTTCCTTCAGCGGCGTATCTTCTAAGTAGATTTTACGCATCTTACTCCTCCTGAAATTTCATCGTTTTCATACGTGCTATCTACCCGATCCATTATTGAAACAAATGAACCTGTACCAGATCGCCTTCTAAAATTCCTTCTTTGTTCGCCTCTATTTCCACCATACCATCGCTTCGAACCAAGGTAGAAATCAGGCCGGACTTGCCGAAAACAGGTACGGCCCACAATCCGTCTAAACGCTCTTCCAGTTTGACGCGAATATAATCCGATCGCCCTACCGAAGAAGGGATGTTGCGGGATATACGTGCACGGATACGCTGATCAATCTGCGCAGGCGCTTGCCCCTGCAATTTTTGCAACAGCGGTGCGACAAACAGGTGAAAAATGATTAATGCCGATGCAGGATGACCTGGCAATCCCATGACAGGCTTTTCCCCTGCCTTGGCGACTATCGTTGGCTTTCCAGGCTTGATCGCCACACCGTGGACCAAAACCCCCGGATCACCCAACGATTGCATGACTTGCTCCGTGTAATCGCGCGTCCCAACAGAGCTGCCTCCAGAAAGAAGCAGGAGGTCAGCTTGACTGAAAAGCTCATTTGCCTTTGCGGCAAATGCTTCGTAATCATCAGCTACAATGCCTCCATAAATAACCTTGGCGCCACATTGACTGGCAGCTGCACCGATTGTAATACTGTTGATGTCCCGCACTTCACCGGGAGCGAGCTCTCTTTTGTCAGGAGAAACGATCTCGTCACCAGTCGATAAAATCGCAACAACAGGGCGTGGATACACTCGCACAGTCGTTAACCCAATCGCAGAAAGGACCCCTAGATCTTGCGGACGCAGTCGCTGTCCCGCTTCCATGACCAAGTTGCCCTTATTCACATCATCACCTGCTCGAATGATGTTTTCTCCTGGCGCAACCTGCCGATACACGTTGAGCAAATCATTTATTTCTTCTACATGCTCGATCATCACAATGCTATCTGCGCCTGCCGGAAGCATGCCTCCTGTAGGAATAGCCTGTGCCTGGCCTTCTTTCAGAGCCAGAGCAGCTTCCTTTCCCATCTCAATTTTGCCCGTGACGGTAAGGAAGGCTGGCAATGAATCAGACGCTCCGTACGTGTCTTTAGCCCTGACGGCAAATCCGTCTACTGTAGATCGGTCGAAATGCGGAACCTGCTCATCAGCTACAATATCTTCGGACAGAACCATATCCAGTGCTTCCGTCAATGGTAACTCGATAGGCTTTGCAATCGGATGAAAGTGATTTGCAATCACACCCAACGTTTCCGCTACCGTTTTCACATTGAAAAATTTCATGAGTGCCTCCATCGTTTCTTACTTGTCAAAATCCTTTATAATAAAAAGAAAAAGGGGAATATTCCAAAATGATCGTAAAGGTATTCGCTAACTTCCGTGAAATTTGCCAAGCCAAATCGGTAGAGGTACCGATGGATAATGGCAATCGGGTCATCGACATTATGGAGACACTGATCAAAATGTATCCTGCTTTAGAAGAGGAGATCTTTACACCGGAGCGAACATTCAAACCGTTTGTACATGTATTTATCAACGGACGCAACATCATTCATGCGGATGGACTGCAGACCCGCGTATTGGAAAGTGATCAGTTTGCGCTGTTCCCGCCGGTGGCAGGAGGATAGGATGATTGATACAACCTTGGAGATCAGAGGCATTCCGGTCAATCATTTAGTCTTGTACCTGGTGGAGTGCGGGGGAATAGTCCAATCCGAAGCTTGGCCAATCAGCATACTTGGCGATTGCTGGCAAGCAGATTTACTCCGAGAAGAGACTGTAACGATTACTTCCCGTTTTCACGTAAACGCCGTGTTTGTCCACTTCAGGTCTGATGATGAAGACCGTTTTGCTCACTTTATGAAACGTTTTCGCACCAAGCTTTTGAGAGTCGGCGGATGATCGGTAAGAGTGGAAGAAAAGAAGGTGGAAACAGGTTTCCACCTTCTTTTTGCCTGTTTTACACGATGTTCAATTCTTTCAGCTTATCCTCTGGTACGACACCTTCAACCCAGCCGCGAACTTGATAGTACTCATCCAGCATGACATCCATTCTGCTCACATGCCCTGCGCTGTTTCCTGTTGCCGGCTCTTCTGTAAAGCGTTTTGGCAAGTGATCATCCTCACGCTTATTAAATCCAGCCATATTGTTGTAATGGCGTTCCAGATTGTAAATACGCTCACCGATTTTCATCACATCATCGGCTGTCACCTGAACACCAGTCATCGTAGAATATTGTTCTGCATAATTCTCTGCATTCTCGGAGAAGGAGGAGAATTTGCAAATATTCATGGAATCAGAGAAAGCGAGCAGGTCTTGGAACACCATCAACAGCTCACCTTTTCCTTCTGGCACGAGGCGATCCGTTGGCATCGGAATGCCTGCGATCTCACTCGCAACCGTATAACCACGCAAATGACAAGCTCCGCGATTGCTTGTTGCATAGCCGAGGCCAATCCCTTGGATACCACGCGGATCATAGGCAGGAATCGCTTGACCTTTTACGCACATCGCGAGGTTTTCGTCCCCAAAATGCTTCGCAGCGCGTGCGGTCCCCTCAGCAAGCACATCACCGATTCCTCTACGGAAGACCATCATTTCTGTCAGCTCGATCATGCGATCTGCATCGCCCCAATCGATTTTTTCCTCCGTTAACCCGCGCTCATACGCCTCCATCATACAGGAGAGCGTATTCCCCAGCTCGATTGTGTCCATGCCATGCTCATTGCACAGGTTGATCATATAAGAAATAGGTGCTGCGTCACCTACACCGCAGTTTGCTCCCAGCGCCCAGCCTGATTCATACTCAAAGCTTTCTACACGCGTCTTGTACTTGCCTTCCTTCACTTCTACTTCCTTCTTACAAGCGACTGGACAGGCGTGACAGGTGTTGTCAGCTACAAGCAGGGTAGCGTTTACGGTTTCGCCGCTGTGTCCCTCAGCAGCATCCCACTGGGTGAACTTTGAGTTCATCGTCGGGAGAGCCCCTACCTCGTTGATGATACTCGTCAAAACGTTCGTTCCATATACGGAGAGACCGCCTTTTTTCGGAGCGGTCAGTCCGCCCTCCATAATGGCTTTCAGCGCCTTTTGATTTGCTTTCTTGTATTCCTCATCCTGTGCAGGCTGTGGCATATTTCCTTTTTGCGCAGCCTTGATGACAATCGCTTTCAGTTTTTTGTAGCCAGCTACTGCACCTGTCCCGCCACGTCCAGCTGCGCGATCATTCTCATTCATAAAACCAGCGTAGCGTACGAGATTTTCACCCGCTTGTCCGATACAGATCACGCTGAGGTCTTCTTTGCCATAGCGGTCTTGCATCGCACGGACAGTCGCTCTCGTACCTTGTCCCCACAAATCACTCGCATCACGCAGTTCGCCTTGGCCGTTTTCGATATAGAGATAGACAGGCTTGTCACTGGTCCCTTTGAAGATGACGTTATCAATACCGGACCATTTGAGACGCGCTGCCGACCAACCTCCCATGTGCGAATCGGTAACTGTTCCAGTCAAAGGTGACTTCGTAACCATGCACAAACGGCCACTCATGGACGAACGTGAGCCCGTTACCGGTCCCGTCATGATACAAAGGATGTTTTCAGCGGAAAACGGTTCCACTTCAGGGCCATTGTCATACACATACTTAACCCCGAGCCCGCGTCCCCCGATATATTTCTTTGCCAGTTCCTCATTGATTTCCTGATATCCGACTGCACCCGATGAAAGATCGACCAAAATTTCACGATTTTTAAACCCACCGAGATTCATGGTTTGACTCCTCCCTTTCTTCATTCTTATTAAAATCGCTAATAATAAGTACCTAGTTCGACTATTATGTGGGAAATCCTCCCTAAATACCAGTGAAACTCAGCAAAATTAGCAATATTTCGATTAATTTCTTGCCTAGTTCCCTAGTGGTAAAGTATGTTATTTATAGGTAAAAGCATGTAAAACTAACTCGAACTAACTCAAACCAATTCAACCAAACTAAAAAAAGGGGTGACGTTTTGGAGAATGAGTATCTGACTCCGGATGAGGTTGCCGTCGCACTCAAGCTCACTCGCTATACTGTTTATGAAATGATCAAACGTGGTGAATTGCCAGCCGCTAAAATTGGACGAGCGCTGCGAATTTTACGGACCGATTTAGACAGCTTTATGCACAAAAACAAATCACGAGAGGAGCATACGACTTATCAATTGACCAATGCCGTGCATTTGCAAAAGCAGCCTCTCGAAATCCTATTTGCCGGCAGTCACGACCTCACAATTGACCTGCTCACACGTAAATTGGCAGAGCGCGGAATCACTCTCCTACCTGCTTTTTGCGGCAGCCTGGATGGCTTGATCGAGTTGTACAAAGGCAGGGTAGAGATGGCCGGAACTCATCTGCTGGATCGTGCGAGCGGTGAGTATAATCTGCCGTATATTCGCTGTTTGCTCCCAAACGAGGGCGTATTGGTCATCAATCTGGTCAGTCGCTGGCAAGGCTTTATGGTTCCGAGGAGCAACCCCAAAATGATTACAAGCTGGAGCGAATTATTAAGTGGACATCATCGCATTGCAAACAGACAGCGCGGTTCCGGTACGCGAGTCCTCCTTGATTTCAACATGCAGCAGTTAGGGGTCTTGCCAGGAGAAATTCCAGGCTACGATTTGGAATTAACCACGCATTATGCTACTGGCTCAGCAGTCCTTCAGGGAACCGCGGATGCTGCTTTGGGAATCGAGAGTGTGGCACGCGGGCTTGGACTTGATTTTTTCCCCATTCATGAGGAACGCTACGACTTGGTCATCCCCGCTCATCTGAGCAAGCAGGAGCGTTTCCAAGATCTGCTGAACATACTGCAGGACCCTGTCTTTAAACAAGGCGTCGTTGCACAAGGCGGATACAACATTTCGATGACTGGCAAACAAATTTCCAGAATCAATTGAAGTTTCTATCTCTTGGTAAAGGAGCAATCCCGTCATGATGAAGAGGTTTTCTTTGTTCTATCCCTTTGTCCTAGCGCTTGTTTTGATGCTACTGTCCGCCTGTTCACCGCAATCTTCACAACCTAGTTCTGCGACACCAACGCCTGAAGCCACTACTCCCGCCACAGCTTCCAAGGAAGCCAAGGAGATCGTGCTTGCTACCACCACCAGTACACAAGACTCTGGACTTCTCGATAGCCTCCTCCCCGTCTTCGAGCAAAAGACCGGCATCAAAGTGAAGGTCGTTGCTGTCGGCACTGGACAAGCTATTAAATTGGGAGAAGACGGCAATGCCGACGTACTACTGGTGCACGCTCGCAAATCCGAGGATGAATTCATGGAAAAGGGTTTGGGAATCAACGCCTACGATGTCATGTACAACCAGTTTTACATCGTTGGCCCTTCTGATGATCCTGCCGGATTGAAGCAGGCGAAAACGGCAAAGGAAGCGATGGAAAAAATAGCAGCGAACAAGTCTAGCTTTGTCTCCCGCGGAGATGATTCTGGAACAGATAAAAAAGAAAAGAGCATCTGGAAGGAAGCAGGAATCACGCCTGAGGGCAGTTGGTATCTCTCCTCCGGGCAAGGAATGGGCGAAACCTTGCAAATGGCAGATGAAAAGAAAGCCTATACCTTGACGGACGAAGCAACCTTCTTATCTCGCAAGCTCGGTCTTCAAATTGTCATGCAAGGAGACAAGTCTCTTTTGAATCCATATGGCATCATTCAGGTCAAATCTTCTGCCAAACAAGAGGAGGGCTTGCAATTGATTCAATTTTTCACAGGCGAAGAAGGTCAAAAGCTCATCGGCGAATTCGGACAAGCCACCTATGGAAAAGGTCTGTTCGTGCCTGATGCCAAAAAACGATAGGAGTTTTTGACGATGATGTTTACCCCTGAAGTATGGGAGGTCATCTGGCTCTCCTTGCAGGTTACGACTACTTCCGTGCTGATCGGAATGCTCATCGGCATCCCGGCAGGTGCCTTTCTCGGATTGTATTCCTTTTCAGGGAAGCGTTTGATAGTCATCCTGATTTACACATGTATGGGCCTGCCGCCTGTTTTAGTAGGTGTAGTTGTCTATCTGCTTCTCTCTCGCTATGGTCCACTCGGCTCGCTGGACCTTTTGTTCAGTACAGAGGCCATGATTATAGCGCAAGTGATATTGGTAACCCCCATTATCGCTGGCTTGACAATGGCCGCCGTACAGGCAAAAGAAAACGCCTACTGGGAGACAGCCAAAAGCCTGGGGGCAAGCCCGTCTCAACTGATGGTCACCATCATCAAGGAGGCTCGCGGCGGGATCTGGTCTGGTATTGCTGCCGCCTATGGACGCGCTATTTCTGAGGTCGGCGCCGTCATGCTGGTCGGCGGCAATATTGAGCATCACACCCGGGTCATGACAACCGCAATTATTTTGGAGACGAGAACGGGTAACTTCTCCGGCGGACTACAAATGGGGTTTGTTCTCTTGGCCATCAGCTTTTTGTTCAACAGCTTTATGATGGTCGGAATGCTGAACCAGATGAAAGCAAGGAAAAGGTGATCGGATGAATCAGTTGGAGCTGCAAAATATCGCGGTAACGTACGATGAACGCACCATTTTGGACGTAGATCACATCTCATTTGAACGAGGAAAAATGTACGGGATTGTAGGTCCTAGCGGAGCAGGTAAAAGCACACTGCTGAGGGTCATCAACCTGTTGGAAAAACCGGAGCGAGGCAGCATGGGTTTCTTCGGATCGCAGGTAGCGCTGTCGTCCCTGACTCATGCCAAAGGATTGTCCATTCAACGTCAGATGGGCTATGTCGCGCAAAAGCCATCTATGTTTCACGCTTCTGTTTTTGACAATGTTGCATTGGGACTGCGCTATCGCAAATTGGATCGGTCACAGATTCACGCTCTAGTCCACGAAGCGTTGCAGTACGTCGAGCTGTCGCATCTGGCAAACCAAAGAGCAAATACGCTCTCTGGTGGAGAGGCCCAGCGAATCGCTCTTGCCAGGGCACTTGTTTACGAACCGACCCTGCTCTTGCTTGACGAGCCTACCGCCAGCCTCGATCCATCCAACATCAAAATTTTCGAGCGGGTCATTCAAATGATTAACCAGAAAAAGAAGACAACCATTCTCATGATTACGCATAATTTGCCACAAGCAAGACGACTTGCACATGTTTGCCTGTTTTTATTTCACGGACGGATCGTGGAATACAGTGAAACCGAAACGTTTTTTAACCGGCCTGCGTGCCATGAGCTCCAGGATTTTGTCTCCGGCCGTATGATCTGTTGAAAGCAGAAAGGAGCTATCCATGGATTTTTCCTCCCGCTACTCTAGGCAAATGCGTTTTGCTCCTATCGGTAGGCACGGTCAAGAGCTGCTAGCCCAAAAAAAGGTGGTAATCGTTGGTGCAGGTGCATTAGGCACGGTTCTCGCTAATCATATGGTACGAGCTGGAGTTGGATATATCCGCATCATTGACAGAGACTTCGTAGAAGAAAGCAATTTGCAAAGACAGATGCTCTATGATGAAGAGGATGCCCAGCAGCATCTGCCTAAAGCAATGGCTGCTGCCACAAAGCTTACAGCCATTAACTCCTCTGTCATTGTCGAAGGAATCGTAGCTGATGTACACGCGGGCAATGCCGAAGCCTTGCTTGCTGATGCAGATGTCATTCTGGATGGCTCTGACAACTTCCAGATTCGCTATATTATGAATGATGTCGCCATCAAGCATCAAATCCCTTGGGTATACGGCGGGGCGGTCAGCTCCCGTGGAATGTTTGCCGTAATCAGACCAGGAGCTACCCCTTGTTTTCGCTGCCTCTTCCCTCACGCTCCTACAGGAAGGGGAGAAACTTGCGATACAGTCGGTGTCATCGGACCACTTGTCTATGTCATCGCTTCGTACCAAGCCACAGAAGCGCTCAAGCTGTTGGTAGGAGCTATAGATCAGCTTAATCCGCATCTTGAGCAAATCGATTTATGGCAAAACGATTTTGATTCACTCCCTATCAGTCAGGGTAAAAATCCAAGCTGCACAGCCTGTGGACATCACCAGTTCGATTACCTCGATCTCCATGAAACAGGAGCAGAGGAGTTCATCACTCTCTGTGGTCGAGATACGGTACAAATTACTCCTGTTCAGCCATATACCGTCGATTTTTCCTCGCTTGCACAGCGCTTCACCGCTCTTGGGAAAGTGGAACAAAACCGATTCCTGCTGCGTTTTTATGTAGACGGCTACACCCTCGTCTTTTTTGCAGATGGACGTGTGCTTGTTCAAGGGACTTATGATACAGCTACTGCCCGGACACTTTATGCGAAATATGTTGGGCACTAATAGCAAAAAGGGCAATCCACTTTTAGCGGACTGCCCTTTTCCCATTCATCGTCTACGCAATTACTTCATTTCATTGATTTCCGCACGAATTTTTTCTACGAATTCGTCTACGGTCATCGCACCTTCGTCACCTACGCCGCGTCTGCGAACAGACAGGGTTCCATCCGCCATCTCTTTTTCTCCGATAACGAGCATATACGGGATTTTTTGTACTTGCGCTTCACGGATTTTGTAGCCGATTTTTTCATTGCGCGCATCAAGCTCGACACGGATACCGGCTGCTGACAGCTTCGCTTTTACTTCTTGTGCATATGGCACGTGCACTTCGCTGATGTTCATCAGGCGCGCCTGAATTGGAGTCAGCCATGTTGGAAATGCACCCGCATAGTGCTCAATCAGAATACCAATGAAACGCTCCA
This sequence comes from Brevibacillus sp. SIMBA_040, assembly GCF_046535075.1. Classification (NCBI taxonomy): domain Bacteria; kingdom Bacillati; phylum Bacillota; class Bacilli; order Caryophanales; family Paenibacillaceae; genus Brevibacillus; species Brevibacillus sp. SIMBA_040. Next base: position 334,199 of record NZ_JAWRXI010000004.1, read on the forward strand.
TGGAACCATACATCGCACGGTGCAAGACAACCGGACGGTGTTTTTCATTGTCTTGACCTACATAAGTCAGGTCGAACTTCTCTGGCATCTGGAAGTCAAGCTGAATAGTACCACATTGGTGACGGCGTTTCAGCGCATCGGTGATTTGGAAGTCGATTTTTGGTCCGTAGAACGCACCGTCTCCTTCTTTGACCTCGTAAGGCATTTCCAAGTTCTCCAGCACCTTTTTCAAGGAGCTTTCCGCAGTTTCCCACAGCTCATCGGAGCCCATGGAATCCTCTGGACGAGTCGAGAGCGCTACGCTGTATTCGAAACCAAACACTTTGTAAATTTTGTCGATCAGTTGGATCATGCTCTTGATCTCGTCCTCGATCTGGTCAGGACGAACAAATACGTGGGCGTCATCCTGGCAGAAAGTCCGAACACGAAGCATACCGTTCAATGCGCCGGAATACTCGTGGCGGTGTACCTGACCAAATTCGGAATAGCGGATCGGCAGGTCGCGGTAGGAGTGCATCGCATTTTTGTAAATGAGCATGTGCCCTGGGCAGTTCATCGGCTTCAGTGCGTAAGTCGCGTTGTCTACCTCAGAGAAATACATGTTTTCTTTGTAGTGGTCCCAGTGACCAGATTCTTTCCAGAGACGCTCGTTCATGAGGAATGGAGAGCGTACCTCTGTGTACTCCGCCAGTTGTTGCAGGCGACGGGAGAATTGCTCCAGCTCGTTGCGAACAGTGAAGCCGTTTGGCAGGTAGAAAGGCATGCCAGGTGCTTCCTCGGAGAACATGAACAGCTCCAGCTCTTTACCCAATTTGCGGTGGTCGCGCTTTTTCGCTTCTTCGATGAAATGCAGATATTCATCCATCTCCGCTTTTTTCGGCCAAGCTGTTCCGTATACACGCTGCAGCACTTGGTTTTCTGATTTTCCACGCCAGTAAGCACCAGCCACGCTCATCAATTTGAATGCTTTGATGAAGCCAGTAGATGGCAAGTGCGGTCCGCGACAGAGGTCAAAGAATTCACCTTGCTCATAAAGAGTGATAGTGGAATCCTCAGGCAGATCACGAATCAGCTCTAATTTCAGGTGGTCGTTCATACCTTGGAAAATCTCGGTTGCTTCCGCACGGCTTACTACTTTACGGCGGATTGGCAAATCTTCCTTCACGATTTTTTCCATTTCCGCTTCAATTTTGCCGAGGTCTTCAGACGAAATAGAAACTGGAATGTCCATATCGTAGTAGAAGCCGTCCTCAATTACAGGACCGATACCGAATTTTACTTCACTGCCATAAATGCGTTTAACCGCTTGAGCCAGTAAGTGAGCTGTACTGTGGCGATATACTTCCACTCCGTCAGCAGAATCAAGTGTAACGATTTCAATCGCTGCATCTTCTTCCAATGGGGTATACAGATCTACTACTTTGCCGTCTTTTTTGCCGGCTACTGCTTTTTTCTTCAGGCTTGCGCTAATCGAGCCTGCAATCTCTTCGATGGTGATCCCAGCATCATACTGACGTACTGCGCCATCTGGGAAAGTTACGTTAATTTGTGCCACCTTGGATTCTTCCTTCCTGTATATTGATTTTGAGAAAATAAAAAAACACTCATCCCCAAAAAGGGACGAGTGTATTCTCGCGGTACCACCCTAGTTCAAGTCTGCTTCGAAAGACACGGTCGACAAAAAACATCGCCTGCAAGCAAACTCCTCAAGTCATTGTAACGGTATTTAACCGGCTAGCCGATAGTAAAAGCAAACCATGCTTCGTTCCCGACTGCTACTCGAAGGTGGTAGATCCATATGGGTTCGCAGCGAGCTTTCAGCCTAGTCCCGCCTCTCTATAGCGACCTTCATATTGTCCATGTCCTTCTCATCGTATTTGTAGGCATGTAAAGTTTTGTTGTTGCTATTATAGTTTAGTCGGATTGTGCACGTCAAGTACACGTCTTTGCGTCACACAAAGCCCACAGGAATGACAGGTGGTAAGCCGACTGTCAAAAATGCTGCGAATCGTTTGAGCCAGCCCCGGCTTTTCCACTGCCATGTGCAAAACAATGCTCTCAGGTGCAAGTGTAACCAAAGCGCTGACCAAATAGTCCTCTTCCCGACATTTTTGCTCGTCCATGCTCAGAACCGCATCCAGCTGATCGAGCCAAAGTCGATCCCCATTTTTATCATAAAGGTGGAAAGGTTTGTCCACACTAGGAATGACGTGAACAACTTCCTGCTTGGTTTCCTGAACAGCAATGAAATAACGAAGAAGCTCCACGAACTCCTGGTATTGCTTGTCTTCCAAGTATTCGTCGATGCTAGCCTCCACGAGTTCAAACAGATCATTCCAATGCTCTTGGAGACGAAACCGGACGAATCCGAGTACATTAATCGACCGTTCGTGCTCGAGGTAGTTAAATGCTTTGCGATAAACATTTGCCTTGCGGGTTGTTGCAGTCAACAAATCCCGCCCATAGAGGTCATCTTCCTGACACATGCGCTGAATGTATGGAAAAATCTCGATCCACTCTTCTTCAATCTGCTCGGCTTGCAACAAATCAGCTGCGATTTCCTCGAGGATTTCCGGGTCTTTTACCCGAATCACCCATTCAGCCAATGTGAGCGCTACAAAAGCTCTCGCCCACTCAATCGTCTGCGCATCATACTCCTGTTCGCACCAGCTTTGAAAGAAAAACAGGTGGTAGCCATCCTGCTCTTGCTCCTTGTATGTAATGCGCACTGGCGCCGTGTTGACCCGTTCCGTCATCTCGTTTACGATGGCGCGATACGTGCCACAATGCGCAGGGACATTCTCCAGCAATACGCGAAACGTCTGCATATCCATCCCCCCAACCGCAATTGTAGTTACAGTATATGTCCCGTTAGGAGCGATATACTTTTAAACGGTTGGAAACTACGGGAAGGTTGCAGAAAGTCATCAGATCAAGCGTTTGTTAAAATCATACATTCAAAAAAAACACGCCTCTCCCCCATGTTGTCCGCCTAGTGTCGGCGGAAACATGACAGAAAAGCGTGCTCCTTATCCTTAATTAGTTTTGCATGACAAAATCTCTCTCCGCCATCTCGCCGTCTTTAAATACGCGCAGGATGTCGTACTGAGTGTTGCGCTGTGCAGGGATTTTGCCTGCTCCGCGAATCAGCTCGAGAATTTGGTTTGTATTTACTTTGTGCGTACACGCTGCTGCGGATACCACGTTTTCTTCCATCATGGTTTGACCGAAGTCGTTTGCTCCATAAGACAGAGAAAGCTGTCCGTAGTGCGGGCCCATCGTTACCCACGAAGATTGGAAGTTTTCTACATTGTCTAGCATTAGTCGGCTAATCGCCAATGTCTTCAGATACTCTTCCGGCGTGTTGTTTACCGCTTTCATGTTGGTATTGTCAGGCTGGAAGGTCCACACAATAAACGCTTTGAAGCCGTTTGTCTCATCCTGTGCTTCGCGAATGCGCATCAAGGACAGTACGCGCTCTTCCATTTCCTCACCAAAGCCGATTACCATGGTAGCTGTACCAGGCAGGCCCGCGCGGTGTGCCGCTTTTTGCGTGTCAATCCACTCCGTCCAGGAGCCTTTCAGACGCGAAATTTTCCGGCGAGTGCGATCATCCAGAATTTCACCGCCAGCACCTGGCAACGAATCCAGTCCTGCTGCTTTCAGTTCCCCCAGAACGTCTTCGACGGTCATATTGGAAACTTCAGCAATTTTGATTACTTCCGCAACAGACAGGGAGTGCATGGTGATGTGTGGGAAACGTTCTTTAATCGCACGCAGCAGATCGGTGTAGTAATCCAGCTTCAGGTTTGGATTGGTTCCGCCCTGCATCAAGATTTCCGTTCCGCCTACATCTACTGTCTCCTGAATTTTTTGGAAAATGGTCTCTCTTGGGAGAACATATCCTTCTGGAGAACCGGGCGCTCGATAAAATGCGCAAAAGCGGCAGTACGTGTCACAAACGTTTGTGTAGTTCACGTTGCGGCTAATCACAAATGTTGCGATCGGATCAGGATGGTGCTTCAGCATCACTTGGTTAGCATAATGCCCAATTTTTTCAATATCGTTGCTTGCGAACAAGGCTAGGCCGTCATCTAGGCCCAAGCGCTCACCTTTCAAGGCACGTTCCAGTATGTTGTCGATCATAAGGATCACTCCTTGTACCATACGTAAATTCCACTCCACATGATATCACAATCCAAACACCCCGGCTATACCACAGGTGTCCGTCGAAGCGATCCCCAAACAAAAACAGCCCTGCTGATGGCAAGGGCTGTCTGTATATTCCAATGTCTTTTCTATTCGAATCCGATCGACTCATACACTTCCGGTTCCCAATAAATTACGGTTTGAGCGAGCGGCAGATTTGTTTCACGAGCTCCATTTGGCTGTCCGTTGAAGTAAATAATTTCCGTTACAGATACACGATCTCCGCGAACATCAATTTCCCCTGATAGCTGCAAGCTGGTCCCGTTTGGCGCATAGTAAACGACTTTCCCCGATCCCAATGTCTTCATGGGTTCCTCCCAATGCTGTTTGTCCTATTTTTCCATACTAATGGATAATCTTTCCTAGCGTCAATAAAAAACGAAGGACTAAACGACCACAATTTGACAACTGTACCAATCCTATTTACATTCATTCCCGTTTGCCTCTGAATAAAAACCGGGACAAAGTTACCATTTTCACAAATTTTCAAGCATGTAACCCAACCTAGGCGGCAACCGTATCTGTTATTGTTGTTACTTACTTCATGAAAGATTTTGTGCAGCATATGGGAGCCATCTGTCGGTCTTTGTTTGGACAAAGTGGCATAACCTAACTACAGAAACCCGAATCTTTCCTGTATAATCATAAACGAGAGGAAACGTCGTAAGGAGATGCTCATGCTCGAACAAATAACGCAACTTTTCATGAATTACGGAATATGGGGACTTTTTGGCATGGCATTTTTGGACTCGTTCATTAGTCCAATTCCACCTTTTTTTATGCAAATTGCGATGAGTCTGATCGATCCTGGGTCTGCACTCCGATATGCTACAGTCGCCTTCACTGCTTCGATACTCGGTGCGCCAATCGGTTACATACTGGGAAAATGGTTGGGGAAACCACTTTTGCAAAAGCTGCTCCCAGAAAAATGGGTTGTGCTGGCAACGGAGAAGTTTGCAAAAAACGGGGATGCCGCTGTCTTGATTGGCGCTTTTACCCCCATTCCCTTCAAGGTGTTTACCGTGCTTAGCGGTGTATTCAACTACTCGCTAACCAAACTGATGTTTTTCGCCATCGTGGGACGAGGCCTGAAATTTTTCCTCATCGGGACGCTGTTTCATTTCTATGGAAAACACGCCAAGGTGCTTTTGGATGAATATTTGGAGGTAACACTGCTTGGAGTAGCCGCTCTTGTTGCAATCGCCTGGTTCATTTGGAACAAACGGCGGAAGCGCTACGCAATGAAATAAAGGGACTAAAAAGCGCTCAAGCCCGCTAAAATCGCGGCAATGAGCGCTTTTCGTTTTTGTTCAGAAAACAAGGAAGAGAAGCTAACGCACTGTGGTTGAATTCAGGCTCTCCCATGCTTCAACCGAAACCGGTTGATACTCCATCAGCTCGGTGAAAAAATGAACATCGAGAAGCGGATCTCCCTGAACACCTCGCTTCTGCTGCGTCTGCAAATGCTTGTTTGCATAAAGCCGGGCAAGAATGTACTTGCGCACGTTTCCTTGGTTCACCGCCTGATCCTCCGCTTCATTCACAATGCAGCTGAGTGCATATATATCGACCATGTGATCAGCAAGCGACTTGAGCTTATAGCTCAAATAATCCGGCGATTGGCCCATCAGGTAGGCGATATTTTCTTCCAGTACAGTGAGCTCAGCTAGCACGAGCTGCCCAAACGGCTTCGATAATTCGTAACTCCAGCCTGTGACTCGCTCCCGAATCTTTTGAATAAAGACTTGATGGGCGTTCTCTTTTTGCATTACTCGCAACAGGTCCAACGCCAAAATATTGGAGGTACCCTCCCAAACAGTCAAAACTTGCGCATCCCGCAGCAAGCGAGGAGTCACATATTCCTCGATGAAGCCATTCCCTCCATGAATTTCGATGGCGGTGTGCGCCGCCTCGACTGCCTCCTCCCCTGTGCGATATTTCAGTATGGGGATGAGCAGCCGTGCAAATGCTAAATCTTCCTTTGTCACTTCGGCTGATTGCAACCGGTCATGAACCTGGAGCATATCAAAAATGGCTCCACTGCTTACCTCGACATCCAGCAAAAGCTGGATGAGCATTTGTCTCACCATTGGATACTGGTCAATCGGATGGCCAAATGCACGCCGCTCATGGGCATAATACTGTGCCTCGTACAATGCCCTACGCATAATCCCGATAGATGCGACTGCATTGCAGATGCGGGATAAATTCAATGCCTCTGCCATGTACTTGAAGCCATTCTCGGGCTGTCCGATCAGGTAGCCCTCTGCTCCTTCCAGCAGCACCTCGGCTGATGGCACTGCATTGACACCGAGCTTATCCTTCAGACGGCGGACCTGAATCTGGTTTTTCTCCCCATTCGGCTTGATCCATGGTACAAGAAAAAGTCCCAGCCCTTTTGTTCCAGACTTGTCAGCGTCGATTCTCGCAAGCACAGTCGCTACCATCGCACCTGCGTTACTCGCGAAAAATTTTTCACCCGTCAGTTGATAAACCCCCGGACGCTCCTCGACCGCTTGCGCCACCGTTACATTTGCCCCTACATCTGATCCGCCCTGTCGTTCCGTCAGCCATGTGGCTCCTTCATACAAGCGAGAGCGATCACTAGTGGTCAGACCCGATAAATATTGCTGCTTCTGCTCCTCGTCCCCATAGCGATCAATCAGATAGGCTGCTGACATCGTCAAGGTCACTGGGCAATAAAAGCCCGGCTCGGTCTGACTTACCAAATATCCCATCAGAAAAGAGTACGCATACGGAACGGTAGTGCCCAGCTCAGGAACAGGATGATAGAGATGACTTACGATCCCCGCCCCATATATATGGGCAACTGTCTCTTTGTAGCCTTCATTCGTGATGATCTCGGAAACGTCTTCGCCAAGCCGGTTGTATTTACGCAAAAGCGGCTTTCCCTCACGATCGGTAAAAGCTGCCCGTTCATCCATCGGACCTGCAACATAGGCGCCCAGCTCGGTTAGCTGGCTTTTTGCCCATTCGTGCATCGCGGCTGGCAAATGACGCGTAAGCAAGTACTCCAGATTTGGATCGGCCGTGTAAAAATTTTGCTCATTCGCCATTCTTGGGTGAGGGATATTGTCTCTGTACGTTCTACGGTCAATTTTAGACTGCAGACTGCTCATATCTACTCCACTCCCTGAAATGAATGTGATTCGCGTAAGCTATGCTTCAGCACCTTTCCACTTGAGTTGCGTGGCAATGCCGGGAGAACCACTACCTGGCGCGGCAGCTTGTAATCAGCCAAGCGCCCTCCCAAAAAGCTGCGAACCTCCTGGCTCCAATCCTGTCCAGGCTCCGCTTCTGCTCGCAAAACGACGTACGCCGTAATCGTTTCACCCCACTCTGGATGCGGCAAGCCAACAACCGCCACCTCCTGAATCGCAGGATGACGCTCCAGCAAAAGCTCGATTTCCTTTGGATAAACGTTGATGCCACCTGTGATCATGACGTCCTTTTTGCGATCTACAATCCACAAAAATCCATCCTCATCCACACGCCCAATATCCCCTGTATAAATCCAGCCGTCTCGCAGTGTCTCACTTGTCGCTTCGGGATTATTGTAGTAGCCCTTCATCGTTCCTTCTCCGCGCACACGGATTTCGCCCGCTTCACCGGCAGGGGTCTGTGCTCCGCGTTCATCTACTACTTCGATTTCTGCAAGCAGTACTCCACGATTGCCGATGCTTCCTACTTTTTCGGGGTATTCACGATGGAACAGACAAGTCCCCGTAGGTCCAGCCTCTGTTAATCCATAGACACACGTCAGCTTGTCACGTGAATAGGCCTGCTCCATGTGTGCAGCCATTTCTTGGGACAAGGGAGCACCTCCATAAATCCAGCGCTCCACAGAGGAAAGATCGTACTCATTGAACGCAGGGTGCTTCATCGTCAATAAATAGGCAACAGGTGCCCCAAAAAAATGTGTGATTTGGTGCTTTTGGGCAAGAGACAGCAGCAATTCCGGTGAAAAAGTGAGAGCGGTGACTTGGGTTGCCCCTAGCATCAGAGCTGGGATAAAGAAGAGGTGTAGAGGTGCAGAATGACTCAGTGGCATCAGCTGTAAAACCCGCGAACGGTGCGTCATGCCCATTTCGATCGACATCATTTTGGCTACTGTCAGCAGGCTGCGATGGGAAAACAAAACACCCTTGGGATGACCCGTCGTACCAGACGTATACAAAATGCTGACATCGCTGTCTTCGTTCGCCCAGTTTGCTTCAGGGTCGATACGATGGGCAGCAAGCTTTTCAGAAATGTTATCCAACTCCCAATTCGCCGTTCCTGTCCAATCGCCCTGACTTTTTCCGGTTTTTATCGCCACGAGCTTTCTATTCACCTCTACTAGCTCGTTAACTGCCGGGACCAGTGCTTCATGGACGACCAGTGCTTTTGCCTCAGCGTTCGCACAAATAAAACGAACTTCCTCCTGGGTCGAGCGAGCATTGATCGGGACCACTATCGCTCCTGAGCGAATGACGGCCATGTACATAAAGGCAAATTCCAAACAGTTTGGCATCATCACAACCACGCGATCACCAGGCGCAACGCCTTGTTCACGCAAATGGCAAGCCCACCCGTTGGATACATGATTCCACCTGGAGTAGCTGATTTCTTCGTCTCCCGCAATTAACGCTGGCTTATTCGGAAATTTGCGTCCATTTGCTGCCAGTAGAGCTGCTACATTCATCCGTCATCCTCCTAGTCTCTTCAAGCAATTTTTGTTCAAAGCTTTGCTTGTAGACGAGAATGTCTTCTCTTAGCTGCATGAGCTCGCTGATCTTCTCGTCAATCTCCGCCAGCTTCTGATTCCCATACTCAATCGTACGCATAAGCTGCATCCGGCCAGTGCGGTCTTCTGCAAACAATTCGATCATCTCGCGGATTTGATCCAGTGAAAAGCCAAATCGCTTGCCGCGTAGAATCAGTCGCAGCCTCGCACGGTCCCCGCGGCTGTAAAATCTGATCCCTCGCTCAGTTCGACCAGGCAAAATCAAGCCTAGCTCTTCGTAATAGCGTATTGTTCTGGTGCTGACATCCAATTCGTGAGCAAGAGCAGAGATGGGCCATGATTCTTGTCTACCACTATCTTCTCTGGTCATGTTTTGGAGGTCCTCCCGAAATATTTAGTAAAAATTCAGAAATAACTGATTATACATATTTTACCTGTCGTTTACGTTAACGTCAACTAAGCCTTCCTCCCACGGAAAAATTTCCCCAGTCAATCACCCATCTGCGGGTCGCCCATATATTGTAATTGTGAGTTTTACGAGGAGGTGAAGCAATGGCTGTCATCAAAGCAAACGCAAATGACGTTGCACTACTTGCACGGTTACTGCGTGCGGAGGCTGAAGGCGAAGGCGAGCTTGGCATGCTGATGGTGGGAAACGTCGGCGTGAACCGGATTCTCGGCAATTGTCTGGACTTTAAAAATATCCGTTCGATGAGTGACATGGTTTATCAATCGCCTGGGGGATATGAATCCGTCCAAAAGCCGTACTTTTATCAGCGTGCACGCGATCGCGAAAAACGTCTAGCCAAGCGTGCCATTAATGGAGAACGAACACATCCCGCTTCGAATGCCTTATGGTTTTACCGTCCGACAGGCAATTGCCCAGCTACCTGGTGGGATCAGCAAAACTCTGGTCGCTATAAAGCACACTGCTTCTTCGTACCAAAAGCATCAGAATGCCCACGCGTTTACTAGTAAGGATAGATAAAGGAGCGAGTTCATCATGAGTCAACAAATGCCATACCCTTCTTACCAACAATACGGGTATGATATGTACCAATCCACACAATTTCCAATGGGAATGCCTCAACAGCAGCAGCCATTTGGAATGCCTCAACAGCAACAGCCGCAATTGGTACCAATGCAGCCAAGCGGCGCCTGGATTCCGGGCATGCCCATCACTCCAGGCCAACTCGTAGAGGAATCGTATATCGAGAACATTTTGCGTTTGAATCGCGGTAAAGTCATCACTGTATATCAAACTTTTGAAAACAACAGTCAATGGAACGCTAAGATTTTCCGCGGCGTTCTGGAAACGGCTGGACGCGACCATATCATTTTGAGCGATCCTCAAACAGGAAAACGTTATCTGCTTCTCATGGTTAATACGGACTATATTACAGCAGATGAGGAATTGAACTACATTCCCCCCACTCTCCCACAAGGTATTCGTTAAGTACCGCTTGTAGGCAGCCTTTCTTCTTTTTCCTTTGAAGAAAGGCTGCCTCTTTTGTGTGTCCTGATCTTTGTTATAATAAAGAGCACGAAAATAAAAGCGGAAAAAGGATGACGAGCATTGGCATTCGGGGTAACTAGAGAGGAATTGAACAAGTGGAAGCAGGCGGTAATCCGGGAAGAGATCGCTTTTTTGACGCATTACTGGCTCGATCCACGCTTCCCAGAGGTAAAAACAGTCACAAAGGTAGGCTGCGCGAACCGTCAACGCTTAACGGAATGGTGCCACGCACATGGACTGAATCCCGTCTACATTCATGACCGCCCTCCTTTCCCCCATTTTGATCTGCTTGGTCCCCGGCAAAAGGAAATTTTGCAGCTGGAAGGGCAGTGGGATCAGCTAGAACGCTTTGGCTTACTTGACAGGTAGAGGGCAAATCCCCGTGTGAATGAAAAAAGACTGCCCATCGGCAGCCTATTTTCGTTTTTTCTCCTGATTGTATCCACGCTCACCATAAGGAGCGAGTTTTTCCAGCCATTTGTCTTCCAATTTTTCTAATTCATCCGCCTCATCAAAGAAAGGCACATCTTTCTTCTCCAATACTTCAAGCACCTCAAATTCAAATGCTTCCGGTCCAAATTCATTCCACTCTTTTTGCAAGGCACGGTTTGTATGCGAGCCATGCTGCAACATGAATTTTTTTCCATTCATTGTCTTTAGGTTACGGCTACTCGTGACAAAGATTTTCTCGTTCTTCGTATTTTTTATTTGATAGACGCCAGCTTCCGTCTTCACTTCTTTATACATCTGCTTCAGCTCTTGTTTTCGATTCATCGGTGCTACCTCCTGTTCCTCACTTCGTTCCTGCTCGTTCACCCAATATTGGCTGCCATCCGGCTTTCTATCTAGCAATGCATAATCGATTAAATATCTGCGCAACGTAACGTGATCTGCGTAAATGGCTTCGAGAATGGCATTTACTTCTTTTTCATTGTAAAAGCGCTCAGGGTCGAACCGCTCTGCAATTTGCCTCAAAACAAACAGTCGATGCTTATGCTTGCGTGGAAAACTAGCCAATGGACCATCTGTTCCTTCCGGGAAGTACTTGCTTGCAAGCATTGCCGCTTCCTTTTCCTCCATTGCTGCGGATGAGTCTGGAAGTTCCTTCGACGCCTTACTGCTTTTTACTCCCGACGATGCCGAGAAGGAGGTTTGTTTATCTGGTTCTCGAAGCAGCTCCATCATGACCAGAAACACCTTTGCTTGACGTTCCTTTTCTTTTAAGGCAAAACGGTGATTTCGGATCGTAGATGCACTTCCGATCCCCATTTCCGCCTGTACCTCGCTATCATTTTTTCCTTGGTAAAACAAACGCAAGAGACTCGTTTGATGATCGGACAAGCCTGTCAATCGTTTATCAAGCCTGCTCAGGTGATCAAAAACGGAACCGTGCTCCGTCTCGATATGGTGCCGCATAAAACGACCAGCATCGTATAATAACGCATCTACTGGATAAACGATCCCTTTTTCTACTGTTTGCCCACACAACAGGCACAGATAGTCGTGTTCTTTTTCCACGTAGCCGCGTTTCAGCTCTTCTACGGTTGCACTCCAGAACTGTTCATTCACATTCATTTTACAAACACAACCTTCATTCGTTTGTTTAACTATAGATATTTTATCATTACATCTATTTTTAGTCAAACAAAAAAGCCCCCTGTCTATAATCGCGCAGACAGAAGAGCTTTTCGTTTATCTTTCGTTCGCTTGCAGTACCAGACTTTTTTCTGCCATCTCTCTCAGAAACTCCCGGCGATCTCCCATCCAAAAACGACCGGCCGTTGCTTCCCTTCGCTGACGATAGCGAATCGCCAGCCGATTGACTAAACGATTGATCTCCAGATGCTGCGTTTCATCCATAGTAAATCGAACAGCGTATTCGTAGTAATCCTGCTCCCACGAAGTGGTACGCACGACATGCCCGTACATTTTTAATGGCTGCCCACACATCTCTGTCTCGAATTGAAGCACCAGCTGATCGTTTGCAGGCATTTTTAAATGGGAGAGAAAACGCAAGCCACCTGCTCCTATATCTTCAATCAAAACTGTCGCACTTCCAATTTCCATTGTCTTTCCTTTTACCAGTACAATAGTCATTTCGGCGCAGAGGGCGTGCTCCAGCTTCAGTCGAAAATATTCTCGTTGTTGTCCCTCTGTTACGACAGTCAATTTTGCTCACCTTCCTAAAATAAAGACGCCGTACTAAAGGCGCCTTTATTTATTTTTTCTGCTTCTGATAATGCATTTCCTTCAAGGTTACATTGGAATTTTCCCATAGCTCTCTTTGGTCATGCTCGATCGAGTCATTCCGTTCCAGTCGGAAGAGGAGTTTGACGAGAAACCAAACAATCAAGAGGAACCCAAAAAAGATCACGAGCGTTAAATAGATCATACCTGTAACCCCCTCCCTTTTTCTTACATGATATGGGAGGGAACAAAAAAAGATTACCAGTTGTGGCAAAAATGTGACGTTTTATAATAGCGCTATCATTTTAGAAAGGAGTCGTGCTTCTCGGTTTTTCACTGACAAAGAACAGTCTGTCCAGCTTTGGTACCGCCTCGACTTCATCAATGTCAACCAGTCCATACGAATACAACTTGCGGAAGCTCACTGCTCCCATCACCAGTGATGAGAAATCGGAAATATCCATAGCAACACTTACTTCCGCCTCTCCATCCTCTACCAGCTGCGAACGCCCTTCACTGAATCGGATGAGCCAGCTTCCGGCATTCTCAGGCAAAAATGAATCTCGAATGGACAAGCGCAGCGTCACCTGCTCCGTCCCAAAGGATGGCTGAGTAAGCTTGGAGAAAAAGCCTGGCACATCAATAACGCGATACATCAGTCCGACTCCAGATACGTTGCTCTCATGATAAACACTCGGAAGGAGGTTGTCAGTGCCGTTCCCCGGATCGGATAAGAGGACGTGAAAATCTTCGTCGGCAGTGGTCAGAACAATTCGCTGAATTTGATCCGCCTGACTGTGCAAAAAGGAGAGCAGTTGGCCGAACGCTTGGACGCGACTCATACAGAAACTCTTTGACCACCAGATCATTGAAAATTCGGTTTTCCTCGTGAGCTCGCTGGAATTGGAAGGCGAGATAGCCCCCTAGACGTCCATCGTTTTTATAGCCCACAGTCACTAGCTCCGGCTGCTCCATAAACTTCTTCAGCTCTTGATCAGTTTTTCTGATCATTCCGTGTGTTTGCCGGACAATGCGATGATAGCAGGCTAACATTTCTTCCCTATTTTCCATACCTAAGTAAACAATTTTGTCTTTGCTACTAAATGGCAAACTGGAGGGCTTTATCCGGTATTGATTGATTTTGGTTCCTACCCCGAAGCCCATCTGCTTGTAAAAATCGACGCGGAACGGATAAAGCGAGACGAGACTGACTCCACGCTCCCGATAGCTGCCCAGGAAGCCTTCCAGCATCGTTTTTGCTACCTTTTCTTTTTTATGCAAAAGATCTACCGCTACCATACCGATTCCGCCGGTAAGCATTTGGGTTCCATGTACGTTCATGGACAGATCATGCCACTTCATAATGCCAATCAGCTGGTCATTCCGATAACACCCGTGAAAGCTGACGTTTGGATCGTTTTCCAGAGTGTCTTTCACACGCTCACTAAAACGCTGGGCATTCTCTGATGCCAAGAGATTGCTGCCTGGATACGCCATTGCTGCAATTCTGACAACCTCGCTGACTTCCTCAATTGTAACGGGGCGAATCTCTTCCATCGATCATTGCACTCCTGTCTGTTGAAATAGTGGAATACTATAATCTACTTACAGAAAATAGTAACGAATCAGAGCACATTTAGGCAATAAGAAATTTGTATTTTCTGGTAATTTGTGTATGGAATGTGGCAGACCTATGTGGAATGTCTTATGGATGCCTTTTATTTTGGCACCTGGTAGATTTCTGCAGGCGTGGCTGCGGTCCATTGCTCTACCGATAAGGACGGATGGCTGTTGATAAACGCTTGGACCATTCGGTAGCCCTCACTGTAACCAAAGGCCAGGGGCAGCTCGTCGCCACCAAACATGATTCTTTGCATGAATGGGTAGTTTGTCGAGTGTAGATTTTGTTCGATGATTTTTCGGTTTCCCGCTTGTTCCTCCCCGTATACTGGCAGGCTTGTCGCGCCAGGATAAAGCATGCTTTGAAAAGCAACTGCCTTCCCTTCAAACACAAGATAATCCAATAAGGTCAATGGCTTTGATCGATCATAATAGCTGCTCGTCCATGCACTATGATGATATTCGTGGACCACGGTGCTGGCAAGCTCCTCCATGTCTTTGTACAGATACTGATTGTACAAAATGAGAATTTTGCCTGAGCCCACCGTATATGCCCCTGAAGTTTCGATCAAGTCAGTAGGTAAGACACAAACATTTGTTATGGGTGGTCCCTTTAGGTAGGCTTGCGACTTGATTAACGCGTCTTTGATCGTATTCATAGCATCGGGCTTTTCAAGTAGTTCCATCGCTTTATCCAATCGTTTGAAATTCGTAGGTGGATTTTCTCGGATGCTCTGGATGATGCCGATATATTCGCCCTTGTCGAAGCAAACGCTCCAAGCGGGTTGAAAGACGGTCTCATCATACAGGCTTGAAAGATTCGCTGCATGATTTTCATTTGCTTTCGTCATGTAGTTTCTTAGCGCAGACTGTAGGCGAATAATATGAAATTCTTTCTTTTCCCCATCCCCATCGATTGTAAAGCTATCTGTGACAAAAGGAGAGTTTTTGGTCTCCTCCATTGGCTTGTCGTACGTACAGGCAGCACTCAAGATGGCTACAGCCACTAGGATGATGGATAGTGACCATCGCTTCATAAAAACCCCGCAGCTACTCACTTGGATCACCTCTACCTCTTGTACGCATGAACCGCCGAGAAAGTTGCTTTCTTTTCCTGCACTGATAATTATTCCCACAAAAAAGCGTCAGCCATAAGCCGACGCTTTTTCTCTAGTTCTCTCTTGCAGGCTGTCTCTGTGCTTTGGCGATGACAAGCGACAAAAAGAGCGTGCATACAGCCAAAACAAGTGAACCAATAAATACGACATGGACCCCAGATGCGAGAACATCCCTGATTTGCACAAGCTGTTCGGCAGGAATATTCCCTGTTTCAAACGATGCCCCGAGATTGCCATGCCCAGTGCCTACAGTCATGAGGTTGAACATCATCCCAAATACGGCAGCTCCAAAGGTTTGGCTAAAGGTACCGGTAAACGTATTGAGCGCCACTGCTGTTCCTCGTTTGTCTACTGAAACAGAAGCCTGGATTTTCACCATCACAATCGGACTGATCAGACCCATGCCCAAGCCAATCAAGCCCACTGCCAGATAGATGAGGTAACCGACAGAATGTGAAGCGAGCAAAGTCAGCAGGACCCCTGCAATCGTCAGGACAGCTGTTCCCATAGTAATTAACTGCTCTGCACGCAGCTTGCCCAGTAAATTACCAGACAGGACTGCGCCAATTGTCCAGCATACCGGCATCGGCATGAGAACAAAGCCTGCCATCGTTGCACTTTCTCCCAAAACACCTTGGCTCCAAATCGGCAAGTACACTACCATGCTGATCACAATCCCGTTTGTTAACAGGGTAAGTAAGTTAATCAGCATCACGTTCCGATTGGTCAAAAGCGAGAGCGGGATAAGTGGCTCTGGCGATTTTTTCTCCACAGATACGAAAATCAGGAATGTAACCAATGCAAATACAATCAAGGAAATCGTAACCGGACTCAGCCACGACTGATTCTGGCTACCAGTCAACAGCGCATACAACAGCGCAATCGTACCTACTGTAAAAATAAGAGCACCGGGATAATCAATATGTCGCTTCGCTTTAACAGCCAGCTTTTCTTTATAGAGCATCACGATCATCAAAAACGACACCAGCCCAAATGGCAGGTTAAGCAGGAAAATATAACGCCAGGTCAGCGTATCGACCAAAAATCCTCCGACCAATGGACCTGCAACACCTGAAAGCCCCCAAACCGCGCTAATCCATCCTTGGGCTTTCGCTCTTGCTGTTTGCTCCGTATACAAATCGCCGATAATTGTCATCGTAATCGGCATTACTGCCCCTGCACCTAGTCCCTGAATAGCCCGGTATACAATCAGCTGCTCCATGGACATCGCTACACCACAGAGGGTAGATCCTACCAGAAAGATTCCGATTCCTGCCAAAAAAACATTTTTACGACCGAACAAATCAGCCAGCTTTCCATAGATCGGAGCAGATACTGCGGTAGCCAGCATGTAAATCGCATACACCCAGCTTACCTGCTCAAATCCTAACAGGTCACTCGTAATGCGTGGCACAGCCGTACTCACGATTGTTCCTTCCATGGCGGCCAGGAAGGTCGAGAGCATTAGCGCCATCATAATTTTTCCCCTCATCTTGCTCTCCTCTCTAGCTCTTCCAAGATCACGATCCAAAAAAGCATTGTCATAGTATACCACACAATTTCTTTTACTTGTTGTTCGTCTGCCAAACAAAAAGCCTCTGCTTGTCCGATGCCAAGCGAGGCCTTCTGCTCTTTTTGTTCAAACGAGTCCAGCTAATCTTTTTATGGCCATAAACACTTGCTCATAGTAATGTGCCTCATGCGGAACGAAATCAGCCTGCGCCACTTTGCACTCTGTGTCGGTGGCTTTTCCCTTCTCATCCACCAAAAAGCCAGCTGCCATAACCTCTGCCAGCTCTCCGGCAAAAAGCTGCTCCAATGGCGCAAGTCGCACCCACAGTAAACCAGTGACTTCTTCCTCTTGTATTACATAATCATCTAAAGGCTGCTCGCATGCAAACACAAACGTATGACACATTTCTTTATCGATAATTCCCGGCGAGCTCATCACATCACGAATCATCCCGATCTCGCTGAGCTGCTCAAATCGCACCGACAATCCTAGCTCCTCGTATAGCTCACGAACTCCCTCACTCGGCTGTTCGGATGCGATCAAATGTCCCGCTGAAGTGATATCGAGCAAATTCGGACAAGTGTCCTTTTGCGGATGCCTTTTCTGGAACAGGACTTCTACCTGCCCTTCGACAACCCGATAAATCCAGCAATGAAAGGTTTGGTGCCACAGTCCCAGGCGATGAACCTCGCTGCGTGCCTCCACTCCGATGTGCTGTCCAGCTTCATCGAATACATCCAGCTGTTCTACCTTCATGAACTCATTCCACCTTATTTCCTCATCTGTTGCTCGTTTACATCCTCTTACATTCCTGATTCAGGTGGAATTCTCCTCCCATGCAAAAAGAAGTTCCTTCGCTAGGCAACAAAATGCTTTTGCTCCTTCCAAAGCTTTTCCAGTATCATCGCAATCAAGACCCCGACCAAGAGTCCGTTCCCCGCTATGTACTGTACGACTGTTGGTAAACCCTGAAACATATCCGATGGTAAAAACATGATAGACAGCCCTATTAGAAGTGTCACACCTAAAATGGTCAGCCTTCTTTCTGTCAATACTTCCCGCAAAATGGCTCGCACACCCAAACCGACCATTGGTACAAAGGCAGCCAGCTCGACCGCGTAGGCGACGGGTGCAGGCAAGGTTGTCAACAAGCCGATAGCAACCGGAATGAACGACAAGCAAACCATAATCAGGCCGCCAATCAGAAAGGGACGCAATCTGCTTTGCCCAGTCACACTGACGAAGCCTGCACTACCACCTAAAGGGACAATGCCTACTGTTGAAAAAACGGAAGACAACAAATGAGTAAACCCGCCTGCTAACGCACCGCGAGAAAAGCGCTTGGGATCTTCCTTTTGACTATCGCCGATCGCCTGCTCCATCGACTCTGTTGCAGCAAGTGTACTGGAGAGCAGCATCAAGACAAGCGGTAGCACCGCGATGGCCATTCCTAAGTCAAATTGGGGAGGACCCCAGGCAAACATTTGCGGGAGGCGAAACCAGCTAGCATCCGAGATCGCAGCGCCGCCCATGCCCATCCAGGAAAATGCCAGCCATCCGGCTAAAATACCGATGAGAATCGCATAGCTCCTCCACCAGCTTCTGCCCCAGGTCGACAGGCAAAAAACGAGAACGAAGACGCCAACAGCTACCAGTCCTGCTAATGCCCGATCACCTGTTAGTGGCCCTCCCCCTGCTCCGAGCATTCCTTTGATAAAAACACCATCGAGCTGAAAGGAGAGCAGCAGGAGAAACGAGCCTGTCACGAGTGGCGTAAACCAGCTCGCAAAACGATGGGCGATGCCGCTTACTGCAAACAGCACAAGCCCGGCGAACAGCATCCCACCTGTCAAAACGCGTAAGGTAGACGACAAATCATCCCCTTGGCGCAGTGCCATATCCCCCAAAATGACGAAAACACTCAGCCAGATACCCGCCGGACCATCCGCTATTGGTAAGCGATGCCCCACGAGACCTTGAAGAACAGTAGAAGCACCAGCGACCAGGAAGGTGCGTTGCATCAAGCTCGCAATCTCATCCACGGGTAAATGATATAAGCCTCCAATGACAATCGGGATCGGGATGGAATAGACGAGCAAGTAAACAAACCATTGCATCGCTCCAAGCGTCTCATTCCATCCCGATATCTGTGCGTTTTTCCGCATGCGTCCCTCCTCCTAAGAAAACGCGGCATTGCCAAACCATTGACACTGCCCGAGCCTTTTGTGTTTGTCTATTTTGTTCAAATAAAACGAGGGGATAGCGCCGAACGCCATCCCCACGGTGTAGTCATTATTTAATCGTTACTTCATCCAGCATCAAATAGCCGACAGGGCTGAGCCAGAAACCATTTACATCCTTGGATGTGACAGACACGTGGTCGATCGTACGAATTGGAATGACTGGAGCTTCCTTCAATTCGATTTCTTGCAGCTTCGCGTAGATTTCGTTACGTTTAGCCGAATCTTTTTCACGACGACCTTCTTCAATCAATTTATCCACTTCTGGATTGTTGTAGAAAGCAAGGTTACCCGCGCTTCCTTTCGAGGAGCTGTGGAAAACGTTGTATTGGTTGTAGTCGCCATCGCCTGTTGCGTTACCCCAGCCACCGATGAACATCGCATGCTCGCCTTTGTCAGTGAAATCCAGATATGCGCCGTATTCCATTACTTTGATTTCTACATCGATTCCGATGCCCTTTAACTGGGATTGAATCACCTCGGCTACGTTCATCCGCTCTTTACGATCATCGGTTACAATGGATGTTTTAAATCCGTTTGCATAACCAGCCTCGGCCAGAAGTGCCTTCGCTTCATTTACATCATAGGAGTAATCCTTGAGATTTGCATTGTATCCAATCACTTTTGGAGACAGGGACGACACAGCCTCTGTTCCTACGTTGTTGTATACGCCTTTGACAATCGCTTCTTTTTCGATGGCATGTGCCACTGCTTGACGCACACGTACATCATCGAACGGCTTTTTCTGTACGTTGAAGCCGATGTATTCTACTCCGAGACCTTCTGCACGCACCATGTTCATGCTAGGAGTAGCCTGTGCACGCTCTACCTCTGTTACAGGAAGCTGGTCACCGATGTGAGCCTCACCTGCTTCTACCATCGCGATACGAGTCGTATCCTCTGGAACTACTTTATAAACAACCTTGTCTACCTTTGGTTTTTCGCCCCAGTAGCTATCATTTTTCGCCAATGTCATATCTTGACCTGGTGTCCACGATTCAAATTTGAAAGGTCCGGTTCCGACTGGTTGCTTGGACAGTGTGTCTGCATGCTCAGCAATTGCTTTCGGGCTTAGGATGCTACCCTCGGAGCTAGCCAAGATGGACAAGAGTGGTGCAAATGGATATTCCAAAATGAATTGTACGGTCTTGTCGTCTACTACTTTGACTTCCTTGATCATCGAGAAGCTGGATGCGCGCGGAGAAGCCACTTTTGGGTCCAATACGCGTTCAAATGTCTTTTTCACAGCTTCCGCATTAAACGGAGCGCCATCGTGGAACGTAACTCCCTCACGCAGCTTGAATTCCCATGTCAGATCATCCACTTGCTTCCACTCGGTAGCGAGTGTTGCCTTGTAATCTGCGTTTTTGTCACGAGAAACGAGGCTCTCATATACTTTTCCGTATATGTAGTTAGCCGATGGAATGTTGGAAATGAAATGCGGGTCCAGGTTATTGGCATCCGCTTTGCGTGCTACGATCAACGTGCCGCCTTCTTTTGGAGCTTCTGCGGCTGGCGTATTGCCTGTAGTAGACTGCTCTGCTCCCGAACTACATCCCGCTAGCGCTGTGCCGATTGTCAGCGTCAAAGCGAGCAAAGAGCCGAACAAGCGTGTTTTCTTCATGTGAGTATACCCCCTGTCGATATTTGCCTAAGACTGTCGAAAATTCTGAATCTACGTCTTATTTGCATTATACGGGATATTATCTGGCTAGCTTTTCAGCATCTTTACATCTATTTATATTATTTTTACTTTTATTCAACTTTTGATTGCCTATACGAATATGAACAAGCAACATGTTTTTGGAGCGAAAAAGAAGAAATCCGCTGCCCTTGTTGAAGCAAGAGACACCGGATTTACATCGTCTATTTTCCTTCTACACTATCTTTTTGCCATACCAGTTTTCCAGCATACATAACCGCTTCTTTGGTGCTTTGGCGGGCTACTGCTTCTGCTGAGCATTTTGCCCGTACAAAAACTACGCTTGCTGCATCGCCTGCTTTTGGCCAAATCTGATTGCCCTCTTCGTCCAACGGAGTCAGGCCACCTGTCACAAATCCAATCGCCCGTGATAGAGAAACTTCGTCGATCCAGCGAAACCGCTCTGCCAATCGATTGGCTTTTTGCAGCATATCTCCTGTGCCAAACGGGTCCCAATGGTCTGTAATGTTATCGTTGCCCAAGCCTACATGCACACCCTTCTCGTGCAAAAGCGGAACCGGAATCGTCGGCATATCAATCGGAATGGCAGTCATAACAGCTATTTGCAAGCTGGCGAGGCGCTCTGCCATTGCTTCGACGAGTGGTGTCTCTAATTCCCCAAGTCCGTAAGCGTGGCTGATCGTTACACGTCCTTGCCATCCTGCATCCTCTGTCATGGCAGCAAGTCGCTTCATAATAAACAGCCCAAGATGCCCTGGCTCGTGCAAATGCAGATCGATGTCCGCATTCGCTTCTACCGCAATATCCATCATCGTATAGAGCGATTTTTCGATATCGTCGTCAAACGTAGCCGGATCGACACCACCAACGAGTCCCGCGCCATGCTTCATCGCTTCCCGTACCAGAGAGACGGAATCGCTGCGCAGCAAGCCATGCTGAGGGAAGGCGACCATTTCCCAGGAAAGTTTCCCGCTAAACGTCTCCAGCGCTTGCAGGGTCGCTTCCAGGTTTTTTAGCCCAATGACCGGGTCAATGTTGCAATGCGTCCGCACATGTGTAGCTCCGTGAGATTGAATCAGCTGCAAAAGCTTTTCTGCTCTCTCCTTTGCAACAGGCAGCTGACGAGGCAACAGTTCCTGTTCCTGTTCAATCCTGAAAAAACGGTTGGGCGCTGGTATAACAGCTTGCCATGGGCCTCCATAAAAGGTTTTATCCAGATGAATATGCATCTCTTTAAACGAAGGAAGCATGAGTAGACCGTCTGCATCCCAAACCGCTTCTCCTTCTGGCAGCGGTTGTGTGGCTGGAACGATCCGCTCAAAGCGTCCATCCGTTACAAACACATGAAACCGCTCTGTATTTGTCCCATTCACCCTGCCATCTTCCACTGAAAAACTGCACTCCAGACTGGCATTGGCGATCCAGAAGCTTTCATTCATCGCATTTCTTCCTTCCTGTACTGATTACTGAATCGTGATGTTATTGATCATCATGTAGCCAGATGGACTGATCCAGAAACCTTTGATATTTTTGCCGACAGCAGCCACGTGCTCCAAATTGCGAATCGGAACCATTGGCGCTTCGTCTGCTTCAATCTGCAATGCTTGTGCATAAATTTGTTTCCGTTTTTCCGTGTCCTGCTCACGACGTCCTTGCTCGATCAGTTTATCAACTTCCGTGTTTACGTAAAAGGTTGTATTTCCACCTTTTCCAAGGGAAGCAGAATGGAACAGATTGTACTGGTTGTAGTCAGCATCACCAGTAGCGTTGCCCCAACCACTGATGAACATGTCAGTTTCACCGTTGTCCTCCGCATCCAGATAAGCACCATACTCCAGTACTTTGATTTCCACATCAATGCCGATTCCTTTTAACTGGGATTGAATGACTTCAGCCGCATTGATTCGCTCTTTTCGATCACCCGTCCAAATTGTTGTTTTGAAGCCATTCGGATAACCCGCTTCTTTTAGTAGGGCTTTTGCTTTATTCGGGTCAAAGCTGTAGCCTTTCAAGCTCTCACTGTAACCGAGAACCTTTGGGCTCATTGCTGAATTCGCTCTTGTTCCGATATTGTTGTACACACCTTGAATAATCGCATCCGTCTCGATGGCATAATTGATGGCCTGACGGACACGCACATCATCGAAAGGCTTCTTCTTATTATTGAAGCCAATAAAATCAGTGCCTAAGCCTGCGGTACGATACAGATCGAGCTGTGTTGAATTTTTCACACGCTCTATTTCGGTCACTGGCAAAGGCTCGGCGATGTGCGCCTCTCCGGTTTCAACCATGGCGATTCTTGTCGTATCTTCTGGAACAACTTTAAAGACAGCTTTGTCGAATTTGATCGGTTCGCCCCAATATTTATCGTTTTTCACTAGCACGATTTCCTGTCCCGGTGTCCACGATTCAAACACAAATGGCCCGGTTCCCACTGGGTGCTTGGACAAATCTTTTCCATATTGCTCGATTGCCTTGGGGCTGATGATGCTGCCTTCATGGTTGGCGAGAATCGAGAGCAACGGAGAGTATGGGTAAGCCAGCTTGAATTGTACCGTATAATCATCGACGACTTTTACTTCTGTAATCATTTGAAATTGACTCGCACGCGGAGAACCTACCTTTTCGTCCAGTACACGTCCGATTGTAGCTTTTACTGCTTCTGCATTAAACGGTGTGCCATCGTGGAAGGTTACGCCCTCACGCAGCTTGAATTCCCATGTGACATCATCAAGCTGCTTCCACTCTGTCGCGAGCATCGGCTTGAACACCATGTTTTCGTCGCGTGCGATCAAGCCCTCGTATACCTTGTGATGCACGACACTTGCCGCATTGATGGCGGAAATAAAATGCGGGTCCAAATTATTGGCATCAGATTGACGTGCGATGATCAAGGTTTGATTTTTTGGTGCAGGATCTGTTCCAGCTACAGTGGTGCTCGTCCCTTGTTCATTGCCCGAAGAACATCCCGCAAGCACAATCCCTACGCCAAGTACACTGACAAGCAACGTATTCACCCATTTGTTCTTGTTCATGTTCTAGCCCCCATGTTTCTTTTTTCTATATGGATTCTTTTTTGTAAAGAGCAACAGCATAGCTCGCTTCCAAAAAGGAATGTCGCTATGCTGCTAATCGTGCAGTCTTATGGAAGGGTTATATCATCAACTTCGATGTGACCAGCCGGGCTGATCCATACACCCTCTACGCCTTTTTCAATTGCAGCCAGGTTTTCCGAGTAGCGATATGGTACCAATGCTGCTTCGTCCATTTCGATTTGCTGTGCTTTTTCATAGATTTGCTTGCGTTTTTCTTCGTCTTTTTCCTTGCGTCCTTCTTCGATCAGCTTGTCCACCTCTGGATTGCTGTAGAAGGAGTGGTTACCTGCAGCACCTTGGGATTTGGTATGGAACAGGTTGTACTGGTTGTAGTCAGCATCCCCTGTCGCATTACCCCAGCCGCTGATGAACAGGTCAGTCTCGCCTTTGGTCGCTGCATCGATGTATGCACCAAACTCCAGCACTTTTACTTCCAGGTCAATGTTGATTTGTTTCAATTGCTGTTGCAAAACCTCTGCTACGTTGATACGTGCTTTGTTGTCGTTGAGGTAAATGGTTGCTTTGAATCCATTTGCGTAGCCAGCTTCAGCCAACAGCTTTTTGGATTGTTCCAAATCGTATTTCGCGTCTTTTACATTCGGGCTGTAGCCAACCATTGTTGGAGAAACGGATGAATGTGCCGCCGTCCCAACATCGTTGTAAACACCTTGGATGATTGATGGCTTGTCGATCGCGTAGGCAATCGCTTGGCGTACGCGCACATCGTCAAACGGCTTTTTCTTCGTATTGATTCCGATGTGCTCGCTGGAGAACGAAGCATAACGGCCAAGTGTCATGGAAGCAGAGTTTTGTACGCGGTCTACCTCCGTTACAGGCAGCTGCTCTGCTACTTGAGCTTCTCCTGTTTCTACCATGGCGAGGCGGGTAGTATCCTCAGGAACGGTCTTAAAGACGACCTTGTCCAGCTTCGGCTTGTCACCCCAGTAGCTGTCGTTCTTCACCAGTACGACTTCCTGACCTGGTGTCCATGATTCAAATTTGTATGGCCCGGTTCCAGTTGGATGCTTGGTCAGCTCTTTGCCGTATTGCTCGATTGCTTTTGGCGACAGGATGCCACCCTCTGCACTGGCGAGAACAGACAAGAGTGGTGTGTATGGATAGTGAAGAATAAATTGAACGGTTTGGTCATCCACTACTTTTACTTCCTTGATTGCTTCAAACAGATTGGCGCGATTGGAGCCAACTGCCGGGTCCTGGACGCGTGCAATCGTCGCTTTCACAGCTTCTGCATTAAATGGAGTTCCATCGTGGAAAGTAACTCCGGAGCGCAGTTTGAACTCCCATGTCACGTCATCCAGCTGCTTCCATTCGGTTGCAAGTGCTCCCACGTATTTGCTTTCTTTGTCCATGCGAACGAGACCCTCGTAAACTTTGTGATGAATGATAGCAGCAGAGTTGATTTGAGTAAGGAAATGCGGGTCTAGATTGTTCGCATCTGACAGTCGGGCAATAACGAGAGTGCCTCCTGCTTTTTTGGTTGCATCTGGTGCAGCTGTGCCTGTTTGGCCTGATGCGTTTGTGTTTGCATTTGTTCCTGCTTGCGGCGCTGATGAGCAGCCTGCCAATGCGGCAGAAACTGCAACAGTCAGGGCAATCAGCGTTTGGAAAAAGCGCGTCTTTTTCATGTAGATGTCCCCCTCTTTCGTTTGCGCTTTCTTAATTTGAAATTTTTTAACGATTCGCGCATGTTTCATTTTACCTACTATTCAGCTAATATTTTTTCACTCTCTTTACTAGAATTTTCACTTTCTTTACTATTTTTTCAGATTTTTAAACAAAGGGGGCGTTTCAGTAGGACGGGCTGTTGGGGAGGAGAGGAAACCGGAGAAAACGCTCCAGGTACTTGGAACACTTGCGCGGGGGATTGACTGCACGGCTCCGGGGAAAAAGGGAAACCGCGTCCAAAGTAGCCGACACTGAAAGTGTCTCAGGGGTGGACGCTTAAGGGCGTGTTTCCCTTTTTCCCCTACGCCTCGGCTGTGTTCCAAAGACCTTCGCTTTTTTCTCCGGTTTCCTCTCACCAGCCGTTGTACTTCCACTTGGCGACAGGGACAAAGAACTGCCAATGTCGCTTCGCTTATTGGCAGAATAACGTAAGAAAGAAGGCAATTCGCCTATACTGTGGAATCTACTAATGAATAACGAGAGTCATGAGGTGATAGGAATGTCGGTAGTGCAAAATGGCAATACGTTGATTCGTCCTGTTCGTCTGGAGGATGCAGCTGCAATATGGGAGCTGGAGCGTGAGATTGTTGGTGTGATTGGTTTTTCTTCGCCTAATCGTAAGCGACTGGCGCATACGGGCTCGATAATGATGATGATCTCGAAAGATTTCCGAAGCAAGGGATTGGGTAAGGTGTTGTTGCAAGAGCTGTTGGCTTGGGCCGAGCAGCATCCGCTGATCGAAAAAGTAAGCTTGGGTGTATTATCTACGAATCATCGCGCGATTGCGTTGTACAAAAGGATGGGATTTGTTGAGGAAGGGCGTAAGGTGAAGGAATTCAAGGTGAGTGAAAATGAATATATAGATGATGTGCTGATGTACAGATTTGTATAGGAATTGGCTGTGGACGTCAAAAAGGCTCTCTCCATAATCGTGGAGGAAGCCTTTTCTTTTTTTCTGCTATTTAATGGTGATGTCGTTTACTTCGATATAGCCTGACGGACTAATGTAGACGCCTTCCACATTTTTCGCGATAGCCGCGAGGTTTTCACTGCTGCGGTATGGAAGCAGCGGGACCTCATCCATCTCGATTTGTTGTGCCTCGGCGTAGATATCCTTGCGTTTTTCGGGATCTTTTTCTTTTCGTGCTGCTTCAATCAAGGCATCGACTTTAGGATTGCTGTAGAAGGAGTGGTTGCCGGGAACGCCTTTTGATGTGCTATGGAACAGATTGTACTGGTTGTAGTCACCGTCTCCCGTTGCATTCCCCCAGCCACTGATAAACATTTGGGCTTCGCCTTTTGCCGCCAAATCCAGATAGGCACCGAATTCCATGACTTGAATTTGCAAATCAATACCGATTCCTTTGAGCTGAGATTGCAGCACCTCGGCAACATTGATACGCGCTTTGTTATCATTTAAATAAATGGTCGCCTTAAAGCCGTTGCCATAGCCTGCTTCCGTCAGCAGCTGCTTCGCTTTGTTTAGGTCGTACTCGGGTGTTTTGATATTCGGGCTGTACCCGATTACTTTTGGACCGAGGGAAGAGATCGCTACTTTCCCTACATTATTGTAAACGCCTTTGATAATCGATTCCTTGTCTACTGCATGGGCAATGGCTTGGCGAACACGTACATCGTCAAACGGCTTTTGTGTGACATTCATACCGATATGATCGACGGCGAATGATTCAAAGCGGCCCAAAGACATGCTTGTGGAGTTTTGTACACGCTCCAGCTCGGTTACAGGAAGCTGCTCCGCAACATGCGCCTCTCCTGCTTCAACCATCGCGACACGCGTCGCATCCTCGGGAATAGTTTTAAAGACGACTTTGTCCACCTTTGGCTTTGTTCCCCAGTAGTTTTCATTTTTGACGATGACGATTTCTTGTCCAGGCGTCCACGATTCAAATGTGAAGGGGCCTGTTCCTACCGGATGCTTTGCCAAATCTTTTCCGTACTGCTCGATCGCTTTGGGGCTGATGATTCCACCCTCGGCACTCGCCAAGACAGACAGGAGACCTGCAAACGGATAATGCAGAGTGATTTGAACTTTTTGCGGATCATTGATCTTCACTTCTTTAATCATACCAAACATGTTGGCTTTTGGTGTTGGCTGATCCTTGTCGAGAATGCGGTCAATTGTCTTTTTCACTGCCTCTGCATTAAATGGCGCCCCATCATGGAAGGTGACTCCTTCGCGAAGAGTAAACTCCCATGTGATGTCATCCAGCTGCTTCCATTCGGTTGCCAGAAGAGGCTTGTACTCACTGTTTCGGTCCAACATGACAAGTCCCTCATAAAGCTTGTGCTGCGTAACCGCCATGGAATTAATCTGTGTACTGAAATGCGGGTCCAAATTATTCGCATCAGACAGACGAGCGATGATGAGGGTACCTCCCTCCGGCGAAGCAGGAGCTGATGCCGCCTGATTCCCTGCAGGAGCCGTTGTGTTTGGTGCGGTGCCTGTTCCGCTTGTCTGTTGTCCCGAAGAACAACCGGTTAAAGCAGACGCAAGCATGAGGGACAAAGCGAGAACAGAACCAAGTAATCGTTTTCGTTTCATGATTAATGCCCCCTTTTTTATGTGGAAGATAGAGAAAAGATGATTACTGTAGAAATATTATCAATTTTCTAACATTTTATCTTTCTAAGATCTTTACCTCTCTTTGCAATATCTTTACTATTTTTCATTTAGCTCGTTATATTTCAGTCTGATATTTAGTGACCTGTACAAAAAAACACGGCCCTCTCTTCAGTAGAGAAAGCCGTGCCTATGATTTGCTATATGCTTTATTCAGTTACAGGAACAGACCAACCGAACTTGTCTTCTTTTTCACCATACTGGATACCCGTCATGGTCTCATACAGTTTCGTGGTCAGCTCACCGGTTTTCTCGCCGTTAATGATCATTTGGTGACCATTCCAGTTCAAGTCTCCGATTGGTGAAATGACTGCCGCTGTGCCTGTACCAAATGCTTCTTCCAGCTCACCATTGGTGTATGCTGTATACAGGTCCTCTATTGAAATCCGCTTCTCGATCACTGGTACGCCCCAGTCCTTCAAAAGAGCGATGGTAGAATCGCGCGTAATACCCTCCAGAATGCTTCCGTTCAAGGCAGGCGTCCACACCTCGCCTTTTACTTTGAAGAATACGTTCATGCTGCCGACTTCTTCGATGTACTTGTTTTCCACGCCATCGAGCCACAATACCTGCTCATAGCCTTTTTCTTTTGCTTCAACCTGTGCTTTCAGGCAACCCGCATAGTTGCCTGCTACTTTGGCGTTACCTGTACCGCCTCTAACCGCACGGACGTAGTTGTTTTCCACATAAATTTTTACTGGATTCATACCACCTGCATAATACGCTCCTACTGGAGACAACAGGATGATTAATTTGTACGTATGGGAAGCACGAACCCCAAAACATGGCTCGGTAGCAATCACGAATGGACGGATGTAGAGCGACATGCCGCTCTCTGTTGGAATCCAATCTTTGTCAGTCGCCACCAGCTTTTTCAAAGCGTCGACCATAAATTCCTCGTCGACTAACGGCATGCTCAGTCGCTCCAGAGAACGATTCATACGCTTGAAATTTTGATCTGGTCGGAACAGCCAAACCTTGCCTTCCTTATTGCGATAAGCTTTCAGTCCTTCAAAGACGGCCTGACCGTAGTGGAACACCATCGCTGCCGGATCAAGCGAAAGCGGGGAATACGGTACGATCTGTGGATCATGCCATCCTTTTCCTTCTGTATAGTCCATGGTGAACATATGATCGGTAAAATGTACACCAAATCCCAGCTTGTCAGTCGCTGGCTTCTCTTTTTTCTGTTCTGCGAGGGCAATCGATAACTGACACTCCATTTTCCACATCTCCCTTGGTATTAGATCCTACTTCTCTAGTACTACATATTGTTACTAAAATAGCAACTATTTTGAATGATTGCTAGCCTAAGTTTCACTCATTCATCACATTTCTTCCCCTTATGTCCCAATATTTGCCCCAGTGCCATAAGTACCGCATCCATCTCTGCATCTGTTCCGATCGTTATCCGTAAATAATCGCGCAGTCGCGGGTTTTTATAGTAGCGCACGTAAATGTTTTGCTTCATCAATGTATCGTATAACTCTTCGGCAGTCGGACAACCGGAGCCAACTGGCGGCTTGCACAAAAGAAAATTGGTATGACGCGCGCACTTGGCCCTGCCTTTCGCCTCAGCTATCTCGTCCTGGCCCCTTCCCTGCTCGATCGCTTTTGGAAGAAGCAGCACAGCTACGACCAGCTCGCCTCGCCCATTTTGCAAAAGGCACTGCTGCTCTTCATGCAATCCGGCGATTTTGATCGGCACATGCGCAAAATGCGTACCTTGTACCATCGGAAGCATGATGCTTTGCTCGAAGCCTTGACGACGCATTTTCCATCGTCGGCTAAAGTAATTGGGGCTGGATCGGGCTTGCATGTACTGCTGCAGCCTGGCAACGGTATGGATGAGGCCGAATTGGTGCGAGCAGCAGAAAACACCGGCGTGAAGGTATATCCTACCTCTGTCTACGCGCTGTCGCCGGAATGGGCGCTGCCCGCTACGGTTTTACTTGGCTTTGGCGGACTTGCGGAGGAGGAAATCCGTACAGGGGTAAAGCTTCTGGCAAAGGCTTTCGGAGGAAGCGATAGAGAGATGTCCTAGTCGATGAGGATCACGATTTTTCCGCATCCGTGACCTCTCTCCATCTCTTCGTGAGCTTCTGCCGCCCGTTCGAGTGAATATGTTTTCCTGACGTGCAGTTTTAGCTGACCCGCGACATACAGGTTGACGAGCTCCTGCAATCGTGCCGCAGAACGCTTGCTGCGGATACTGCGAATGCCGAGACTGGCTGCCAGCTCAAAGGCTACAATCGTTCCGATGCGGTCTTTGCTCTTGGCTACTTCCAGAGAAACACGCAATGCCTCGTCACCTGCCGCATCAAAGGCCACGTCAACACCCTCTGGTGCCAGCTGCTTGATTCTTTCACGCAAACCCTCTCCGTAGCGAACGGGAATAGCCCCAAGCGTGCGGAGGTATTCGTGATTGGCCTCGCTCGCTGTACCAATGACAGTTGCTCCGAGAGATTTGGCAATCTGCACCGCAACGGTTCCGACTCCGCCTGCCGCCCCGTGAATCAGCACGGTATCCCCTTTCCCCACCCCGAGCTCTTCCATCGCTGTGTGCGCCGTTTGGCCTGAGGCAGACAGGGATGCTGCTACCTCCCATGGCATGGACTCAGGTTTGAGGACAATCTGCTCCCATCCGACAACGACGTACTCTGCATTGCATCCCAGCATACGATAGCCGAGCACCTCCTGCCCGATTGTAAAGCCGGTGACACCGTCTCCCAATTGATCAATCGTTCCCGCGAATTCATTTCCCACTATTTGCGGAAACTGTACGGTCGCACCTGGTGGCGTCCAGCCGCTCCTCACTGCACAATCAAACGGCTGTACCCCCGCTGCTTTAACTCGTACCCTCACCTCACCAGGCCCAGCCTGCGGCGCTTGAACCTCGATGG
This sequence comes from Brevibacillus sp. SIMBA_040, assembly GCF_046535075.1. Classification (NCBI taxonomy): domain Bacteria; kingdom Bacillati; phylum Bacillota; class Bacilli; order Caryophanales; family Paenibacillaceae; genus Brevibacillus; species Brevibacillus sp. SIMBA_040. Next base: position 365,337 of record NZ_JAWRXI010000004.1, read on the forward strand.
ATTGGAGTACATTTGGGCTGCCGTATGCAAAAAATCCTGCCGCTCTCATAAAAATCCCCCATTCTTCTTTTTGCTAATGAAGACTACTTTTTTCCATTTAAGACTACGCTTTCGCTGTTTTGTGGTTTGTGATTTTCATTGTACTCACTGCCACTGATAATAAAAAATACATGATTCTTTATTAACTGATATACTTTAGTATATAAGCAAGCAGGAGGTGAGAAAAATCGAACTGCTACAGCTTCACTACTTTCGCAAGGTAGCGCATTTGGAGCACATGACAAAAGCTGCCCAAGAGCTGCGTATCGCGCAGCCAGCCCTCAGCAAAACCATTGCCCGCCTGGAAGAGGACCTCGGTGTACCCTTATTTGAACGCAAAGGACGACAAATCCGGCTCAATACATTTGGCAAAGCATTTTTGAAAAAGGTTGAGGCTGCGCTCTCCTTGCTAGAGGATGGTCGACGGGAAGTCCTTGATCTTGCCGGGATGGAGCGTGGACGCGTTTTTTTGGCAACGACGACACATAAGTGCTTTACTGACTTAATCGGTTCGTTTCTCGCCGAGCACCCGGATGTCCAGCTGCACATCACTCAAGCCTCCACGGAAGAAAAGGTCGAGCAGCTTCTTACAGGTGAATTAGATCTTTGCATCACGTTCCCCCCGATCGAATCTCAAGGCATTGCAGGGATATCCTTTCTGACCGAAGAAATCGTCCTCGCTGTCCCGCCTGCGCATCGCTTGGCAAATCGCACGAGCATTGCGCTTGCTGAGGTGGCGAACGAGCCATTTATTTGTATCAAGGAAGGAAATCCATTCCGTGCGATGACCGATGAATTTTGCCGTCAAGCCGGCTTTGCCCCCCATATCGCGTGTGAGGTCGACGAGCATTCGGCGGTCAGCCACTTTATCCGAACCGGAATCGGTATTGCTTTTTTTCCTGAATCGATCGGGGATAAAATCACTTCTTTTCCAACCATACGGATTGATCAGCCGGTCTGTCAGCGTACGTATCAGCTCTCTTGGCTTCAGGACCGCTATTTGTCCAAATCGGCACAAACATTCCGCGAGTATGTCGTTTCTTATTTTGCCGGGCTGAAAACAGGAACGCCAATGAAGCAGGTAGACGAATAAATGCAAGAAGAAAGAAGCTGCCTGATGCAAGCAGCTTCTTGTTGTATGCTCCTATTTTCTGGCTTCTACATTTGCTTTTTCTACTGCTGCGGAAGTGAGCAAAGGTACGCGCCAGTCGAGATTTGTATAGCGTTTTGGGATACCGTAGAAGTTGAGAGTGAGCTTACTCGGAATGGGTTCGATCAGTTCTTCTACTCTCAGTATCGCCTGCATATGCTTGCGCCCCTTTTCATCTGTTTCAAAATATTCATGGGAAGCACCTTTGAAGCGATAGGTTCTGCCTTTGTCATCTGTTAACAGCAACAACCTTGGATCGATATGGGGAATCATTCCCTGTACATAAGCGTCAATTGTAACTTCACTTCTGCTTATCCCGTCATCTCTCTTTCCGGTCCCATACGAGCTTATTTGAAACACATTGCCATCTTTGGTAGCTTTCACTGGTATTTTATCTACTTGCTTCGGATCAAAAGAAATGGACAACTCAAATGGTTCTGCTTTGGTGATCGCATCCAGAACCAAGCAATACTTTTCGCCTGGTATGAATGGTTCGTAGACATCTTGACGGGATAAATGTCCTAGCTCTTTCCCATGTGCTCCCGCAGACAAAGACTTGACTTCGCCAGCTACAACTCCGTCTTTCTCACGTTCAATTCGGAATGTAAGTTTATGCTCAAAAGGGACATCACGAATCCTTCTCGGTTTTTCTGTCTTTCCTACGAGCATTTCACTCTCTCCCTCAAGTTTTTTAATTGTCTCCTTCGTCCATGTCGTTTCATACTCCAGACGAGTTGCCGTCGGTGAATGGGTTATTCCCTTCAGCTTGATTTGCAGCCCTTGTGGAGTAACATACGTATTATCGAGAGGGATGATAGTCGTCGCAACAGTAGATTTTGTGATATCAAATGGAACACTAACGGACCAGTTTCCTTTTGTCTTACCGATTTGCGTTGTGTCTAGCCGCAATATAAGCTTCTGATGACTTGTCTCTATTGCATTACTGACCCTCAGGTAACCATATTCTTTTTCGTATCGCAGACTTGTGGAATAGCTATTTTGCACAGACTCGCCACTAGGATTGGTAATTTTCAAATCATAGGAATCGAGCTGATCTGGCGAAAGCACGCTACCCGTCTGATCCACCAACCGATAAATGATATTGATTCGTACAGAATCCACCATCACTTCCATAATCTCTAGTGTAATGCCCTGGTCTGTTGAAGACGCCCCTACTGCTTGAGAGAATCCTTTTATTGCAGCTTGCTGAAGTCCTTCGTCCAAGCCTTCTTCTGTAAATAATGATTTCATATACGCTGCGATGCTTGGAGAAACCTGTGTTCCTAGCGCAATGATCAGAAAGAGCGCGATTATCACTGTCGCCGGAAAAAGCAGCAAGCCAGAAAAGCGAGAATCACGCTTGCGACTTGCAAGAACTGCACGCTCACTTGGAATTTCAAAAGAAGGGATGCCTTGCTCATCTGCCACCTTTTTTAACGTTTGTGAGATTTGCTGGTCAAGCTTAGTCATTTGCGATCACTCCCATCTCTGCGCTTCCTCGTACCCCTCGTTCCTCATTCATCCTTTCACCGATCAGCTGCCTCGCCTTATGCAGTCGTGATTTTACTGTGCCTTCGAACACACCAAGCATTTTGGCAATTTCCGCAATACTGAAGTCACCGTAGTAATACAGGACAACTGCCGACCGATGCACCGGCTTCATCGTCTGAATAGCGCTCCATATTTGCTGTTCGGTTTCTTGCTGCAAAATGCTTTCCAACGGGCTTGGCCCGCCCTCGGCAGTATCTGGACTAATCTGTGTTGTTGGTTGCTTGCGCCGGATCAGATTCAAGGTGCGATGCGTTACGATTTTCATGAACCACGCCCGAAACGAGGTCCCTTTTCGTTCGTCAAACCGATAAAGAGATTGATAAGCCTCCCACAACGCCTCCTGGACTGCATCCTGGGCCAGATGATAATCATGTATGAGCAGAAAAGCTGTTCGAAAAGCCGTGCCAAGATGTGGTTGTACAAGCTGTTCAAAATCGTTTTCCTTCACTTGCATAACCCTCCTCGAATTCCTTCTCTCTCTATTCACCTCAAGTCCTATTTTGGTTCACAAACATTCAAAAATTGTTTCCCCCCGTTTCGCTCATGCTATGCTAGTGTAGTAACAACCCAATCAGTTTTGCTTGTCAATCGTGATGAGCGGCGCTTTTTACACATCGCACAACGTCATTACATCCATTCATTGTGTAGGAGGGATCTTTGTGTACAGAGTGGATAACAGCATCATCATCAATAATCTGTGGTTGATTATCGTTCCGTTTCTATTAGGGACGGCTGGGTTTACGTCCCTGCTCCTTGGATTATTTAAGCAAAGGAAATGGAATTTTATTGTATCTGGTATTTGCTTTATCCTCCTCTTTTCCTACTTCATTTTCGGACACTTATTTCTTACACCCGTCTCTTAAAATTCTCTCCCTTGCTTCATCACCATCACAATTTTGGGAGGTACATATGACCGCTCACAAACAGCTTTTCGAAAAGAAGTCCAACAAAATCGCCATCATTACAGGAGCAAGTCGGACGCAGGGAATCGGTGCTGCCATCTGCCGTGCTCTAGCTAAAGACGGAGTTGATATTTTCTTCACATACTGGAGCAAGTACGATCAATCTATGCCCTGGGGAATTGATCTGGATGAACCACGACTCCTGCGGGAGGAAATAACGAAGCAGGGCGTGTGCTGCGAGTGCCTGGAAGTAGATTTGTCGGCACCTGATGCCTATCTCACTGTGCTGGATGAAGTGAAAATGAAACTAGGTGATCCCAGCATTTTAGTAAACAATGCCTGCTTCTCCACAAGCGACGGCTATACGGTATTGGACAGCACGAGCCTCGACAGTCATTATGCGATCAATGTTCGTGCGACGACCATGCTTAGTGTTGAGTTTGCCCGTCGTTTTTCCAAAGGCTCGGGAGGCAGAATCATCAACCTGACTTCTGGTCAAGCAAAAGGTCCGATGCCAGGCGAGATCGCTTATGCTGCTACAAAAGGCGCGGTCGAAGCACTCACACTGACACTGTCTGCAGAGGTCGCCCCGATTGGAATAACTGTGAATGCTGTCAATCCTGGTCCCACCGATACAGGCTGGATGTCGGAGGAACTCAAGCAAATCCTTTTGAAAAGAAGCCCGTTTGGACGGATCGGCTTGCCAGAGGATGCCGCACGGTTGGTTGCTTTTCTAGCAAGTGAGGAGGCAGCTTGGATTACGGGGCAAGTGATTCATTCCGAGGGCGGATTTATGCGGAAATAGCACTGATCTCGATGCAAATAACCCACAAATTTTAACTCCAAATGGAAATATTTATCAAGTTTCAACTCCCCGGATTGAGGGTATTTAACCATCAGCAGAATACCAAATCACCCTGGGGGAAATCACTGTGACCATCAAGAAAAAGGTTTTGTTCGGATTCATCGGCCTATTAGTTTTACTTCTTATCATCGGAGGCATCTCCATTTTTCAAATGAAAAAAATGGGGGATCAGTCTACGGAAATCAAAGACAATTGGGTTCCCAGCCTAGCACTGGTCGGCGAGACGAATGCACTGGGCACAAACGTACCACGATTGCTTAACCAGATCGGTCTGGAAACAGATGATAACGAAATTGCCAAACTGGACTCCCAAATACAAGTGCTCCTCGATCGGATTCAAAAAGCTACTCAAAGCTACGAAAAGCTAATCGCAACTGACGAAGAAAGACAGCTTTATAATGAGTTTCAACAATTGTGGCAGGAATTTGAAAAAGATTTGCCTCAAATCGTTGAAATAGCCAAAGGCAACGACCAGCAAAAGACGATCGCAGCCATTAAGCAAGCTACCCCTGTATGGGAAGAGTCGCAGCAGGTGCTGATCAAGCTCAAGGATTTAAATAGTACTGGAGCGACACAAGAAACGACAGAGTCTGTAGAAATTTATCAAAACGCATTACTGAGCATTAGCATCGTTATTGCCATTGCGATCATTGCCGGAATCGTATTAGCATTCATCATTTTCCGCGACATCCGTACTGTAGCAGACAACATTAATGCCTCATCGCAAACAGTTGCCACTTCATCTGAGGAAATTTCGGCGAGTGTTCAAGAGGTAGCGACGGGTACCCATCATCAAACGAACATGGTCAACAGCATTTCTGAGATGATTGACCAAATGGATAAAGCCATCGGACAAATCGCATCCAATATCGAAGAGACGAGCACATTGGTAAATCGGACGTCTGTCATTGCAGAGAACGGCGGAAAAATGATGAGCAATGCACTCGTCGGTATGCAGGACATCTCGAATAAAGTACATCATCTGTTGGATAATTCCAAGCAGATTGACCTGATTGTCACGACGATTAAAGACATCGCGGATCAAACCAAGTTGCTGGCACTAAACGCCTCAATCGAGGCAGCGCGAGCAGGTGAGCATGGCCGAGGCTTTGCTGTCGTAGCGGATTCTGTAGGAAAATTGGCAAACCAAAGCGGAGAAGCTACAAAAGGTATCATTCAGCTCGTGCATACGATGCAGGAAAGCACACAGGACGCAGTGGAAACAGTCCGCTCTGGCAATGAGCTCATTGCAAAGGCAGGCGATTCCTTTACCGAAATCATCCAATATGTAAATGAGTCTGCTGAGCGAATTACGGAAGTTGCAGCAAGCTGTGAAGAACAGTCTGCTCAAACGAGTGATATTTTGCAATCCTCTCAAAACATTGCTGCTGTGACCGAGCAAACCTCTGCGAGTACACAGGAGACGGCTTCTGCTACGGAAGAGCTGGCGAACATGGCAGAAAAGCTCAGTCTATTAGTTACGAAATTATAGAACGAAAGAACATACAAAAGGCACAATCTGCTACTTACAGTCAGATTGTGCCTTTACCTTTTTACTGTTTGCTTATCCTTTTTTTACAACATGGAAAGAAGGCGTGAACAGCTCCTCTGCTCCGAGCTGTTGGTAGTCTCTTTCCACATAGCCCAGGCGCATTTTATCAAAATAGCGCTGTCCTTTGGCTTTCACTTCCTCCAGATCTACACCTGGCAGCTCGCGATCCTTCATGACTGTACGACCCGCGATAATCGAAAGCTTTACGTCACGACCTGAGCCGGACATAATGAGCGAGCGAATTGGATCATCAATCGTACCCATATGGAAGCCATCCAGATCAATGGCAATGATATCTGCTTTTGCTCCTGGTGCCAGTCTTCCCAGATCATCACGCCCTAGGAAACGCGCTCCACCCAGCGTCGCTGCGCGATAAATGTCCGCGTAGCTGGAATCGGCTACATCGCCTTCCCGTAACCGTGAGAACATGCTGGCCGTCCGAATGTTTTGGATGAAATCAGGCGGGAACGTATCTGTTCCGATGGCGATATTGATTCCGTTTCTTTTATAACGGGCAAATGATTCAAGTGCAGAACCGTGGCGTCCAATCACAAGTGGACAGTGAATGACCGTCGTTCCTGTTTCCTGAAGCAGAGCGAGGTCGTCACCTTCTCCGATCGTAGCTTCGCTATAGCCGGGGATAAAGTGTGCATGTGGAATAGCTGTTTTGTTGCCTAAGAAGCAAATGCTATGCAAAAATTGTACAGGGGATTTGTTATGACGACGATACATTTCGTTGTATTCATAGCTGCCTTGTGCCGCATGCAAACGAATCGGGCAACCTAATTCATCGCTGTAGCGCTTGGTGTTGATGAGGTTATCCGGTGTTTGTGTTTCGATGCGCTCAGGCGCCAGCATCCCGCGAATCAAGCCGTTATGTGCACCATCGAAATCTTTTACGAACTGCACAGCACGCTCCAAGCCTGCTTGGCCCTCTGCTTCATTCCAGAGTACTTCGATTTCGCCGTTTGCCTTGACTACACGCATCCCGGACTGATAGCTCGGCCCCATGTACATACGCAAACCCAGTCGCCCTGCATGATCGGCAGCCGCTGCCAGCTCCTCATACGTTTCTGCCCAGCGCTTGTAGAAGACCGAAGTGATCGGCATCGCTGTTGTAACCCCGTTCAAAATCAACTGGCTGTAAGCAAAAAGCGATTTGAACGCCTCTTCCTCCGGCGTCATCACTTCATGGTAGCCTTTGCGATAGTAGTCCTCTGACCAGAGTAGATTCTTGTTCCTACCTGCCGCCGCTTCCAAATGAACCACGTCATGGTCAATATCTCCCAGCGCGTTCAGATCGATAAAGCCCGGGCTGACCACCGCATTCCCTGCATCGATTACCTCGTCAACTTCCCCAGCATAGTCATGACCCACGAACAAAATCGTATCGTTCTCGTATACGACCTCACCATCGCGAATAATGATGTGATCCTCCCCATCAAAGCCAATCACGTATTTAGCCGTTATTTTCTTTTTCATGCGCTACCTCCCTTTTCGCATTGCGAGATTATCCGTACTTCTCATCCACTTTAGTCCTATCTGTATGAATCCTCCCCCATTATAGGAAATATTCTGTAAAATAAGTTTCAATTGCTTTACATCTATTTGCACAATCTTTACTACTTTAAGAACGTTAGGAAATTTTAAGAGTCCGCTTTGAAATAGCATCCTTTCTTAAAAATTCCGTAACGCATAAAAACTTTCCGCTAATCGCGGTCGCTCATCTTGCTAAAGCATCGATATTGTTTTTCTAAAACAAACAACATTCCTGGCAATACGTAAAGATCATGCAAAAACAAGTAAAGATGCTGAAAATTATTGTTCGAAATATTCACTACAATTAAGAAAACAAAGAGAAGGGACTGGTTTTTTGTGAGTCACGCTTTCTGGTTAACCAATGTTCGTTTGGACAGCGGGTTTGAGACTGGACATGATGGAGTCGTTCATACGTTAACCGAAATCTGTCATCTCCGCATTGAAGACGGCAAAATCATGCAAATCGCATCCGCTAATGAGCCACTGGACACGACTCTGCCCACTGAAGACGCAAAAGGGTTGCTGGCCCTTCCCTCTTTTGTGGAGAAGCATAATCACCTGGATAAAACGTATGCAGGTGCTACATGGAAGTCTTGTCTCCCTCCGAAAAAGCTGATCGATCGTTTGGAGTTTGAGGCAACAGAAATGCCTGCCATAACAGGGACCACCACTCAGCGGGCTGAAGCCATGCTGCAATGGCTGCTTCAAGGCGGTGCCACACACGTCAGAACCCACGTCAATATCGATCCGTATATCGGTCTGAAAAACCTGGAAGGTGTCCGCACTGCACTGGAAAATTACAGTGACCGGATGACCTATGAGATCGTAGCATTCCCGCAGCAAGGCTTATTGCGTACACAAGCCAGCTCCCTGATGAGACAAGCGATGAAGGAAGGCGCGACACTGGTCGGCGGACTCGACCCAGCCGGTATTGATAACGAGCTGGAAGGCTCCTTGCGCGAAATGATGGACATCGCGGTAGAAGCAAATGCAGATGTCGATATTCACCTGCACGATCCGGGCACACTCGGCTTTTATACGATCAAGCGCATTCTCGATTTGACAGAGGAAGCTGGCTGGCAGAACCGAATGGCGATCAGCCATGCATTTGCACTCGGCGATGTCTCTGTGGAAGAAAGTACGGAAATGGCTGAGCGTTTGTCTCGTCTTGGCGCGATGATCATGACGACCGTTCCGATCAACCGGGCGATGCCACCTGTACCGATCCTGCATGAAAAAGGTGTACGTGTCGCACTCGGCTACGATGGCTTTTACGATTCTTGGTCACCGTACGGAACAGGTGACATGCTGGAGAAGCTGAATCGACTTGTCGAGCGCTATCGCTGGGTAGACGAGCGCTCTCTTGTCCAATCCCTGTTCTTTATTACAGGAGGGAAAACGACTCTGGATAAGGAAGGAAACCGGGCTTGGCCGAAGGTTGGCGATGAGGCGAGCATTGTTTTTGCCGAAAGCTCCTGCTCCGCTGAGGCAGTGGCCAGAAGGTCCAGACGTGCTGCGGTCATGTTTAAAGGGAAAATCGTTCACGGGGCACTGGAACGAATGAACGGGAATTAAGATTAGTAGGCTAGTTGGCTTCGCTGATTTTTTGGCGAAGCCTTTTTTCGTTGTGTCGTTGGTGATGCTTTCCAAGCGCAGATCTCCTACCCGCTAGATGAATAAAACAAGCTACCCCGATAGGTAGCCCTTATTTATTACTTTGTATAGTTATTGATCCACATTAGATTGCTACTAAATCATTTAGCGCCCCTGCCGATACGCCTCCCTCACCCGCTCAATCTGGGCTAGGTGATCACGCACATGCTGGACGCGATATTCCAGCAACTCTTTGAAAGTAAACCGCGCACCATCGGGATACACCCCTACCCGCTCGGCTTGCTGTGGTGTCAGATTGTTCAAAATGGGCAGCATACTGTTGCGCAGCGATTGGAAGAGACGTAGATGCTCCTCGCGATCCAGCTGATCATACCCCAGTTCATTCACCCATGAGTCCTGGTCAAACGAATACAGAAACGCCTCTTTCTCCGCCAAGACCTTTCTCATCCGATGTGTCGACAAGATCTCGGAATCTGTTACATGAATAAGAATTTGGTGGATACTCCATTTTCCCAGTGCAGGCTTGAACCGAAGCTCCTCTTCAGTCAACCCCTCGATGGCTTCCAGCAGCATTTTGTATCCTCGACTGTACTCTTCAATCCATGTATCCATCTCGTTCCTCCTTCATTTAAAATCTATATGGAATTTACTTCTGACTGTTAAGAATACGCCGAATAAAATCGACCGCATCTTTTTCTGTAAATCTATCGTTTATTTGAAAGGTGATGAAGTATGAACCCTTACCGACTTGAAAGGAATAGAAACCGTAATTTCCAGATTCGACTTCTTTGAAAGAGTACTCGACCTCTACACCTTCAATTTGTTGAACCTTCGCATCAGCAAGCGAATTTTTCTCGTTGCTGATCTCCATCCTAATCAATGGCTTACCTTCATACTCTCCGTAATAAAATTTCCTTCTCTGCTTTTTTTCGAGATTCTCCTTCTGCTCGCTGCTCAATTCGATGAGTGGTCCTTTTTGATCTGTATAGACGACCGTTGCGACCCGCCGATCTCCTATCACTTCATTATTCACGATGGGAGGATACATAACCTCAGCAAATTTAACCTGATAATAATCCAACACAGGAACGACCATTTGGATTCCCAGTTCCTGTTCCATTTTCTGCTGGACTTCCTGTGGCAATCCCTTGGCATATGTCCGTAGGTCAAAAAGAGCGAATTCTTCTTCGCCAACCGTAAGAATCAATATGGCGTCAAACTTTTTGTTTTGTAGTTCAACCATTTTTTCTTTGGGGGGCAAAAGAGGAATTTGTTGATAAGAGCCTAAATCCTCTTCAGTTCCTAATTCATAAAAGATGGAATATTCTGCCGTCCCGTTGCTGACAATCTCACCATCCATTTTATAGCCACCATCCATCTTTTCGAAATCCATCGCATTTGACCCAACTGTTTTTCTTAATGCTGAGATGAGCTCATCACTAGGTTCGAGTTTGAACCTGACCGGCTTCTTCCTATCACCTATCTTTTGGTTGCTCATGTTTTTAACGACGAATTTGTAAGAAAGAACTGTCGGGGGGACATATTTGATTAACTGGTTTCCATCCATGATCCCCCTTTGTATAGATTTCTCTGTGAAGATCTCCGCGGACACATGAACTAGCTCAACTGTAGGTTTACTTGTACAAGCAGCAGTCATGAAACTAATGACAAAAATGAGACTGAAGAGCAAAAGTCGTTTCATTTTCTTTCACCTCCGTCTTTCCTTCATTCATTTTACCATATTTTAACTGCCCATCTTCTAAGAACGCGAACTTACAAACGCTCAGGAGAAAAAATGCCATGCGATTTTACATACAGCAGCGATTGGAGTGGGTGGAGATGCCTCTCACTAGACTGCTGCTATATTGCTCAGGCAGCAAAAAAGAGGCAAAACCACCTTAAAATGTACCCTTTGTAAAGGACACTTTTAAAAAGTCTAGGCAGCTCCAAGAAGATGATCTCTGTATTGAACAGG